>CAIKWE010000060.1 GCA_903831085.1 uncultured Verrucomicrobiota bacterium | reverse complement strand
CTGCGCGACGGCGGCAAGAAAAAGAAAATGCCCGTCGACGCCATTCAGCTGGTCGAAACCACCGACCGCGATGCCGTACGCGAACTCTGCCAGATGACCGGCAAGATCGATCTGATTATGCCCCGCGGCGGCGAAAGCCTCATCAAAGCCGTCACCGAAATGGCGTGGATTCCCGTCATTAAACATTACAAAGGTGTCTGCCACACCTACGTCGATGCGAAAGCCGATATCGACATGGCGCTCGCCATCGCCGAAAATGCCAAGTGCCAGCGCCCCGGCGTCTGTAACGCCATGGAAACGCTGCTCGTCCATAAAGACATCGCGGATGCTTTTCTGCCCCGCATGATCGCCCGCTTCAAACAGCTCGGTGTGGAACTGCGCGGCGACGAAGCCGTCCGGAAATTTGATGCCGCGATTAAACCCGCCTCCGAAGAAGACTGGTACGCCGAATATCTCGACATGATTCTCGCCGTCCGCATCGTCAACAACGTGCAGGCCGCGATTGATCACATCAACACCTACGGCTCACAGCACTCCGACGCCATCATCACCACCGACGCAAAGGCGGCGAAAAAGTTTCTGGCGCAGGTCGATTCCGCCACCGTTTACGTCAACGCCTCTACGCGCTTCACCGACGGCGGCGAATTCGGCATGGGCGCGGAAATCGGCATCAGCACCGACAAACTCCACGCCCGCGGCCCCATGGGGCTCGAAGAACTGACCACTTACAAGTATGTGATCTCGGGTGACGGCCAGATTCGGGAGTGATGCGTAACGAGCAACTCGCAATCCGCTTGGGATTCAGAAATCGAACAGGTCTTTAAGTGAAAGGCCAAGAGCCTTGGCGATTCTTTCGCAACCTTCAATTGACGGCGCATTGATACCGCGTTCGACAAAGCTTATGAATTCGACAGAATAGTCGGTCTTCTCGGCAAACTGCTCTTGCGTCAGTCCGGCGCGTTTCCGCAACTCCGCAATTCGTTGACCTAACCTCTTTTTTATCACGCAGTTAAACTACGTTTAGAGGCTTGCAAAATCCACGTAGCCAAACTACGTTTTATCGCGTTAGCGGTGGGCTGTTATGCAGGAGGAAGCCGAGCTGTCCGCCGGAAGCAAGTAACCACAAGGAGTACAAAATGGCGGACATCAATGCGCATGGGAAAACAAAAGTCGGAACGTTGAGAAAAGAGTTTAAAGAGGCGTATGGTGTTGAATTGAGGGTTTACAATCCCGGCATCGGCGGCCATCGCGCTGACGACAGCGTAACTTTAGCCAGTATTAGAGAAGGAAAAGCGTCAGACGGTGAAATAAAAATCAATGCGAAAATGTTGGTCGGGAACCTCGAAAAGAAGTTCATGGAGCAACTCGGCGTAAAAGTTCAAATCGAAGACAAAGCGGGCGAGCTAGCGGACAACTCCGTTTCTTTGGCCAGTCTGACTTAATAATTGGATTCCGCGATAATCTGGGGCGAAACCGCCCCGGATTTTTTTTAAATTCATTCATCTCGAGGAAATATTATGGCTCATATAAGTGCTCATGGCAGAACAAAAGTTGAAACGCTAAAAGATGAATTTAAAGCCGCCTATGGTGTTGGCATCAGAATTTACAATGGACAACGCTTTGCTGACGAAACCGCGACTTTGGCCAGTATCAGACCTGACGGGAAGACCTCAGAAGGGGCTATAAAAATTAATGGAAAAATGTTGGTCGGCAATGTAGAGAAAAAATTCCTGGATGACCTGGGTGTCAAAGTACAAATCGAAGACCTTCAGGGAAATTTGGCAGACAACGGCGTGACACTCACCAGCTTGCCTGGGAAGTCGAATGCCGCCGGCACTACAAGCGATGCCGATGTGCCCGCAAAGAAGTCAAACAAGACGGGTTTGATCGCTGTTATAATTGTGGTCGTAATCGTGGCCATAGTGTTGCTGTCTCGCTAACCGGCAATTTTAAAAGGAGATTCGTATCATGGGTCTGCAATTCAGAAAAACAATCAAACTTGGCCCGGTCCATGTTAACCTCTCAAAATCCGGCGTTGGATTCAGCATCGGGCGCAAGGGGGCTAGAATAGGAATGCAAGCCAACGGCTTGCAACGAACAACTTTCAGCATCCCGGGTACGGGTATTCGGTATGTCAAAACTAAATCCTGGAAGAAAAAGTAGTATCTCTGATCTGCCGATTTATTTCGCCTCGGCGTTATCGACAGAAAGCAAAAAGGTCGAATGAACGGGTCTTGTTACAGCGGTAAATCAGGCAACTGCGGCTGCATAGGATTTTTTTTGTTGGTGGTATTTGTAATACCAGTGATGTTTGCGATCAGTTTTGTGAAGAACCGTGTGCTCCGAACGGAAAGCTCTACAAAGTCCAGCACACTCCCAGAGAGTTTCGCTGGCTTCACATTAGGAGACTCGCCGAACAACTATTCAGGACGGCTGAACGACGGGGACGCGTTCGACCTAGTTTGCGACTGCGGATTTCGGGAGAAAAGAGTCTATAATCTTCCGGGGGGAGAGACCTTCGAGGGCTTTCCTTGTGGCGGCGGCGTAAGCTTCAAAAACGCTGGCTCAAATGAGGCGCCTCTTTGGCGGCTGTACGAAGTAGCACTTTATGTCGATCCCTGCCCGGAAAACCTTGCGGGTCTGATGATAAAAAAATACGGCGCACCGTCAAATGACGACGATCTTCGATCCACTTGGACGGCCTCGAACTGCCGCTTAACTCTGCAAAAAAGGACGATGACGACGAACGAGCGGGGGACGGTCAGTCTCTATTCGGATGAGCACGGGTCCAAATACGAGTCGGCACAACATTCTCTGATGCATAAAAACTGGTTGAATGAGAAAGATCAGAGGAAAAAGGCTGGGAAAGAGGCGCATGTTTAATGCCGTTTAGCAATACGTGCAAGCGTTCGTCTTTTCAGAAGTTTGAGAGTTTAGGATATCGCCCGATTTGCTTGGGTAACATAAAGGAAGCTGATGTGAATAAGAAAACCGGTCGGTCATTTGGTTTTGTGGTTGTCATTGCTGTTGCGGCATTTTTTGGGTTTCAACCCCTGTTTTCACTCCTGAAAGATGCCGCTGCGCAGCAATTCGCGGCGGCTATTTTTGGCACCATATTTGCCGCCGTTATCACTATGACGCTTTTAAGTAAACAGTCAGAAGCGGAAGAGGAAAAAGAGCGCGGGCAAAAAGTTTTTGAAGAGCGCGTCGGGCTCTTCAACGAAATCCTGACCAAATTTGAGGAGATGATCCAAAAGAACAGCATTAAGGTGGAGTCGCTTCAGCAGATGCAGTTCCTTGCAATGCGGCTTGTAATGCTGGCGTCAGATTCGATCATCGAAAAATATCTTGAGTTATACCAACACATTGCTGTGAGCGCAGAAAGCGGGAATAACGACGGGCAAGGCACAAATGGTGATGAAGCGAGCATAGAGGTTACGCCTGAGCTCCGAATTAAGCTTTTTGAACTATCGCTTTATTTCAGACAAGAACTTGGATTGGCGGCGACTAAAACCCGACAGATCGATCAAATATTTAATAAAATAAAAAAATCCAATGATGCTCTGGAACAGACGAAGGCTATGGTGAAATCCGGGCGCGGAGTTTACCTTTCAGATCAAAAAGCATGGCTGTCTCTTCAGGCCGAGAAGGGGTATGGGGCCGAGGCTGAATTATCGGTAAAAATATTCAGCGACATTGTCGCCTCGTTGAAATCCAAAGGCCTCGAACTTCCGTTTCCGATTTCATACTTAGGTGCCGGTCTCAGTTTGTCGGCCCCGGTAAAAGGCAAGGAAGGGAAAAGCAAGGTCTTCATGTATCTGTATTTCACCGGGAAAACCAATATGCTGAAAATTTGGAAAGTAGCATACGAAGAAATCCTTGATCGCTTACCTCCTGAAACAATTAAGCCCGACAAAAAGGGCTACCGGGCATCTTATTTGGTTACAAGCTGGGCCGACTATAAGCAGAATTTGGACGCGATTTTGGTCTATCAGCACAGGAATTACGACTTGGCCCAAAACGGAAAAATGCTCAAGCCCCTTAGCACAGGCGAAAAGGATGAGATCGATCCAGCTTAAGATAAATTTGAAGCGGGATTAGGTAAATATCAGAGCGGGCTGTCGAACCTGTGGAGCAAGCAATAGGACTTTCGGAATTCCCATACCAGCGATTGGCGCGCCGCAACGCGATCAAAAATGGGGAAAAGAGAAGGAGGATTGAAATTTAATGAACTTCAACAATATAGATTCTTCTATCCGCGCAGAAGGTGCCGAGGTTTGGGTGCGAGGGTTGCTGATGGTACGCTTTGGAATTATTACTTCCATCGCCAGTCGAAACATGCCCGGCTATGACATTATCGCCCACTCTCCGAATGGAGAAAAAAACTGCAAGATATCAGTCAAATACCGGCGAGCAGAGAATGCTGACGGCTTTATCATCAAAAGTGACATCCATTACGATATTTTTGTCGGTGTTTGGGGATGCAACGGAAAGGTTAGCGGCCGGGATTTTTATTACGGAGAGGATTGTGCCACACCACGCGTTTTTATTATGGAAAAAAAATCAGTCGACGCACATCTGAAACGGAAGGCTCCAATGTCTTCTATAAATGAGGTCACGATCTTACAACTGAAAACCATCAAGGCTCAAATCCCCGAAGCTGAGGATAACTGGAGGTGTATTTTAAACTGCTTGCAGGTGTCTGACCCAGAGTCAGTCCGGTAATCTAGTAATTTCCAACGACTGGACCTGAGCCCCAAATTTGTCGGGGCGAAAGCGCTTTTGGTATTCCAAAAGAAGCGAAGCGTCAAAACTCACTTCGTCTTTTTGGTCGGAGAAACCATGTGGAACGCGCCGTCCCGGCGCGTTTTCCTCCTGCGGCGGACGAGTAAGCGTACACGGAGTGTCCGCTCCACCAAATCTTTGCGGTAATTAGGCTGCATATTCGCCGCAAAAGGTGCGGCGAATAGACTTGCCGACGCGGTGATTAAGGCTATTATTCGCCGCAAAAGGTACGGTGATTATGATTTATATCCATCAACTCAAGGAATGGCCCGATCTCCAATGGGATGCCGGAAAACTGGTGCCCCTACTCGCGTCTGTTCGTCATCGGCAAGGCCATCTGCTCGGCCAGATGAAATCTCAGGGTTTCCGGCAGCGTGCCGAAGCCGGGCTGGCCAATCTGACTTCTGAAATCGTCAAATCCAGCGCCATCGAAGGTGAAACACTGGATGCCAATCAGGTTCGCTCTTCGATTGCCCGCCACCTTGGAATGGATATCGGCGGACTGCCGCCTGCCGCCCGCCACATCGACGGCATTGTTGAAATGATGCTCGATGCGACCAGAGAATACAGCGAGCCGCTGACCGAGAAGCGTTTGTTCGGCTGGCACGCGGCGCTCTTTCCGACCGGTCGCAGCGGAATGCGCGATATTACGGTCGGCGCATGGCGAACCGGTCCAATGTATGTTGTCTCCGGCGGCATCGGTTACGAGAAAATTCATTATGAAGCGCCAGACGCCAAATGCGTTCCGGAAGAAATGACGACATTCCTGACCTGGTTTAATTCCGAGTCCGGCATGGATCCGGTTTTGAAAGCGGCACTGGCTCATTTCCAGTTCGTTACGATTCATCCGTTTGACGACGGCAACGGGCGCATTGGACGTGCCATTGCGGAGCTGGCTCTGGCACGGGCGGACCAAACCTCCGAGCGTTTCTACAGCATGTCGTCACAAATTGAAGCGGAGCGGAAAGCGTATTATGCCGCTCTCGAATTTTCACAAAAGGGAACAACCGACATTACCCGCTGGATGGAGTGGTTTCTTGAATGTCTGGGCCGGACGATTGACCGCGCGGAAGAAACGCTCTCCGGAGTTTTGAAGAAGGCGCGCATCTGGGAAAAGATCAACGAAGGTTCGATCAACGCCCGCCAGCGGATCGTCATCAACCGCCTGCTGGGCGGGTTTGAAGGAAATCTGAACAGCTCCAAATACGCCAAGCTGGCCAAGTGCTCAACCGACACCGCATTGCGCGACATTAGCGAACTGCTTGAGCGCGGCATTCTGGAAAAAAATTCCGCTAGCGGGCGAAGTACCAGCTACCGCCTGATCGAACCTGCCACCGGTTCATGAGCTATAGAATCCTTTTCTATAGCCCAAGTTCCAATCATTGGAAATGAGCGCCGTTAACAATTGAAACGACATATTCCTTTGTGGTTGTAGGACGCGGTTGCCATTCCCTGCGGTCATTGCTTCGCGATAGCGAAGCCTCTCTCCCGCTGGTCGAGTCCCGTATTCGGGAGCGTGTGGCGATCCGAAAACACAGGCTCCTCGGAATACCAAGGAAGCCTGTCCTACAATTAAAACGGTTTCGTCAGCGTCAGCGTGAGCAGCTGACCTTCGGGCCGGTCGACGGCGGCGAATTCGTAGGTGTAGCGAATGGATGTAAACATGACGAGCTGCGGCCAGAACACGGAGATTTCGGGGCCGACGCCGACCTTGCGATCCCGTTCGCTGGAGACATTTGGACCGGAATCCTTAGTGGTCTGTTGCTGGTAATAGCCGATAAAGCCTACATCCAGGCCTTGGCGCAGGCTTTTGCTAAGGCCCCATTCCGTGGTGAAAACCTGACCGGGATCCGTGTCCGTTTTCTCCTGTTCATGACAGAACTCGTAGCGGTTGAGCAGTGACATCGCCCAGGTCTTTTCTTTGTCCGGGTACCAGGTGCTGCCCAGCGTCAGCATGTGCGACCAAAAACCCTTTGAGACCAAATCAGGACGGGAGGGCTCATAGTCGCCGGTCGGCACCCAGACCGCATAACCCGCCGCGAGATCGAACTGCTGGAAATTCCATGATAGCAGCAACGGTTCGAGCTGGATGTCGCCAATGCCCGAATAATGATCGCTGGCACCCTTCGCAGTCCAGTCCATGGAAACAAAAGGAACGATCACGTCCATTCCGTAATGCGCGCCGAAGATTTCCTTATCCGTCATCCAGATCAACCGGGGGGCGTTGATGTAGGCCGAAATATCGAAGTCCGGCGGACCGTTCCTGAACGTGTCCGCGGAATAGTACATATTGTAGTCACGGAAATAAAAGCCGGGCGGCGGCAGCGACGCGCCTTTAATGCCTTCGGCACCCGCAGGATAATGACCAGCCACGACGGGGACTTGTGCCTGAGCTGACACCGCGCCGGCGAGCACGCCGCACACAAGTACTAAACAGATTTTGGCGGAGATGGATTTCATGACGATCCTTTGATTGAGGTTAAACATCCTGCATTTTGCCGTGCATATAACTTTCGAATGAACTGAGATCGAGCAGGCCGTGGCCGGAGAGGTTGAAGAGCAATACGCGCTTCTTGCCTTCCTCGCGCGCCTTGATCGCCTCGTCCACCACCGCCGCAATGGCGTGGGATGACTCCGGCGCGGGCACAATGCCTTCCTTGCGCGCAAAAAGCACCGCCGCTTCGAACACCTTGGTCTGGTGATAGGCCTTCGCTTCCATGAGGCCGAGCTGGAGCGCGTGGCTGACCATCGGCGACATGCCGTGATAGCGCAATCCGCCCGAGTGGATGCTCGGCGGCATAAACTTGTGGCCCAGCGTGTACATCATCATCAGCGGCGTGGTTTCCGCCATGTCGCCGAAATCATAGCGCAACTCGCCTTCCGTCAAGGTTGGGCATGCCGACGGCTCGACGCCGACCAGTCGGTATTTTTTCCCGTCACGGATTTTTCCCCGGATAAAAGGAAACGCGAGTCCGGCGAAATTACTGCCGCCGCCGCAACAACCGAAGATCACGTCCGGTTCTTCGCCGGCCAGCTCCATCTGTTTGATCGTTTCTTCGCCGATAACGGTCTGGTGATGGCAGACATGGTTGAGCACGCTGCCGAGCGAATACTTTGTACCCGGGTGCGTGACCGTGTCCTCAATGGCTTCGCTGATGGCGATGCCGAGGCTGCCGGAGCAGTCCGGATTTTCGGCGAGCAGTTTGCGGCCATATTCAGTCAATTTGCTCGGGCTCGCGTGAACGGTTCCGCCCCACGTATGCATGAGCATCCGGCGATACGGCTTCTGGTCGTAGCTGACCCTGACCATGTAAACGTTGCATTCCAGCCCGATCAGGCTGCATGCGAACGCCAGCGAGGCGCCCCACTGACCGGCTCCGGTTTCCGTAGCGAGCCGTTTGGTGCCGGCGAGTTTGTTGAAATAGGCCTGCGGCACGGAGGTGTTGACCTTGTGACTGCCGGCGGGGCTGGCGCCTTCGTATTTATAATAAATGTGCGCAGGTGTGTTCAGCGCCCTTTCCAGCCGAACGGCGCGCAGCAATGGCGTGGGACGCCAGAGTGAATAAATTTCGCGGACGGGTTCGGGAATCTCGATGTATTTCTCTGTGCTGATTTCCTGCTCAATGAGGTTGCGCGGAAAGATGGCTTCCAGCGCTTCCGGCGGCATCGGTTGTTTGGTGCCAGGATGCAACGGCGGCGACATCGGCACAGGAAAGTCAGCGTTGAGATTATACCAGGCGGTTGGAATATCTTTCTGCGTCAAAGCAAAGCTGGTTTTAAGACTCATAAGGTATGCCGCCCTTTACCGTTGATCAGAAATCGCTTTTCGTGCAGCGCGGATACACACCCGTTGAAACCCGCAGGAATACGCGTTTTCGTGAGCGAAAGGGTGCCAAACCGGAATGCGTGTGTCAATCGCGGCGGAAGAAGGAAGACAGACATCCGACTTCCAACCCTTGGAAATGAGTGTCCTTTCGTGAGGATTAGTGGTTACATCCCCGCCCTATGGATTCGACAGGCTCACCACGGGTGGAAAAAGTTGCAGATAAACCGGAAGCGCGGCTGGATGCGTGGCTGGCGGAAGCGGTGCCGGAACATTCGCGGTCACGCTGGCAGGCGCTGATTAAAGAAGGCCGGGTGACTGTCAATGGCGCGCCGTGCAAGGCGAACCAGAAAATACGCGCCGGTGACCGCGCGGAGTGGACGGTTCCCGAGGCAACCCCCGCCGAACCGCAGGCGGAAGATATTTCCCTGAACGTTCTTTACGAAGACCGCAACATGATCGTCATCAACAAGCCGGCTGGGCTGGTGGTGCATCCGGCGGTCGGCAACGAAACCGGCACGCTGGTCAACGCCCTGCTCCACCACTGCACCGACCTGACCGGCATCGGCGGCGAAAAGCGCCCCGGAATTGTTCATCGGCTCGACAAAGACACCAGCGGCGTGATGGTGGTCGCGAAAAACGAAAAGGCGATGAATGAGCTGACGCGGCAGTTTAAGGAACGCGAGACGGCCAAGGAATATCTGACTATTGTCTGGGGCGTGCCATACGGCAAGCGCGGCACGATCGAAACAACGATAGGGAGAAATCCGCTGCACCGCAAAAAAATGGCGGTGAATGTCCGTAACGGACGTGAGGCGGTTTCCCATTTTGAAGTGCTGGAGCCGCTCGGCGAAGCGGCGCTGGTGCAAGTGAAGATTGAAACAGGCCGGACGCATCAGATCCGCGTCCACATGGCACATATTAAAAATCCGGTTATCGGCGATACCGTCTATGGCCGGGCGCGGGCTTCATCCATCAAAGCCAACCGCCAGATGCTGCACGCCGCCAAACTTTCGCTAAACCATCCAATCTCTGGAAAACGGATGACGTTTGAAGCACCGCTTCCCGCTGATATGGAAACGCTGCTCCAACAGCTCCGCAATAAAACTTCCGCCGCGAAGTAATTTCCGGTATCCATAAACAGCAATGGCGGATATCAAACAGTTTGTCAGCAATCTCCAGGACTTCCTCGAATACAAAAAAGAGGAAGGCTTCCAAACCTTGGAAGTTTCGTCGGAAACGCTGGCCGCGCTAAAACCCGCACCGGCACAGAAACCGGCACCCGCACAGAAACCCGTTGTACGGTCTTCCGCGCCCCGCTCCGCTCCGTCGGCCGCACAAACGCCGCAAAGCAGTGTTCGTGTCACCGGTAAAACGCTCGAAGCAATCGCCGGACAGGTGCGCGTCTGTTCCGCCTGCCCTCTCCAGGCATCACGTAAAAACACCGTTCCCGGCGAAGGCAACCCGAACCGGCCCGACATCATGTTCGTCGGCGAAGGGCCCGGCGCGGATGAAGATATTCAAGGCCGTCCGTTCGTCGGCGCGGCGGGCCAGCTGCTCGACAAAATGATCGAAGCGATGGGTTATAAACGCGAAGACGTTTTCATCGCCAACATTGTCAAATGCCGTCCACCAGGCAACCGCGTACCGCTTCCGGAAGAGATGAACGCCTGCATTCCGTACCTCAAAGCGCAGATTGCGCTCATCAAACCGAAAATCATCGTCGCGCTCGGCAAAACCGCCGTACAGGGATTGCTTCAGGAAGATGTCGCCATCACCAAATTCCGCGGAACATGGTGCAAATACGAAGGCATCGACCTCATGCCGACTTACCACCCTTCCTTTCTATTGCGTTCTCCCTCTCATAAAGGTGAATCGTGGGCCGACCTTAAAGCTGTCCTCGCCAGACTCGGCAAAGAACCGCCGGCAAAAAAAGTTTAAAAATTAGCAATATTTTTTCAGGCAAAGCGTTATAGTTCGCAACCATGTCCCTTTTTAAACCGAATCGTTTTTCCGTAACAGCGGCCCTGCTTTTGCTGGCGGGGTTGCTTTATGCCGATGAACCGCTGACTTGGCAGGACTGCTTTTCCCGAACGGTGGAGAACAATATTGATCTCTCCGTCGGGCGGCTGAAGCTGAAAGAGGCCGAGGCCGCGCTCAAGTCGCAGGAGTCAGTTTATTATCCCAGCGTGTCAGCCAGCGCCAGCCGCAGCATCGGTGAGAGCAGACCAACGGACGGCGACGGCAACTGGGACAAAAAAGAAAGCCTGTCGACCTCGCTGAACGCCAGCTATACGATTTTCAACGGCTTCGCCGACCGCGCGGGGGTAACGCAAAAGGAAGCGGAACTCTACGCCGAAAAAGCCAATTTCGATCAGACGCGCTCGAATGTTGAATATGATTTGCGCAAGGCTTTTTCCGATATGCTGTATGCACAGGATCTGATGACGCTGGCGAAAGGTATCGCCGCGCAGCGCGCCGACAGCGCGCGGCTGGTTGAAATGCGCTTTCAGGGCGGACGTGAACACAAAGGCTCGCTGCTACTGAAACAGGCGCAACTTGCCGATGCGCTCTATAGTGTTGGAGAAGCGGAACGGGCGCTGGAGCTGGCGCGCCGCCGTCTGGCGGGCATGATGAAACAGACGGCGTATCCTGATTTCACGGTAAACGGCGAACTGAGAACCAATGCGCCTCCTTCCGACGTGTCGCTGAATGAGCTGGCGCAACAGACACCAACCTATCATATAGCCGAAGCGAATATAAAAGCGGCCGAACAGGGCTTCATCATTAAGAGCGGCATCCGCTTTCCGAAGGTTACCGCGAACGCCAGTCTGTCGGGCAGTGGTGACCGCGATATTACAACCGAAAGCTGGCAAACAGGAATTTCCGTTTCACTGCCGCTCTTCACGGGCTGGAAAAATTCGCAGGATATCATCATTTCCGGTCTGCAACGCGAGCAGAAGCGGCTGGAGGCTGAAAACACGATGCTGGATCTGTTGAACAATCTGCAGGCCGCTCTCAACACCTGCCGCAACCGTTACGCCGCCCTGAGCGTGCAGAATGCGCAGCTGGAAGCGGCTAATATGCGCGCGACGGTGGCGCGGGCGCAATATCAGCAGGGATTAATCAGTTTTCAGGATTGGGACACGATTGAAAGTTCGCTGGTCACCAGCCAGAAAAACTGGCTGTCGAGCAGGCTGGCGGCCGATCAGGCGGAAGCGGCCTGGCAGAACGCAATGGGATTGAGTTCGATTCAATAAGGAACGGGTTATGAAAAAATTCATTTTATTTCTTGTCGTGATCGCGCTGGCTGGCGGCGGGTTCTGGTTTTACAAAATCCATGAGAAAAAAGCCGCCGCAGCTGAGGAAGCAAAGAAATATGTACCCGCCAAGGTGGAGCTGAAAACGATGCGCCGCACGGTTGAAAGCACGGGACAAATCAGTCCGGCCAACCGTCTGGAAGTCAAGTCGCCGATCTCTGGACGCCTTGAGAAGCAGCTGATGAATGAAGGAGACATGGTTAAAAAAGACCAGATTGTCGCCTGGATCAGTTCCACCGAACGCGCCACCCTGCTCGACACCGCCCGCGCCAAGGGGGAAGACGAACTGAAGTACTGGGAGGGGATTTATAAAGCGGCACCGCTGGTGGCTCCGCTCAGCGGCACGGTTATCGTCCGCTCGCTGGAGCCCGGACAGACGGTCTCCTCCGCCAGCGCCGTGATTGTGATTGCCGACAGTCTGATCGTTGTCGGACAGGTGGATGAAACCGACATCGGCTCAATCTCCGCCGGACAGCGTGTCAACGTGAAGCTCGACGCTTACCCGGACTCTGCGTTTGAAGGCACCGTCAAAAGCATCGCGTACGACTCAAAAATGGTCAGTAACGTGACCATGTATGAAGTGGACGTAACCTCGGAAAATCTGCCGGATTTCGCCCGCAGTGGTATGACCGCCACATTGACCTTTCTGGTAGAAGAACATGAAAATGTTCCGGCAGTTCCGACCGCCGCGCTCGAATACCGCAAAGGTAAAGTTTCCGTCCGCCTGCCCGCTAAAGACGGCAAAGAGCCGGAAGTGAAACAGGTTAAAACCGGTCTCAGCGAAAACTCCTTCACCGAAATCACCAAAGGTCTTGAGGTCGGCGAAGAGATTTTGATTCCGCAGGTCGTCCGCAAAAAAGAAGGTGCTAAAAATCCGTTTATGGCAACCAGCTCCGGTAGATCCGGTTCCAGTTCCGGCTCCGACTCCGGTTCGAAGGGCGGGGGTTCTGGTTCGCGTTCGCAAGGGGGAAGTTCCGGCCGGTCCGGATCTAAATAACCGCCATGCTGCGCTTAAGCAACATCTGCAAAAGCTATCAGATGGGCGAGTACACCGTACACGCGCTGCGCAACGTCTCGCTCACTGTCGAACATGGCGAGTTTATTGCCATCATCGGAACCTCCGGCTCCGGTAAATCCACGCTGATGCACACCATCGGCCTGCTCGACCGGCCCGACAGCGGAAGTTACGAAATTGACGGTAAAAATGTGACCGGCCTTTCCGACACGCAGACCGCGCGTTTGCGCAACCGCACCATCGGTTTTATTTTTCAGCAGTTCAACCTGCTCCAGCGCGCCTCGGCGCTTGAAAATGTCAACCTGCCCCTGCTCTATTCCGGAAAAACATCGGAAGGGCATCGCGGACAAAAAGTGCTCGAACGCGTCGGCCTCGGCGACCGGATGCACCACCGTCCCAATGAACTTTCCGGCGGACAGCAGCAGCGCGTCGCCATCGCCCGCTCACTCGTCAACAACCCTTCCATCATTCTTGCCGACGAGCCGACCGGAAACCTTGACTCGAAAAGCGCCAAAGACATTATGGCGCTCTTCCGCGCCCTGCACCGGCAGGGACTCACCGTTATCCTCGTCACACACGATGTCGAGGTGGCCGAACACGCCGACCGCATCATCACCATCCGCGACGGCGAAATTCAGGAGGATCGCCGCAACGAAACGCCGATCGTTCAGGATGCGGCGAGAGAAGAAGTGCTTGAGCTTCTAAAGGAAGGTGCGAGGAAAAGAACCTGGCTGGCCGTGTTTAGCGAAGGCATGGCCCTCACCACCCAAAGTCTGCGCGCGCTCTGGAACAACAAGGCCCGCACGTTTCTCTCTGCGCTCGGTATTCTGATCGGCGTGGCGGCGGTCATCACGATGGTTTCGCTCGCGATGGGGGCAAAAGCTTCGGTAAAAGAACAGCTTTCACGCCTCGGCTCCAACCTGCTGAGTATCCGGACTTCCTCGCGCAACAGTCAGGGCGTACGGCTGCAAGCCGGCCAAATCTCCAGAATGACACTCGAAGACGCCACCGCCGTTTCACAGATTCCGTCGGTCAAGCGGGATTCAGCCCGCATTCGAGCCGACGTGCAACTTCAGTACGGCGCCAAAAACTGGCCCAGCGAGGCCTCCGGCGTTTCGCCCAATTACGGCCCCATGCGCGCTGAAGTCCCGCTGCTGGGCCGCTACATCACGGACGAAGATGTCACGCGGCGCGCACAGGTTGCCGTCATCGGCATGACCCCGCTCCGCAGCCTGTTTGGCGAAAATGAAAACCCCATCGGGAAAACCATCCGCATCAACCGTAGATCCTACGAGATTGTCGGCGTACTTCCCGAACGCGGCTCCAGTGCATACGGCGACCAGGACGACACCATCCGGATTCCCGTCACCACCGCCATGTACCGCCTGTTCGGCAAACGTTACATCGACGGAATCGACGCAGAGATTGACACCATCGAAAACATGCCGCAGGCACAGGAAGATATCCTGACCCTTCTGTCCACGCGTCACGACCGCAACCCGAAGGACAAACCATTCGATATCCGCAACATGGCTGAAATTCAGGAGGCGATGGGCTCCACCACCAAAATCATGTCCATCCTGCTCGCCAGTATCGCGGGCATCTCGCTGATTGTCGGCGGTATCGGCATCATGAACATCATGCTCGTCTCCGTCACCGAGCGCACCCGCGAGATCGGCCTGCGCAAAGCCATCGGCGCGCGGCGGCAGGATATCATGGCGCAGTTTTTAATCGAGGCGCTGGCCATCAGCCTGCTCGGCGGCCTCTCCGGCCTCGGGCTGGGCATAGGTCTGAGTCTGGGTATGGCGCAAGGTGCCGGCTGGCCGATGCAAATCAGCAACCTTTCGGTCGTTGTCGCCTTCGGCTTTTCGGTCTTCATCGGTATCTTCTTCGGCCTCTGGCCCGCCATGAAAGCCTCCAAGCTCGACCCGATCGAAGCCCTGCGCTACGAATAGTTTCCAGCCATTGGAAACGGTTACGCGGCTTGACTGCGCGGGCTTCTCATAGATAATGCAACGGTTATTCCACCATTCCGGATTTTTTTATGATTAAGGTTTCTAACCTGACAAAACAGTTTGCGGGCCATACAGCGGTCGACGACGTGTCGTTTGAGGTCGGACGCGGTGAAATCGTCGGCTTCCTCGGCCCGAACGGTGCGGGGAAAACCACGACGATGCGGATGCTGACCGGATTCCTGCACCCGACGCGCGGTGCCGTAGAAATCGCCGGTTGCGATGTGTTTGAAGATCCGATTGAGGCGCGCCGCCACATCGGCTACATGCCGGAGAGCTGTCCGCTCTACCACGAAATGCGGGTGGACGAATATCTGAAATTCCGCGCACAAATCAAAGGCGTGGCGCGCAAGGCCATCCGCGGGCGGCGCGATATCGTGAAAGAGCAGTGCGGGCTGACTGACGTCGGACCCCGGATCATCGGCCAGCTTTCCAAAGGCTACCGTCAGCGCGTCGGTCTGGCTGACAGTCTGCTTCACGATCCCGATCTGCTGATTCTCGACGAGCCGACCTCAGGGCTTGATCCCAATCAGATCCGCGAAGTGCGCGAACTGATCCGCCAGCTGGCCGAACGCCACACGTTGCTCCTTTCGACCCATATTCTGCCGGAGGTCGAAATGACCTGCCGCCGGATTCTGATTATCAACAAAGGCAAGATCGTGGCGTCGGACTCGCCGGAAAGTCTGCAGAAACGGCTGGAAGGCGACGTGCTGATCAGCGCCGAAATCGCGGGCGATCCCAGCGTGATTGAAGCGACGCTGAAGAGCCTCGGCACCGTGGATGTGGTGTCACACGAACCGCTCGATAACGGCTGGAACCGTTACCGGATTGATTCGTCCGCGCCGGATATCCGCACAATGGTTTTTGAATGCGCGGTTTCCAAGGGCTGGAAACTCCGCGAGTTGCATCTGGAAAGCCGCTCGCTTGAAGATATTTTTGTGGCCATCACCCGCGACGACGCCGTAACGGAGGCAAAACGATGAGAACCTTTTTTGCACTTTGGAAACGCGAACTGTCGGCCATGTTTCTCTCGCCGATCGCCTATGTGATGCTGATGTTTTTCCTGCTAGTGACCGGATGCGGTTTTTACTGGCTGGTGAAGGAAAATCTGGAGGTGATGCGTTCAGTACAGGGGCTGATGGTGGTGATCTGGGCCTGCATGCTGATTGTGGTGCCGGTTCTGACCATGCGTACTTTTGCCGAAGAACGGAAGAACGGAACGTTCGAAACCATGATGACCGCGCCGGTCAAAGATTCCACGGTCGTCACCGCTAAGTTTGCAGGAGTTCTCTCCTTCTTTATGCTCATGTGCGCGCCGACCCTGCTCTATCTGGTGATCGCCCGTCTGCTGGCCCCGGAGGCCGCGCATCTGATCGAGGCCGGACCGATTGCTGCCGGCTATCTGATGGTCTGTTTGATCGGCGCGGCTTTTATCGCGATGGGTATGCTGGCCTCGGCGTTGACCTCCAACCAGATTATCGCGGCGATTTCGACGTTCTCCGTGATGAGCATTTTCTTCTTCGGAGGACTCTTTGAGCCGCATCTTTCGAAAAACCCGATGGTGCGCGAGATCGGTGGCTATCTTTCCGCCGCGCTACACTTGATGGAAGCGGCGCGCGGCGTGTTCGATTCCCGCTCGCTGGTTCTCTATTTAAGCGTGACCGTTTTCTTTCTCTTTGCAACCGTTAAGGCGATCGAGGCCCGCCGCTGAGGTGTAACGCCTATGAAAAACCGCAGACATCGTTTATGGATCGCGATCAACACCGGCACGGCTCTGCTGCTGGCGCTGGTCGTCGCGCTGATGGTCAACTATCTCTCTTTCCGCCACTACTACCGCGTGGACTGGAGCCGCGCGCAACTTTATAAACTCTCGTCCAAGACCACCGGCCTGCTGGAGAGTCTCGAAAAGCCGGTTGCGGTGACGGTTTTCTTCCAGCCCGGCAATGTGCTCTATGAAGACATCCATAATCTGCTGCGCGAATACCAGTTCCATAGCCGCCGCCTGAATATTCAGTGGGTCGACCCCGACCGCGACATTTCGCAGACGGAAGAGCTGGCCGTGAAATACAAGGTGACCGAACCGAATGTGGTGGTGTTCGACTGCGAAGGCCGAAGCAAATATGTGCGCGTCGACGAAATCGCCAACATTGATGCCGCCAGCGGCATTGAACGCATCGCGGTATTTAAAGGCGAACAGGCTTTTTCGTCCGCTATTCAGGGCGTCGTTCAAAAAACCGTTCCCGTGGTTTATTTCCTGACCGGTCACAGCGAGCGCGATATCACTGACTTCGACCGCCGCACCGGCTTTTCCGGAGCCGCCCAGCTGATTGAGCGAGACAATATTGAAGTCCGCCCGCTGTTGCTGAGCACCGCAAAACAGATTCCAGCCGATTGCGGTACGCTGATTGTCGCCGGCGCTTCGAAAAGCATGTCGAAGTCCGAGGCCGACCTCATTGCAACCTGGCTGCACCGCAGCGGGCGCCTGATGGTTCTATCGGACGCCGGACAGACGTCGGGACTTGAAAAACTGCTTCAGGAATGGGGTGTCCTGCTGCATAACGATGTCGTGCTCGATCCCGACCGCACGTTGACCGGCCGCGAAGTTTTTGTGGCCGCCTATAACCAGCATCCTATCACCGCCAAACTCGGCACCACCGCCGCCATTTTTCATATGCCGCGTTCCGTTGAGCCGGATTACATCCAGCCGAAAACCACTTCCGCCGACCGGCCAAAAGTGACGCCGCTGGCTCTCTCTTCCAAAAACAGCTGGGCGGAAACACAACCCGACCAGATGCCCGCGAAATATGACAAGGGTACCGACGACCTGCCCGGCCCTGTTTCCATGGCCGTTGCAGTCGAAAAGGGCGACACTGCCGGACTGCTCGACATGCAGATCCGCCCGTCGCGTCTGATCGTTTTCGGCGACTCCGGCTTTGTCTCCAACAGCGGTCTGACCGGCGGCGACGCCAGCCTCTTTATGAGCTCGCTCAATTGGCTGCTCGACCGTGAACAGCTGATGGCGATCGAACCAAAAAAAGTGGACGACACCCGCCTTAAACTGACCCGCGAAAAAATCCGCATCCTCTTCTGGAGCGCCGTCGGAGCCATCCCGGCGCTGGCCGCCCTGCTTGGCACCGCACTCTGGTTGCGTCGGAGAAAGTAGTTTCATGAAACGCAAAACCACCACCTGGATGCTTTTAATCGGCGCTGTTCTGCTTGGCGGGTTTATCCTGATCTTCGAACGAGGCAGCGAAACCTCGGATCAGCAGACCCAACGAATGCGAACGGTCTTCGCGATTTATCCAGAGAGTATTGACCGGATCTCGCTGGAGCGCGACGGTGTGCAGATTGAATGCGCAAAAACCGCCGGTATCTGGCGTCTTACCAAACCGGCCGATGCGCCGGTTGATTCGGGTATGGTCGAAAGAATGATCGCTGGCATGGCGCATGTCGAACGCGGCGAACTCATCACCGCCGGAACACTGCGGGAGCGCAACCTCACACCGGCCGATTACGGTTTCGATAAGCCGCGTGCGCGTATCACCTTCCAAAACAACCACGGCACATTCACCTGGCTGATCGGCCGCGACGCACCGGTCGGAAAAATGCTCTACGTCATGCCCGAGGGCGGCGGCGACATTATCTCCGCGGCGCGCACTCTACTCAACCTTGTCCCGAAGGATCCTTCATGGATTCGCGATCGCACGCTTTTCTTCGGCGAAACCGCCGCAGTACGCGGCCTCGATCTGCGTCGTACCGGCGGGTTCCTCCAGTTGCGCCAGCCCGGAAATAATGGCTGGGTGATGCAGCAGCCGCACGCGGGCCGTGCTGATAAACAGGCTACGCATACGCTGATCGAAAAAATATTCTCCGCGCGCATTGTCAGTTTCGTCGGCGATGAAAAAACCGACCTGACCGCTTATGGCCTCGAAAAACCGACTTACGAATTGACGGTTTTCACTCAGGATGAGCGAACTCAGACTCTGCTCGTTGGCAAGCCGGTGCCGGAAAATCCCGCCGCGCGCTATGCCAAGCGAGTTGAAAGCGATTCCGTCTTCACCATACCATCCGACTGGATTAAAGAACTGGAAATCGATGCCGGTCTGTTACGCAGCCGCCAGGTGCTCGACCTGCAACCCGAACGAATCTCTACGATACAGCTGACTTGCGGTGAGCGACAGGTTGAGCTGATTCGCACCAACAGCCAGTGGCAGATCGTCCGCCCTGTGCGCTGGGATGCCGCCCCAGCGCAAACCAGCGAACTGCTTAAAGCACTCACCGGAGCGACTGTTGAGCAATTTATTGATGAGCCTTCTGCGACACAAACTGCGCAGATGAAGGCCGCGCCTTGGGAGGCGGTTTTGACCGTCGACGGAAAAACCAATACGCTGCACATTGGGGCGACCGGCTCTGACGGACTGCGACTGGTTCAATATGACGATGAACCGTCATTCTATGCGACCGCTGACGGCATCGTCCGCGACGTCTTTGCCGATCCGCTCTTCTACCGTAGCCGCACGGTGCTCGAAGTGAGTCCGGCCCTGATTCAAAAAATCACCGTGCTGAGCGGCGGAACCGAACAGTCCGTCCAGAAAACAGAGTCTGGCACCTTTACATCCGGTCAGCCCGACCGTCAGGTCAGCGCCAAGGCGCTGACGGATATGATGTGGGCGCTTAACGAACTGCATGCCGGTCGTTATGTTGATTTCAATCCAGCCTCCCTCAAGCCGTACGGGCTGGATCAACCTCAAACTTCCCTGACGGTTTCGCTCAGCGATACCAATGTCGTCGGGCGCATGGTGCTACTCGGCAACAAAACCGAGAACGGACGATTTGCCATGATTCAGGGTCAGAATATCGTCTTTGTGGTTTCAGAGGAAACCGCGCAGACACTCACCCGTGAACTAACGGTGCCCATTGAAAAACAAGTTGAAGAAATCAAACAGCCCTGACCCGCGCACAGGCCGTTCGGGAACACGCTGGCGGCATATCCTCGGCCTGATGGGATTCACGCTGGGGCTTTCCGCTCTACTGGCGCTTTTCGCACTGCTGGTCATCGGGTTGCCGCCCAGCCTGACACGCCGCATTACGGCGCAGGTGCAGGAGGCGGGCATTCCGTTACAGGTTCAATCCATCCGGCTTTCGATACATCACGGCTGGGTACTCAGTAACATCCGGCTCTACAGCACCTCACCCGACGACCTGCAACCGCTCTTAAGCACAAAAAAACTGTATGTTATGCTCTGGCCGGTCGATTGGAAAAAACCAGCCAAAGACGGCTGGCACATCAAAATTTATGTTAAAAATCTCGGTGTCTCTCTGGGCCGTCCGTGGGAAAGCGTACTCCCGGACGACCATCCGTTTCGCAGCGTCAAAAAGCTGGAGGCATCACTGACCGTCGCACCCGGACGGTTCGTAGTTGAAAACGCCAAGCTGTCCTGGGGAGGCATCGACATCCTCGCGCGAGGAACCGCCATCTTCTCCGAAAAAAGCGCAGCGCAGCCGATTGGCGATTTCAGCCGCCGTGCCGCCAAAGTGGCGGACGCGCTGAGCCGGTTAAAGTGCGAACGGCCGCCGGATCTCAGCCTTATCTTTAATTTCAATGACGCCCGGCCCGAAGAGATGTCTCTGAATGCGGAGCTGTCGGCGAAAGGAATCAGCTGGAACAACCGCGTTTACAAGAATCTCTCTGGCACACTGGGCTGCCTCGACAACACATGGAATCTCTCCGCTTTACATTTAAGCCAGTCTGATCGCGAGCAGCTCGTCCTGCGCGGCGCAATCAATCTCCAAAACAGCAACGCGCAGGTGTCCGTCGAAAACACCCTTTCCGCCGTCGACCTGTTCAACCTGCTGCCCGAAGACGCTCAGTCCGCCGTCGCGCAGACCGGAGTCAAACCCTACGGCCGGTTCGACTTCACCGCCTCGGCTGGTCCTGCACCGTACGACCAATTGACCGAAAAAGTCGCCGTGCAGGTTCAGCAGGCGCACATCAAACGCCAAGACATCACGCTCGACCCGCTCGCCTTCCGTCTCGTGCGCGACGGCAATTCGGTTACAGTAAAAGACCTTGTGACACGCGCCAACGGCGGCCCGCTCACCGGCAGCTTAGAATTAGATCTCGGTTCCAAGGCCTGGAAAGCCCGGATACAGGCGCAATGTGATCCTACTATTGCCGGCGCTTATGACGAAGATCTCCGAGATTTCATCCTTCGCTTCAAATTTCCAAATGAACAGCTGAAAGCCGACCTGGCCATCTCGCAATCCAACCCCGACGAATCGGTCGTCATCAGCGGCACACTCTCCGCCGACCGCTTCACCTGCGGCGGCGTGCCGATAGGACATCTCGAAACTTTCATGGTCTACTCCAACCAGTTCTTGGATCTGACTCCGGTAACCGCAACCCGCGATGGCGTGCGGTTCGACGGCAGCGTACAGGTGGACTTTATCCGCAGCCTTGCCTTCTTCAACGCCACCAACACCTTCCCGCCCGCCGACGTTGCCCGCGCACTCGCGCCGGACGAGCACATCATCATCGAAGAATTCCGCTTCAATGGCCCGGTTCTGGTCGTCGGTAGCGGACAGCTTGATTACGGCACGTGGACCAATCACAATTTCAGAGGAACCTTCAGCGCAACAAACATCAGCATGGGCAAGATACAGGCCTCCGCCTTCTATTCCGACATCCAAGGGCGGGGCGCACAACTTGCCTTCACCAATTCCACCATAGATCTCTACAGCGGGCGGGCCGAGGGCTCCGCCGAATTCGACATCTTTCTCGAGGACGGCTCCGCCCCCTACCGCATCAATGCCCGCATCGGCCAGATAGATCTGGAGCAGTTGCTTGGACAGGTTGCCGGCGGCGGCTATAACCGTACACGCGGAAAGTTCTCCGCTTCGGTTGACCTCACAGCCGATGCCCTGGCTGGCTTCTGGAAATCTGTACGAGGCAAAGGACAGGCCAAAATCGAAACCGGACGTCTGGCCGACGTACCGCTCTTCGGCGGTTTTTCACGGCTGATTCAGTCCGCCTTCCCCGGTTTCAACCTGTTCTCCCTCACCGCTTTCTCCGCCGACTACGAACTGCACGACGGCGCGATCTGGAGCGATAACGCGCAACTCGGCGGCACCCTCATCAGCACCCGCGGCCGTGGAAACTATTCGCCCGGAAAAGGCCTCAACTTTGTCGTCGCGGCCGAGCCGCTGCGCCAGACCGGCGAGCAGATGAAAGAATGGTATCAACTCCAGCGTCTGGCCGCCACCGCCACCGCGCCCTTCCTGCGGCTGCTGGAATTCCGGCTTGAGGGACCGCTCGATAAGCCCGAATGGCACTTCGTCAACCTGCCAAAATAAGTTCCAATGTTTGGAAACTTCACCACCAGATACGGTAACCGCCCTCAAGCGTGAAGGCGTTCTGAATATGGCGAATCTCCGGTTCTTCGCCAACAACTTCGACAACATCAAAGCGGATGTACGGCGGACGCAGTTTATGTTTCTTAAGAAAATGCATCGCGGCGCGGGATAGTTTTTTGCGCTTGGCGCGGTTAACCGCCGCCGCAGGCCGCCCGAAATCTTCGCTCGCGCGGGTTTTGACCTCCACAAAAATCAGCGTGTCGTCCTGCTTCGCGATCAAATCGAGTTCATCGTAACCTACCCGCACATTACGGGCGACGATTTTGAGTCCGGCCTGCTTCAAAAACTTCTCCGCCTGCGCTTCGCCGACCCGCCCCGTGCGCAGATGCTCAGCCTCTTTTTTGAACCACTGGAGTAGCCGCCTCACAAATCCAGCTCCCCCTGATTGAGTTCGGATACTGGACGAAAGGTTTTACGGTGATGAAGACACGGGCCGTGACGATGAATGGCGGCAAGGTGCGCCTGGGTGCCGTAGCCTTTGTGCTGCGCAAAGCCGTACTGAGGAAACTGCGAATCAAGCTCAACCATCATGCGGTCACGAGTGACTTTGGCGATAACGCTGGCGGCGGCGATCGAAAGACTTTGAGCATCGCCTTTGATGATACTCTGCGATTTACAGCACAGCCCGCGAACCGGACGTCCATCGACCAGCGCCAGATCGGGAACCGGGCTGATCTGCGCAACGGCTTTGGCCATCGCTTTCCAAGTGGCCTGCAAAATGTTGATTTCGTCGATGATGTCCGGCCCGATGACGGCAACCCCGATACGGGCGAAGCCGCACCCTTGAAGCTGTTCAAAAAAATGTTCGCGCCTCTTCTCCGTAAGGGCTTTGGAGTCGGTGAGCCCGGCGAAGATTTCCGCGCCGCCGTTTTCAAGCGGTTCGCGCTCGAAGGCAACGGCGGCGGCCACGACCGGCCCGGCAAGCGGGCCGCGCCCGGCCTCATCGATCCCGGCAATAAAAAAGAGGCCTGATTGCCAGGCCTCTTTTTCATAGCGGAGCATGTCCATTTCGATTTACACGCGGCGTTCTTTGATGCGCGCCTTTTTGCCAGAAATATCACGGAGATAGTAAAGTTTCGCACGGCGGATTTTACCACTGCGCACCACTTCAATTTTCGCAATGTTGGGGCTCTGCAGCGGAAATACGCGTTCGATGCCTTCGCCGAAAGCGACGCGGCGTACGGTAAAGGTTTCGGCGACACCGAATCCGTCACGACCGATCACCGAGCCGGTGTATACCTGAATGCGCTCTTTGGCGCCTTCTTTGATTTTGACGTGCACGTCGACGGTGTCACCGATATTGAATACGGGGATTTCCTTGGTGCACTGTTCTTTGCCTATGTTTGCGACTACAGGATTCATAATTGTCTCTTTCTTCCAGATTCCAAAAGTGAGCGTCGAATCATACCCAACTGAGCCTTTCGGTCAAGCGTCATCTCCACTTTCTGCCCGGCGGCTGTCCAGCAGATCCGGACGGCGCGCGGCCGTCCGTTTTTCAGACTGTTTTCGCCGCCATTCCGCAATCGCGGCGTGGTTTCCGGTCAGCAGCTCCTCCGGCACTTTCATGCCGCGAAATTCCGGCGGACGGGTGTACTGCGGGTATTCCAGCAACGGTTCGCTGAACGATTCCTGCTCGGCGGCCCCTTCCCCGCCGAGAACGCCCGGAATCTGGCGCACCACGGCGTCGATCACTACGGCGGCGGGCAGCACGCCGTTGGTCAAAACGTAGTCGCCAATGGATATCTCCTCGTCGATGAGCGCCTCGCGGATCCGCTCATCGACTCCTTCATAGTGACCGCAGACAAAAATCAGGTGTTCTTCTCTGGAAAGTTCCTGCGCACGCTGCTGGGTAAAGGGTTTACCCTGAGGACACATCAGGATCACGCGGGATTTTTCTGTCCGAACCGACTCGACCGCTTTAAAGATCGGCTCGGGTTTCATCACCATGCCGGGACCGCCGCCAAACGGGCGCTCGTCGGTGGTGCGGTGCTTGTCCTCGGTAAAGTCCCGCAGGTTCAGTCCGTTAAAAACGACATGGCCCGCTTTGGCGGCGCGCTTCATCATGCTCTGGCCGAGGAAGCCGTCGAGCATTTCAGGGAAAAGGGTTATTACATCAATCTGCATAAAACAAAAAAGCGGCCTTTCGGCCGCTTTTGTATCACAGGGTGTTTTTTTATTCCACAACTTCGAGCATCGCGCGGCGGCCGTCGCGGGCGGCGATAGCACCGAGAAGCGTTCGCATGGCGCCAACGGTCTTGCCGCTGCGGCCGATCACTTTACCGACATCTTTTTCATGGCAGCGCAGTTCATAAACAACGCTTTTTTCGCCTTTGATTTCAGTGATCTTAACGTGGCGGGGCTGGTCAACCAGTGCGTCGACCATCTGCTTCACAAGTTTCTTCATGTTTAAGCCTCCTGCTGTTCAGGAGCTTTGTCTGCGACGGCTTTTGTCCCCGCCGGAGCGCCTTGACCCGCTTCGGCCTTTTTCAAAAGGCTGGCGGCGGTGGGCGAAATCTGAGCGCCGATGCCGATCCAGTGTTTGACGCGTTCAACATTAACGCTGAAATTGTCGCCCTTTTGCTTAGGATCGTACCAACCGAGGTTTTCGAGGAAGCGACCGGTGGTCGCGAAGCGGGAATCGGCCACCACAATGCGGTAAAACGGCTTGCTGATGGTGCCCATTCGACGTAAACGTATTTTTGTTGCCATATTTCTGTAATCTCCAGTCCGGGTTGCGAACTCCTGTTCGCGGAAAAAGAGGAACCTGTCTATATCATTTACCCACCCTCATCAACCTTTTTTCCGTTTTTTTAACCCAGCCGACCGACTCTGCAACTGGGCAACCACCTGTAGGTCGGCTTTGGAATAGGCGTATTTTCCAAGGTTCGGAACTTTTACCCATGCATAGTCGGCGCAATGAATCGGTCGTGGACGCCCCAAAACGATCTGGGCACGGTGTACATGCATGGTCATGGTGAAGTGGCTGTAGGCATGATTAACTGTCATAACATGTTCGCCGACAATGGTTTTAATTCCAAGCTCCTCGTCAAGTTCCCGGACGATGCACTCCTCGATGGTCTCGCCCGGCTCCTGCTTGCCGCCGGGAAATTCCCAGAGCCCGCCGAGCATGTCGTCCTGTTTGCGCTGGGCGATGAGCACTTCGCCCTTGCGGTTCATCGTCACCGCCGCGCCGACAGTAATATGCGGCACTTTCGCCTTTTTCTCCATGACGGGAAACTTTGCAGGCGAACCTTTTGCCAAGGCGGCACAGACGTTTTGCAACGGACACTCCCCGCATTTCGGGTTTTTCGGCAAACAGACCAGCGCGCCAAGTTCCATCATGGCTTCATTAAATTCTCCGGCAAGCCCTTTCACCAGCAGTTCGTCGGCCCACGCCTGCATCTTTTTTTTGCCTGCCGCCGACTTCGTGTCGCCGCCGAAAGCGAACAGACGGCTCAGGACGCGAATCACGTTACCGTCAACTACCGCCGCGTCTTCATTAAAGGCCAGACTGGCGATCGCCGCCGCCGTGTACGGCCCGACTCCCGGCATGCTCCGCAGCTCCGCCGCCGTATCCGGCGCGCGGCCATGAAATGCATCGCAGATGCTTTTGGCGGCGGCGTGCAGGTTGCGGGCGCGGGAATAATAGCCGAGACCTTCCCAGCATTTCAGCACATCACTTTGCGGAGCGCGGGCCAGCGCTTTCCACGACGGAAAGGTTTTTATCCAGCGGCGGTAGTAAGGGATGACCGAATCAACACGGGTCTGCTGGAGCATGATCTCGGCGACCCAGACGCGGTACGGCGTGCGGTTGCGCCGCCATGGTAAATCACGGCGATTTTCCCTAAACCACGGCAAAAGGCGCATTCGGATTGCCCTTTGAAGTCCGGCTGTTTTCATGGGTTGTGGTTTGACTGCCTGCATGGTTGGGCTAGAATCCCTGCAAACAAAGGGAGTTGCAATCCGGATTACAAAGAGAATGAAGAAGGCGCATCAGCCTGGTGCTGAATTTTAGGGAAAGGGGTTCGATTATGTTAAAAAAACTGGTTCTGCTAACTGTTGTTGCTCTGTCCGTCCTCTCATTGCCTGCGCAGGCTTTCTGGGAAAGTGACGACATCACCATGCTGGTCATGCCGCGAGAGGTGCTTCCTCTTCAAATCGCGCAGGACATTGCCCGGCGTTATCCCGTCATGATCGTGAGCTACCAGCTGACGCAGGGTGAGCTGAAGATCCACGCATGGAACGGCGACAGCTGGGTTGCCGTGCCGGTCGAAGACTATGCCAGCGGCACCTTCTTTGCCAACCGGCCTAAACGCGCCATTGTGGTGGAAAATGAACGCCTGCGCGCCCCCGCTGCGGTGATTCCGAACAGCACCTGGTGCGAAAGCGCCACCCGTATTGCCTCCACCGACCCGCGCACGTTGCTCCATCTGCTCGGACTTTCCTTTGACTTCCCCTTCAGTCATTGGAACCAGTTTGCAATGCGCTACGGCTTTTCGCTCGAGCAGATTAACCCGACACTGGAAAATGTGCACTGGTGGAATCTGCGCGGCGATGTGCTGATCGAAAAGCGCGCCCAACGCGACTTCTCGATTGATTTGGATAAATGGCACTACCTCAAACCGCTTCCGCCGCCGGTTATTGTGCCCGTCGCAATGGAAGCAGAAACACCCGTTGCCGCACCCGCCGCTCCAGAAAAAACCAATGCTGGCGCGACCGCTGTCGATATCACTGCCAAAGCACCTGAAGCTCCGGCCACCAAGCCCGCTCCGGTGATTAAGCCTGTACCTGTTAAGGTGACAGAGCCAGAAGCAATGGTTGCTAAACCGGCCGAGGCGACGCAGTCGGTCGAGTCGCTTCCTTCACTCAAACCGGAACCGGTCATCGTTCCGGCTCCGCTGATTGAAATGGAGCCGGTGGTTGAAGCCGCCTCGGCGGCAAAACCAGCCGCCGCAGTCGAGGTTGACCCGTTTTCAACAAACGAGGTTCCCGCCGCCGAAATTGTCGTCCCGCAAGAACCTAAAAAATCCTGGTGGAAAGTATTCTGATGCGCAAAACACTGGTTCTGCTGACGGCTCTTGTACTGACCGGGTGCGCCACCGCACCCGCGCCGATTGAGTTTCCCGTTTCGCCGATGATGGCGACCACCTACGCCAGTGGAGAAATGGCCATCACCTGGAAAGCGGAAAATAACCAGCTTTACACCATTTATTACTCAGACGCTCCGGCCGGCACGCACGCCGACTGGAAACCGCTGCCGCAGGCGAACGGTCTGCGGGGAAGCGGGAAACAGATCACGATCAGTGACAAGGTCAGTTCCGCCTCACAGCGGCACTATATACTCCTAAGCGGCGACCAGAAGCCTCCTCATTGATCGGCGGCGAGGAATACCGCGATGACCGGGCGGTGGTCGGACGCTTCATACGTTAACGGGTCGCGCGCCACCCGGGTCTGTCCGCGCACCACTTCCGCAAGCATTCCGTCGCTGACAAAGAAATAGTCAAACCGGCTGTACCCGTCGGCGGAAAAGTAAAAATAGGTCCACGCGTCTCCAACTGAATCAACCGGACGCAGATCGGTCATCTTACCGCCGCGCTTTCCGCTCACTTCTCGCAGCGGAGCGGAGTTGTAATCATCATTAAGATCCCCCGCCACCAGCAGATTGACGCCGGGGCTTTCATCCAGAATTCCACGGATGACTTTGTTGAGCAGCCGCGCTTCGTTGCGGCGCATTTCCGTCTGACCCAGCGGATTATAAACCTTCGATTTCAGGTGCGCCGCCAGCAGGCGGAAACGGTATTTCGGATTGACCCGGATATCGACGTCCAGAAACCCGCGCGCCACCGGCACCTTGGCCTCGCCGATGCTGTACCATTCGTTGGTGTGGTTCTGCACCGCAACAATCGGGAAGCGACTCAGCACCGCCAGATTAATTTCCACCCGGCCGCGCGCCAACCGTTCGACGTACGGATAGTCCAGACCGGCCGCGCGCAAATCGTCCTGAAACTGCGCGAACACCGTCGCGTCGCCCATTTCCTGCACCGTCAACACATCGGGATGCTCTTTGGCAATCAGCCGTACCGCTGCACGGCGTTCGTTTTCCGGCTTCGGATCATCCGTCTCGCCGCAGCCATCCCGATCCGTCAGGGCGTACTGATGCAGGTTGTAGGTCATCACCGAAAAGGTGTCCGTCTGCGGCCGACAAGTGAGCGGCAAAGCAAGACAGACCAGCCACAGGACTTTCATCATGCCTCCGCCGGACGCGGCTTTTTAATCGCCAGGAGAACGTCGCCCGGTTCAATCCGCAACTGCGGATCGGGATCAAACACCGTTTCGCCGTTCAGGTGCTTAATGGCAAAAACCATGCAGCCAAGCGTCTGCCGGACTCGCGATTCCGCCAGTGTTTTGTGGACTAAGTCGCTTTTTTCATCCACCAGAATCTCGCACACTTCCAGCTCAAGGTTTTCGTGCTGTGTCACCAGTTCAATCGTATCCACGGCTGACGGACGGGTCAGCAGCTGAACAATCCGAGCCGCGCCGGTCGAGAACGGCGAAACCACATGGTCCGCGCCAGCCTTGATCAGCTTGCGGCTGTTGTCGGCATCCTGAACCCGCGCAATAATGTGCAGATCGCGGTTCAGACTGCGGGCGTTGATTGTCAGAAAAAGATTGTCCGAATCCTTCGGCAACGAGGCCACCAGCGCCTCAGCCCTGGCGACACCCGCGGCTTCCAGCTGATCATCATCCGACGGATCCCCCACGATATGGAGCACACCTTCCGCCTCCATCAGCTTGATCCGCTCCGGGTCGTCTTCGATCACCACAAAGGGCTTGTGCATTTTCTGCAAATCGCGGGCGATATAATCGCCGGTGCGGCCGTAGCCGCAAATGATGATGTGCCGGTTGAGTTTTTCAATTTGCTTATCCATTTTGTTTCTCCCGAGAAGATTGTTCAGCCCGCGCAATATGAAATATTCAAAAAGAGATGTCAGAGACAGCGCCGCGGCCGTCACTCCGAAAAAAATCAGCAGAATCGTGAATAGCCGGCCATTGTACGAAAGCGGATGCACCTCGCCGAATCCGACCGTCGAGATCGTAATCACGGTCATATAAAGACATTCGTTCAGCGGCCAGCCCTCGATCCAGCGATACCCGGCGGTGCCGCCGCCGATCACCGAGAGGAAAAGAAGAAGATAAAGACTCAGACGAAAGGTCCGGTTATGTTCAAAGTGATATATGCCTCGCTTCATGGATTAGTCCGTGGTAACTGTTTCCCGAACTATACAAATGAACCCTCCTGCTTCAAAGGTTATTTCATGCGTCTGAACAAAACCGTTCTGCTGTTCGTTGCGGGTCTGATGACCTTTTTTACGGTCGCAACTGCCTCCGCAGCCATCCGCACCGTCACCTCGCGCGGAAAAAGCTACGTCACCCTGCCCAATCTGGCCGCTTATTACGCCATGACCATCTCCCAGCCCGCCAGAAACCGTGTCTGCATGCAGAACAGATTCAATAGAATCGAATTTGAAACCGAATCCCGCAGCGTCTGGATCAACGGAACCCTGATCGCGCTCAGCGAGCCGGTTCAAAAACTCGGCTGGCAGTGGGCGATTGATGCAACGGACTTCAATAAGACCATCGAGCCGGTGGCGCGCCCGGCGGAATTCCTCAAAGGTGTTGGGACGCGCACCGTCGTCCTCGACCCCGGCCACGGCGGCGACGATAAAGGAACCAGCAGCCCGCGCAACGTTCATGAAAAACTGGTTGTGCTCGACGTCGCCAAGCGGGTCAAAGCAAAACTTGAAGCGCGCGGAATCAACGTGGAACTCACCCGCGAAAATGACCGGACTGTAGATCTCGACGCCCGGGACCGAAAGGCCGCCGCGCTCAGAGCCGACCTCTTCGTCAGCATCCACGCCAACTCTGCCGCAAACCGGAGTGTCCGCGGTGCCGAAACGTTTGTTCTCGCTCTGCCGGGACGCTACAGCAGCAACTCCTACGGCGGAGGCAGACTTCCCACCGACACCAACGCTGGAAACCGTTATGACACTGCCAACATGGCGCTAGGTTACCGCCTCCAGCAGAACATCCTCAGAGCCACTGGTCAGGAAGACCGCGGTGTCAAACGCGCCCGCTTCGAGGTGCTGCGCGACGCACCCTGCCCCGCCGCTCTTGTTGAAATGGCTTTTATGAGCAATCTGAAAGACGAAGCCATTGCGATTGATCCCGCTGGGCGCGACCGGATTGCCCTCGGCATCGCCAACGGTATCGCCGCCTACGTCGCTGACGTCAGCCGCGCCAGAGTGAAGTGATTTTCAAACCACTGGAACGAGCCGGACTGACTCGCCGATCAGCACCAGCGCCGCGGAGACTTCCGCATCGAGATAAAGCTTCTGAGCCGCCTCACGATACGCCTCAAGCTGCGGCGCATAGGTTTCCCGCGCCGTCTCCGGCGACTCGTTCGTGAATTTATAGTCCAGAATTTTCCAATGCTTGGAAAACCCGGCCAGTAGATCAATCGTCCCGTCGAGAATCACCTCGCCGCGCTTCAGCACAAACGGATGTTCCGTAAATAGCGCCGTCGCGCCCGCCGTCTCTTTGCGCAAAGCTTCGCGAGCCGCTTCAAGCTGTCTAATCAGGGGCTTCGTTTCGACTTTGCCGAATTCATCGCCGAACAGCTCCACCAGCTTCGAGATGTCCCCAACCCACCCGTTCTTCGCCAGCTCTTCGAGAACTGCGTGACCGAGAGAACCGAACGACCGCCGGTCGTTCGTAGGCTTGAGGTTTGAGGTTTGAGGTTTGAGGTTTTCAACCAGACTCGTCACGGTTCTGCGTTCAAATCCTTTTGGAATTTGCAACGATTCATATTCAAATTTCCCCCTCAAGCCTACAGCCTCAGGACTCAAGCCTTCGTCTACTTGCGGCAGGTCTGAAAAAACCTTGCGGCACAATACTTCGGGAGAAGCGTTGCTTAGGAAAACTTCCGCCTGCTTCAGCCAGCCTTTCGGATCTTTCGTTCCCGCGCCGGAAAGAACGACCAGATCGCGGGCGCGGGTCATCGCCACATAAAAAACATTCGTCATCTCAAGCTCGCATACTGCTTTATCCGCCTCGCGCGCCGCGTCCCAGCCCGGCGACTTCACCTCGTCACCCGCCAGTCCGGAAATTTTCATCTCCAGACGGCCTTCCGGAGAAAACATCGCGAAGCCCGGTTCGGTGTTTCCGCCAAAACTGATGTCCGGCACAAAGCAGACCCGTTTCGTCAGCCCCTTCGCACTGTGTACCGTCATCAGCATCACCGCATTCTGCTCCAGATCGGGTAGCATCGCTTCGGCGGCCCCGCTGCGCGGCGGTGTCTGGATATATTTTTCAAACAGCCGCACCACATCCGGCAGAAGAACCTGCCCGCCGCGCTCGGCGGTGCGAATCCAGTCGAGCGCTTTCTTAAAATTAGCCAGCCGCTGTTCGCCGCCCGGCTGTCCGGCCAGTTGCGAGTCAAACGCTGTCTCGCGCACCATTTCGCGCACCAGCTGCGACGGCAGCTTTTCGCCGGTCTGACTGCGGTAACGCAAAAGTCGTTCTGCCGCTTCGGAGCTGCCTTTAAAAAACTGTTTCCGCAATATCTCGTGATCAAATTTTTCGCCGTCCCAGCCAAGCTTCACAATTTCATCGTCCGGCATATTGGCGAACGGCGAGCGCAAAAAGCCAACCAGAGCCAGATCGTTCGTCGGCTCGCAAAGCACCTGCAGGAACAAAAGCAGGTCGCGCACTTCCTGCTGTTCGAAGAGCGCACTGCCCTTGCCGCCGCTGGTATAGGGAATACCCGCATCACGCAGTGCTTTTTCCAGCACCGACTGATGCGTCGAGCGTTTCAGCAAAATCAGGATGTCGCCGTACTTGAACGGCTCGTCAGCGGCGAACCGTTTCGTTTGCTCATTATATCCAAACTTTGGACGCCATTCCGCACCGCCGTCGACCAGCAACCGAATGCGGCTTGCCACTGCCGACATTTCGTCTTCGGTCGTGCTCTCGTCACCGTCCTGCATCAAAAACTCGACGCACGGTTTTTCATCGGCAAGAACACCTTGCGGTTTAAGCGCGTCGTACCGCTCGTAAATTCCACTGAACAGCGCGTTGACCGCCGTGATTATCCGGTCTTTGCTGCGAAAGCTTGTTTTCAGATCAATCCGTTTGATTCCGCCTCGCTGCTCCATCGCCGACTCCAGATCTGGCATCACCTGCGGATCGGCACTGCGCCATGCGTAAATCGACTGCTTACGGTCACCGCAAATCACCAGATGCGCGTCTCGACCCCAAAGTGCTTCGATCACATCGCACTGCACCCGTGAGGTGTCCTGCACTTCGTCCACAATGATCCAGTCGAACAGTCCGGTAAAATTTCCGTTCCGGAGCAGATCGCGAGCCAGCAGAAGTTGGTCGCCGAAATCCACCGCGTCGCGCGACCGCTTGGCTTCGGTAAAACCGCGTGCGCAGGCCGACAGACAACGGGCGAAGGCGCGGAGCTGATTGATGTTCTGCTCATAAAAATATTCCGTCAAAAACCGCTCTTTCAGTTCTGCCAGTTCATCGGATAGATGCTTCACCTTTTTCGCCTGACCGAATTTAGGCAAGGCCTTAATCAATGCTAGATCCGGAAAGTCCGCCACCAGCAACGCATTCAACGTATCCAGTGCATCAGCTGCGGTTTTCGGCAGATCGAAGGATGCCAGTTCATCGTGAATTCGTTTGAAGCTTTCTTTACAAACCGTACGTTCCGCTGGAGGAAGCATCGCTTCGGCGTTACTCAGGTCGAGGCCGCGGCTGGCCGCTTTTTCGAGCAGAGAGCGAACTGTATTGATCAGACTGTATTCGTGGTCGCCTAGAACCGAAACGCCCGCGCAGAATTCGCGGAAGTCAGAATCTTCTTCCAAGGATTGGAAAATTTCGGCCTTGAGTACTTCGTCGAGCAATGCGTCGCGAGCTTCGTCTTCCAGGGTTTGGAAAGTCGGAGAGAGTCCGAGTTCCAGCGCATGCTCGCGCAGCAGTCCGGCGCAAAAGGCGTGGATGGTTGAAATGTTCGCGGCGGGCAGCGAGCGCAGCACACGGCGGGCAAGGTCGCCGATTTCGTCATCGCCATTCTTTTCGGCGGCGAGCATTTTTTTAGAAACCTGCCCGCGCAGTTCCGCGGCGGCATTATCGGTAAAAGTCATCAGCAGGATTCGGCGCGGATCGACCGCCTGCCCTGAGCCCGGTCGAAGGGGCTTACGGCCGGCAGGCAGATGTTCGTGATCTTTGCCCAGCACCAGCGCGGAATAGAGTTCGGTGACCTGCCAGGTCTTTCCCGTCCCCGCCGATGCGTTGAAAATCATGTTCATGGCCGCGGATTATGGAGAGAAAAGCGGAAGATTGGAATGTTGGAATATTGGAATGTTGGATGGAGGGTTGACAGAGTCCAATCCCGTTTTCACACTCAGCCGCAACCAATGGAAGCAACCACGCCCAATTCCGTTCACAAGCGCAGTATGACCGGCCTGCTCGGCATGATCATTCTGGTCGGCATGGGCGAGCACATGGCCGAGCGCTTCCTGCCGCTTTACCTGCAACAGCTGGCGCAGGCTTCAACCGCCGTTCTGGCCATCGGTCTGCTGGCGGGCATGGACGATCTACTTTCTGCGCTCTACTCTTTTCCCGGCGGCTATCTGAGCGACCGGCTCGGCACTAAACGCGCACTGCTTTTCTTCAATGCGCTCTCCATGATCGGCTACCTGTGCGTCATCTTCATTCACACCTGGTGGGCGGTGCTGGTCGGCGCGGCATTCTTCATTTCGTGGTCAGCGATTTCGTTGCCGGCCACCATGGATCTGCTCGCCAAGATCGTGCCGAAGAACCGGCGCACCATGGGCGTATCGGTGCTGGCGCTGGTGCGGCGCGTTCCGAAAATGCTCGGCCCGGTTGTCGGCGGCGCGTGCATTGCCCTCTGGGGCGTCGAACAAGGCGTGCGCGCCGCCTTCATTATGGCACTGGCACTGGCTCTGGCCGCCTCTGTGCTCCAGCAGGTAATGATCACCGACGACTCGAAAGAGACCAAAACCGCTGAGGCCAATCCTCTGCGGCTCTGGAAAGAAATGCCGGTCGGTCTGCGCAACCTCCTTGTGTCGGACATTCTGATTCGTTTCTGCGAGCGCATCCCGGATGCCTTCGTCGTCATCTGGGCCACGCGCACCATTCTGCATCCGGTCTCGGAACTCACCTTCGGCTGGCTCTCCGCCATCGAAAACATCACCGCCGTGCTGGTGTACGTTCCCGTCGCGTACATGGCCGACCGCTTCGGCAAAAAACCGTTCGTGCTTATCACCTTCGCCTTCTTCACCTGCTTCCCGCTGGCGCTGTTGCACGCCAACTCGCTCGTCCCGCTGATCGCGGCGTTCGTGCTCCGCGGACTCAAAGAATTCGGCGAACCGACCCGCAAAGCGCTCATCATGGATCTCGCGCCGGAGGGACGCAAAGCGGCGATGTTCGGACTCTACTATCTGGTGCGCGACGTCATCGTCGCCTTCGCCGCCTTCGGCGGCGCCCTGCTCTGGCGCATATCGCCGGAACTCAACCTGAAAGTCGCCTTCGGCTTCGGCATACTCGGCACACTCTGGTTCGCCTGGCGCGGAAAAGGTACTATGCCGGACAGGATTTCTTGAATCCCGTTGACAGGCTTTATCCCGCCTTCTACGCTCATCCGCAGTGAGATTCGTTTTGTGCGGACACAAATTGCAAACAGATATGGGAATCAGTCTATGAACCAACTCAAACATCCGCTTGCTGAAGTTTTCGGCCATTTAACCAGCGACCAGACAACCCAAGCAACGCGATATCGGTCTCGGCGCCTCTGTCCATTCAATAACAAGGTGCCGAACTGCACTAAGGACAAAGCGAAAAATCCGCTCGGTGTCTGCAGCGTCTTCCATGCCGGTGCCCCCGCTATAACGTGCCCAATTCGATTCCGGGAAGATTGGCTCATTACTGATGATGCGGCTTCTTTCTTTTTCAACGAGGGCACCGCATATAGCTCACTCACCGAAGTTCGGCTTAATGATGCAAATGGAAAATCCGCAGGCAATATTGATGTGGTTCTTGTCGCTTATGACGACCACGGCAAGGTAATGGATTTCGGTGCATTGGAAGTACAAGCCGTCTACATCTCCGGCAATGTGCGCGATCCTTTTGAACACTACATGGAAGACCCAAAAGCAATGGCGCATATGGATTGGTCTTCCCAGCCAAATTATCCTCGTCCGGACTACCTATCTTCGTCCCGAAAACGCCTCGCCCCCCAGCTTCTCTTTAAGGGCGGTATTATTCATTCGTGGGGCAGGAAATCTGCTGTCGCTCTCAACAAAAGCTTTTTTGAAACCTTGCCCAAGCTGTCGACCGTCAGAAAATCAAAAGCTGATATTGCATGGCTCATATATGATCTCGAATTAACTAAGGTAAACGGCCAAGACAAATACAAGCTTGTTAAAACAGATGAGATATTCACTGGATTTGAGCCGGCACTGTTATCAATTACCACTCCTGTACCCGGCAAGGTGGATGACTTCATGCGGTTATTACAGGAACGACTCGACGAACAACTCGAAACTCCGCCCACAAACAAAACTATCGAGAAACCCTTCTAGATGATCATGAAGCAACAGTCGTTATTTCTTGATCTCAATGATGCCATTGAGACTAGAAAACCTGTGAACGTGTCCTCCGTTCCCAAAAGGAGTCCTTTCCGATATCCGGGCGGAAAAACATGGTTTGTTCCAACCTTTCGGAGCTGGCTCGACACTTGTCATCCAAAACCAGCCCTTCTGATTGAGCCGTTCGCTGGTGGAGGCATCATCAGCCTTACAGCACTGTTTGAGGATCTTGTAAAACAAGCTGTAATGGTTGAACTTGATCAAGATGTCGCCGCCGTATGGCAATCTGTTGTTGATGGTCATGCAACATGGCTCGCAAAACGCATACTCGAATTTGATCTGTCGCGAGAATCTGTGCTGGAAGAACTCTCCAAGCTAAATGCCAACACTAGAGAAAAAGCCTTTCAAACCATCCTAAAAAATAGAACTTATCACGGAGGTATATTAGCCGACGGGTCTGGTCTTTTAAAACACGGTGAGAATGGAAAGGGTATTCAATCCCGATGGTACCCAACAACGCTTGCTCGTCGATTCAACGACCTGAACCTCATTGCAAATCGAATATCTTTTCGAAAAGAAGATGGGCTAGATGTCATCCAAGAGTATTCGAGCCGCAAAGACGCCGTGTTTTTCATAGATCCTCCATATACAGCAGGTGGCAAAAAAGCAGGAAGTCGGCTTTATCGGCACTGCGCTCTTGACCATGAACGCCTTTTTTCGCTCTGCGAAACTATACGGGGTGATTTTCTGATGACTTATGATAATGCTGATGAGGTCAAGGTTATGGCCCGTAAGCATAAGTTTCAAATGAGATTGATTCCTATGAACAACACTCATCATGCGACTATAGAAGAGCTTGTTATAGGGAAAGATCTATCATGGATGGATCAGCATCCGGCTGTTCATGAACCAGAGGCGGTCTACAAGGTTTCCTCAAAAAAGAAATCTGCCCCCGCAAAGCGGTCAAAGCAAATTAAGCGCTCATAGCAGACTCACCAAAGAAGTTTTAGGACGTATATTTCCGACATGAAATTCGACCTGCTGATTAAAAACGGTACGGTGCTGGATGGAACCGGCGCCGAAGCGATCCGTACAGACATTGGAATCTGCGGCGAGCGGATTATAGAGATCGGCGACCTGTCAAAAGCCGAGGCGAAGCAGGTTGTTGACGCAACGGGCAAGATCGTCTGTCCCGGATTTATTGATGTTCATTCCCACTCGGACGCCTATTTGCTGATTGATCCGCGCGCTTCGAGCAAGGTGTTTCAGGGTGTCACGACCGAAGTGTGCGGCAACTGCGGCGCGTCCGCCGCGCCGCGCCTCGGCGACGCGAAACTGCCGTCCGACTGGCAGGATAAGCCGTTTCCCGGAACGTGGAGCACAGTTTCCGAATATCGGAAACTTTTTGAGCAGGCGAAGCCCGCCGTGAACGAGGCGCTGCTGATCGGCCATAACACGCTGCACCGCGGAATCTGCGGCTATGAGCCGCGCGGTGCAACGCCCGATGAGCTTCAGGCGATGGTGCGGGCGCTCGAACAGGCGCTCGACGAAGGCGGATGCGGGATGAGCACCGGATTGATTTATCCGCCCGCCTCCGCCGTACCGGCGGACGAAATCATTGCGCTGGCGAAGGTCTGCGCCAGCCGCGAAAAAATCTACACCTCTCACATGCGCAGCGAGGGAAAGCAACTGCTCGAGGCGATTGATGAAGTGCTGAAGATCGGCCGGACGTCGGGAGCGCGGGTGCAGATTTCGCATCTGAAAACATCGGGACAGGCCAACTGGCATAAGCTCGACGCCGCGCTGGAGAAGATTGAAGCCGCCCGCGCCGAAGGCCTTGAAGTCGCCGCCGACCGTTATCCTTACATCGCCGCGCAGACCGATCTTGATATTGTCCTGCCGGACTGGGCGCTCTACGACGGCAAGGAAGCGGTGCTCGGCCGCCTGCGCGATCCGGAAACACGCCTGCGTATCCGTGATGAAGTCGTCATAGGGCGCGGTGAGTTCGGCTTCGGTGTCATCGTGATCGGCTCGACCGTGCATCCCGATCTTCAGCAGTTCAAGGGTATGGCTCTGCCGGATGCGGCCAAAGCGCTCGGCATGGAACCAATCGATGCGCTGCTTCATATTATCGAAAAGGACGAACTGCGCACGGGCGGCATTTTCTTCGGCATGAGCGAAGAAAATATGTGGAAGATTCTGGCGAAGCCGTGGGTGATGATCGGCAGCGACGCTTCGATCCGCGCGCCGGACGGCATTCTGAGCAAAGATCATCCGCATCCGCGAGCTTACGGCAGTTTTACAAAGTTCCTGCGCGCCGCGCTGGATGGGAAGACTGTTCCGCTGCCCGAAGCCATCCGCAAGATGACGTCGCTGGCCGCAGAACAGTTCCGGCTGAAAGCGCGCGGCGTGCTGAAGAGAGGGAACTTTGCCGACGTGGCGGTATTTGATCCGGCGAAGGTCAAAAAGAACACAACCTACGCGAACCCGCATCAGCTTTCTGAAGGTATCGACGCGCTGATCGTCAACGGCACGCTGACGATTGAGGGCGGGAAGCTGACCGGCAACCGCAACGGACAATTTCTGGACTGATTTTCACCACAGAGAACACCGAGGAACACAGAGGATTCCAAGGCTTGGAAAAATTAAAAGCCCACGAGGTTGAGATAGATGTTCCAGAGACGGTCGCCGCCGAGCATCCAGGAGAAGGCGGCGAGCGCGATGTAAGGCCCGTAGGGAATCTGGCTCGAGAGTTCTTTTTTCTTCATGACGATTAAGCCCGTGCCGATGACGGCGCCAGCCAGCGCAGAAAAGAAGGTGATGTAAATCACCGCCTGCCAGCCAAGCAGCGCGCCCAGCATTCCCATCAATTTGAGATCACCGCATCCCATCGCCTCCTTTTTGAGCGCGGCGGTTCCCAGTGCACGAATTGCCCAGAAAAGCCCGAACCCGGCGGCAAGTCCGATCAGAGAAGCCTTGAGGCCGGCGAACCACCCGACGGTGCCATGCAGCTCGGGCGCCGCCATACTGAGCAGCGGAAAAAGAATCATGCCGCCAATGGTGACGCGGTCAGGAAGCCACATTTCTTCGAGGTCGATGAAGGTGCCGAGCAGAAGACCAAAGACGGCGAGCATATAGATGGGCGTTTTCGGGCTGACTCCATAGATAAGCCAGATGGTGAGAAAGAAAAGCCCTGTGAGCAGTTCGATCAGCGGATAGCCGACGGAAATCGGCGCTTTGCAACTGCGGCATTTCCCCCGGAGCAGAAGCCAGCTCAGCACCGGAATATTATCGTATCCTTTGATGCGGGTTCCGCATTTCGGGCAGGCCGACGGCGGCCAAGCAACGGATTTTTCTTTCGGAATGCGCCAGATGCATACGTTGAGGAAACTGCCAAAGCAGAGACCCAGAGCGAAGATAAGCGTCGACCAGTAAATCATCCAGAATACCATCATGAGTATACCGCCTTTTCCAATGCGTTGCGCATCGCTTCAACACTTGGTTTGATTCCCGTCCAGATTTCGAAAGCTTTCGCGCCCTGATGCAACAGCATGCCGAGGCCGTTCGCAATCTGCGCGCCGCAGGCTTTGGCGGTGCTGAGGAAGGCGGTTTCGGGATACATGTAAATCAAATCAAAAACGCGCTGTCCTTGGCGAAAGGCCTCTTTCGGCAGAAGCGAGGGGTCTTCTTTTTTCATACCGACCGGCGAGGCTTGAATGACGAGATCGGCTTCGCGGCAGGCTTTGATTTGTTCCGTCTTTTCCAAGCACTGGAAAATCCCGACCTTCGGCGCGACATTCTTGATTTCCGCCGTCAGGTTGGCAACGCGTGCGGCATCCACATCGGCCAGCGTCAGCGACTTCGCGCCGTTGAGCGCGGCCATGAGCGCGACGGCACGCCCTGCCCCGCCGCAACCGAGTACGAAAACGGAATCGCTCTGAACGGTTTTACCAAAGGCTTCTTCGAGCGCTTTGAGAAAGCCGTAGCCGTCGGTGTTGTGGCCAACCATTCCGCCGCCGGTGAATTCAACGGTGTTGACCGCGCCGAGAATCCGGGCACTGTCCGCCAGTTGCTTTAGACCTTGGTACGCGACTTCCTTCAGAGGAATCGTCAGGTTGACGCCGGCGTAGCCTTCGGACGGAAACTTCGCGAGCCGCGCCATCAGTTCGCCGGGCGGGACATCGAGTTTGCCGTATTCATACTCGTCCATGAGCCCCAGCGCCTTGATGGAGGCGTTGTGCATGACGGGCGACAGTGTGTGGCCGATGGGATGTCCGAGGACTGCCAGTTTTTTCATTTCTTTTTTCCCGCGATGCGGTTCAGCCCGGCGATAATAGCACGGACGGCGGCCTGGTCGATGTTGGAGTCGGAGCCGACACCGAAAACGATGCCGTCTCCTTCCAGCTTCAGCGGCACATAGGCCAGCGCCTGCGCATCGGCACCTTTGCCGACAGCCTGTTCGTGATAGTCGTCAACGCTGAAGTCGATGCCGACGATGCCGCGCACAGCATGAACAAAGGCGGAGATCGGCCCGTTGCCGTCGGCAATGGCGGTTTTTTCTTTGCCGTCAACGCGGACGCGGACTTCGCCGTGGATGAAGGTCGGATCCTTGTCGTCGGGCCGCGGCCAATAGCCGATCAGTTCATACGGGCCGGTCGGGTTGACGAATTTTTCACGGAAGACGTTGTGCACCTCTTCCGATGAAACTTCCCGTCCGACGGCTTCGCTGTAAACCTGCACCTCTTCGCGCAGTTCGGGCTGCATGGCTTTTGGAATTTCAATGCCGTAGTCCTGTTCCAGCACCCAGGCGATACCGCCCTTGCCAGACTGCGAGTTAATGCGGATCAGCTTCTCGAAGTTGCGGCCCAGATCGGCGGGGTCAACGTGCAGATACGGCACTTTCCACTTCATACCGAATGCCTTCGCCGCCTCTTCCAAACGGTGCATACCTTTGTTGATGGCGTCCTGATGCGAACCGGAAAATGCCGTGAAGGCATACTCGCCGGCGTAAGGCTGGCGGTAGTAAACCGGCATGCCGGTCAGGCGCTCGACGGTCGCGGCGATTTCGTTCAGGCTGGAAAAATCCAGCCCGGATTTGATGCCGCGCGAAAACAGATTGTTGGCCACGGTGACCAAGTCGACGTTGCCGGTGCGTTCGCCGTGTCCGAACAGTGTGCCTTCGACGCGGTCGCCGCCGGCCATCATCGCCAGTTCGGTGGCGGCGACGGCCATGCCCTGATCGTTATGGGCGTGCAGTGAAATCTTCACGCAGTCGCGATGCGGGAAGTTTGCGATAAACCATTCGATCATGTCGGCGTAGTGGTTGGGCGGCCTGCGCTCAACGGTGGCGGGCAGATTCAGGATCATCGGTTTTTCGGGCGTCGCTTTACCCCACGCCTCGTAGACGGCTTTGCACATTTCCAGACAGAACGGCAGGTCGGTGTCCGTGAATTCCTCGGGCGAGAATTCATAACGAATGTCGCTCTCCGGCATGGTGTCGGCCAGTGCGCGGATGCGGTGGGTGGCCTCGACGGCCGACTTCATTGTGCCTTTCTGATCTGTTCCGAAGACTTTCGTCATGTGCAGTTCAGAGGTCGCAATGTAGGCGTGCACGATACCTTTTTTTACGCCCTTGAACGCTTCAAAGGTGCGGTCGATCAGGTGCGGGCGGCACTGAGTCAGCCCCATGATGAAGACATCGTCGGGAATGTGCTTCCCTTCGATCAGACAGCGGAAGAAGTCAAAGTCGTCCTGACTGGCGGAAGGAAACCCGGCCTCTATCTCTTTGAATCCGATGCGGCACAGCATCTGGAAGTATTCCAGCTTCTGATCGGGGTCCATCGGATTAGGCAGCGCCTGGTTGCCGTCGCGCAGATCCACGGAGCACCATGCGGGGCTGGAGGACAGTGTCCGCGCCGGCCATTCACGGTCCGGCATCTCGAACGGCACAGGGGCTTTGTATTTCGGTGTTTTCATTGTTCTTTCCTTTACAGTTTTTTCTCTGTTAAACCCATCATGAAAATAAAAAACCTCTCCGGGCTGCGGAGAGGTTCGGCCAGATTCTTGTTGGAGGGTCAAATCAACAAGCGCAGAACTCCCGCAGGGTTTCCCCGGCGAGCAGAAGGAGTTCAAGGCTGTTGAATACGTTATTCATGGTTATCGGGCGGAACGGTAAGCGTGCGGGTCTGGTTTTGTCAACCCCCATTCTGCTGGTTAACCAGCAGATGAGGATAAAGCTTCTGAACAAATTCGATAATTTGCTGTTCGTAGGCATTTGACTTCTCGTCCGTGCGGTCGCCGGCAACGACGACGTAGGCCCATTTATGGGAAATGCTGTTCACAACGCGATCCCAGGCCAGCCAGAGCATGCGCATGTAGTGACTGGGGGTTTCGCGTCCCTGACCGACAAACCAGTAGGCATAGTAACCGTAATAGACTTTGCGCTCTCCGTCGGCACCGCGATAGTTACGAATGGTTTCCAAAACAGCGACCTTGAGCGGCTCGCGGCCCTCCAGCGGGACTTCGATGATCTGTGGCATCACAACGTTCCAGAAATGCTGGTTGACTATGGTGCTGCCCTGTCCAACCAGACAGCGTTCCGGGCGATGGATACTGTCGCGCTCGCGGCCTGAAAGCACAATGGAAACAAACACCTGAGCCGCCGCTTCGTTTGTATAGATAGACTTCAAAAATTCCGTGTCATGCGGAAGCGCGTCATATTCGGCCAGGCTCATGGTGAAAAGTTTATCGCCAGTGACTGGATCGATGTTCGGCAGCTCCAGTTGGCTGACCTGATACTGTTTCGGATTTTCAGCGTTATGAGAGTAACGCAGTTCGTCGCCGAGCCATCCGCCGTCGAGTGCGGCAGGCAGTTTCATGCGCACGCCAGCCTTGTCACTAAGCGTAACGTCCACCGTGAACGCTAAAGCCAGCGCGGCGATGATCATCAACCCGATCAGAATCAGGTACGGCGTAAAAGCACGGATTTGCATTTCTTCACAACTTCCCTGAATTCAAGGTTCAACAAACTGCCAATGATCACCATCATGGTGATCGAGGCGGTGAAAAGGATGTAACCGGAATAATCATGGTAGATGCCAAGCGCCAGTTTGCCGCCAATCGCCTCAGACACGAAAGCAATGGTAACAATACGCGCGATGTTACCGAAAACCGCCAGCGGAATGGAGGCCATGAAAAGAATCCATTTTCGAACAAGTGTGCGCTGAGTAAAGTATGCGTAGACGGCGGTCAGTGCTGTCATGGCGAGCAAAGAGCGCAGGCCGCTACATGGATCGGCGACATCCAGCCCGCTCGGCATAGATGGAATAAAGATCGCGGTTCCTGACTGCACGGCAGCAATACCGAGACCTTTCAGCATACCGGTAGCCAGCGTGGTTGAGAACATACGCAAAGGAAATGCCATAACATCCATGAAGTTCAACGGGATGCAGAAGACCAGATAGGAACAAGGGAAAATAAGCTTTCTGGCCAGTTCCCAGCCGAAGAGATAAAATGGAATGCCCCAGATCAGCAGCACCAGACTCGCCAGCGAAAAGTGGGTCTGTTGCATCTTGGCACCCAGCCAGTGCAACACCAGCGCAAAGATGACCACGGCCAGCCCGCGAGAATCCGTGCGCACGCCGACCGAGAAGATTTCTTTCCGCTTATACCAGATCACGCCGAGGCTGACAAAGGGGATGAAATAGCCGTGCGAATAGTCCGCGCCGAAAGAAATCGTGTCTTGCCAGCGGGCAAACATCCATTGGAAAGCGGAGCGACTGCCCACGTTTGCAACCGTGTTCCCCAGCATGTGGAACAACATGAACACCAGACTGATGATCACAGAAATCAGTCCGATCTGCACCAGTTCCGGAGTGGACAGCGCACCGAGCCGCCAGCGTTCGCTCCAGACTTTGATGGATGATTCATTCTGCATAAAAATTCTCAACCTGTCTAAAAATTGTACCACCGCGCCCTGCGAATCAACAGACTTTTGTGCCCCCTACCTTCGTCCGCCGTACCGAACGTCCCATACCCGCTGCAGATCTTTCGGGCTTCCTTTATAGACCACAAATGGTTTGGGCGGTTCATTGAAATTCTCAAATTTTGTTTCAATCACTGTTTTGTAAACCACATTGGAAATCAGCTCTGGAATCCGCTCCCTAGGTGTGTCAAGCACCAGTAGACCAACTCGGCACCGTTCCAGCGCATCGGCATATTTTTTTTCACGCATAAGTGCGGCGTGCTCAAAATCTCCAATCAATCCGTTCAACCCGGAAAAATCGCGCTGACTGAAGTATGAAATGATACCGGAATCGAACATGGCGCAGCGAATTTCAGGCGCCGTGTTTTCGCGCAGAAACCGGGCGACTTCCAACTTAGCGAAGCTCATCGTTTTACGCTGGACCAATGCAGGATAAATCCACAGCTGAATTCCGACCAGCAGAGCAATCAGCGCTGGGACAACCGGTATTCCTGCCCGACGAATATCGGGAAGCGCCGCGCCGACGGCCAATGCAATCAGGGTAATTTCTGGGATCCAGTACCAGGCAGAAGCCGCCGCATCTTGCGGGGCGGCCAACACAATGAACAGAGCATGTATTCCAACAAACAGCGGGAATTCAGGGCAAAACCCGAGCCTTTCAACCAGCCGATGGCGACGTGTGCCGGTCAGCAGATAAACGGTCGCGAGCAGTCCACTCAGAAGCAGACAACCCAAAAGCAGTTTCGGGGAAATATTCTGCAAGCCGAGAATATGCTGTACGCGAGGAATAAACTGACTCAGACACCAGCCCGAAATCATATTCCAGCTGGCGACGGGGGAAAAAGATGCGGTTTTCTGAAGGGCCGACACCGTTTGCAGATGGCCGAAAGCTATCCAGTTCCATGTAAGATATGGAACCGCCAGCAACAGGCATCCGGCGGCAGATGAACCGGCTGAAAGGAGAAAATGCTTCCATTGTTTGCGCTGACGCAACAAATGGGTCAAAAGCACTGTTCCGTACGCCACCGGAAGAAGGAAACAGTCCAGTCGCGCCAGAAAACAGAGCCCGGTCAGCGCCCCTGTAATGAAAGCAATTTTTGGATTTTCAAAACGTTGGCCGCCCGTGTGAAGACAGAAAACGAGATACCCCAGCAACATAAGGAGCACCAGCGGACTTTCCAGAAAACTGAAAAATATGGTGAAGGAGCGGATGTTTAAAAAAAGGACGAATACCGCCACCGCCAGACCTGCTGTCGTCATTCGCGTGCGCCGAGCAATAAGAGCCAACAGTCCGAGCGAGGCAAACTGCACGACAAGGATGACCATATAAACGCCGCGTAGTGCTAGCCACGGATCATGAATCAGTCCATAAACCGGCAACAGCAACAGCAGCCACAACGGATGAAATCCGTTTGTGACCGTTACGCCATCATAGGTGCACATTCCACGAGCTATGATGTTCTGAGCCAGACGCGGGTAATAAAGCCCGTCATCTGTCGCGGTGAAAGCAACAGCCTTTTCCAATGGTTGAAAAAAGATCATCCAGCCGGCTGTGAGCGCAAACAGGATCGCCATAAGCCACAGCGTCCGTTGCAATGAAGTGCGGCTTCCGCTGTTCACAAACTCTTCCACTGATAAACCGTTCCGAATTCATCGCGATGAACAGGCTGCAATCCCGCTTGAAGTTGCGCCGATACTTCGCGGATTTTCCGAACCGCATCCGGTGCCCGGCGTGTGACCGGCGGCAGCAGTTCCATTACATCAGAAAAAACGAAAACCCTTCCGGATGTTTGGCGCTTGAGTTCAGCCCATTGATCGGAATCGATGAATTTGGCGTCCACAACACGAGCTGACGTTTGATATCCCATAAACGTCACGAGATTGTGGCAGTCCGCCGTAAGAATCAAATCACCCGGACGAACCTGTTCTATGATCCAAGAACTTTTCTGTCGGCAATAATCTCCTGCGGGGGTTTTAACCAGAAGCATCCCGCCTGTCCAATTATGCAACAACAACGCGGCGGCCAGCGCGACAGGCGCCCAGCGGGAAAACAGACCTTCCGGCAAAGCGCCCCAGATCAATCCGGCCAAAAGCCAGAACGGTGGCAATACACAAATCCACGTTTCAGGATTGGCGGGTTCAAAGCAGAAAGCCATACCTGCCGCACCGGCAAACCAGATGAAAACCGGAACAAGAACCGCGGATCGGTTTGCCAGTACGGCTTTGATATGCCGCAGTACGAAGCAAAAAATCCCTGCCGCCAGTCCTGTCGCTAAACCGAAAGTGACGGGAGCGACAAAAGCCACCCACGGCTGTGCATGCTGCCCCATGAACATCTGCTTCTGCATCATCTGAAACGGCAATAGCCGGACAATCTGTTCGGCAACCGCCGGTATGCGAAAAACAAAATTGCCGGAAAAGATTGTCTGTCCCCACGCAACCAGCCCGCTAACCCATGTAACCGGCTCCAGCAGCGCCGTTCGCTGGACAAAAGTATCAGAATAGACCACTGGATGGACTCCGCACGCAATCACCGCGCCGTATCCGATCGCCGCCAGAAGCGGCGCTGTCAATGCGTACACTACGGCTCGCAATTTTTGTTTCCGAAGTATGTAAAACAGAGGCACCGCCATAAAAACGACCGGGATCACAACCAGATGCAGCAGTAACGCAAGACTCCCGGCCAGCACACTGGCCGGAAAGAAAAACGGCCGCTCCGCGCTACGAACGGCCAGATATACCGTCAGCAAGGAAAGCGCGGAAGCGGAAGCATAAATTTCGACCGTTGTGCTGTAGCGCCAAAAGCCGTATGAGAACAGCAGTGCACAGGCGAAGGGAAGTACCACCGTTTTTTTTGCGCCGGAACGCCGCAACAGCGCGGCGAACAGACACACCGCTAAGGCGCCCGAAACCATACTGACGCCCGTGAGCACCGGGAAAGACCTGCCGGTGTATCCGGCAAACTGCACGGCGCGGAAAATCAGCCGCATCAGCGGCAGATGGATCAAGTGGTGCGCATGGAACATTTCGGACCACGCGCCCTGCTCCGCCATGCGGGCATAAAAATAAGAATCCTCGGCTTCCGTGTGATTGACCGGCGCTGTCAGTACGAAAAAGCCGAGCAGCGCGGCAAAAAACAAAATGGGCTTGAGGATGCGATTCATTCCCGAACCTTTCCGAAACGCTGCTTGAGAATACGAAAGAAGAAAAGCGGCAGACCGATGACGTACCGTTTGAAATGTTTGCGGGGAGAAAGGATCAGGCGGACCAGCCACTCCAGCCCATGCTGCGTCATCCAACGCGGAGCGCGGAGCTCGTAGCCGGTGTGCCAGCGGAACAGCGCACCGGTCGCGATAACAACCCCTTTACCCAGCCGCTGTTTCGCCTGCCATGCCCACTTTTCCTGGCGCGGCATGCCCATGCCGGTAAGAATAATATCCGCTCCCAGCCGCTGAATTTCGTTCGTGAACCGGATGTCCTGATCTCCGCCCAGCGCGAAAAACCCGTCGTGCTGACCAACCACTCTGAGCGCCGGATATTTTTCTTTCACCGTCCGGACAAAAAGCGCCATCACTGCGTCCGTATCACCGAGGAAATAAAGACAGTACCGGCGCCGGATGCACAGCTTGAAGAGCTCGTCAATCCAGTCGGGCGGCGTCATGCGCTGTCCAAGCGTCTTGCCAAGCAGCCGAGCGCCGAGCTTAACGCCAAAGCCGTCGCAGAAAACAACCTCGGAAGCATTCAGGATTTTACGGAACTCCGGATCGTCGCAGGCGATGTTGCAGGCGTTCACGTTGACATTATTGACCAGCGCGGGGCGCTGCGCCGCCGCCAGCCGGTCAATTTCCGCCAGCAGTTGAGGCTGATCAATCACGTCCACCTGTATGCCGAGTATATTGATTTTATCCATGCTGCTCTCTGCTAGACTCATCCAGCCGGTCGGCGACCGCCTGTGCCGTGCGGGCCGCGCAATAAACAGCGAAATCATATTGTCCGGAGCGAGCCTTCGCGATCGCGGTGCGCACCGCGTCCGGAATTTTTTCCAAACCTTGGAAAACTTCGCCGACCGGCACCGGGGAAAAAACCTGATGCCGCAACAGCGGAAAATCCGGAACGACTACGGCGGCACCGGAGGCGGCGGCATCGGCAACCGGACCGGAGACGCGGTAAAAATAACTGTTCTGCGCGCCGTTCTGCACCAGAACGTCGCACTGCGCCAGCATCCGGCGGTAATCCGCATCCGATGTGGTGTTCACCATCCGGACTTTTTCGGAAAGACCTTTAATTTTTTCCGGCGCGGACACCCCGATCACGATATCGCAATCCGGGAAATGCCGCACGAGCAGATTGAGAAGCTCATCCATTCCTTTTTCGGGGCGACAATAACCTGTCACGCCAATTACCGCCCGTACGCTGTTTTTTTCTCCGGCGGTTCTCTCCGGCACCGGATGAGGCAATACCAAATTCCGCGGCGAAGGGATCTTCAGCTTTTCCAACCCTCGGAAATCCTGGGTTTCAAAAATTGTCCAGCGGGCGCCCATCCGCGCCAATGCCGCCATTCCGAAACGCTCCGCTCGGTTGCGCGCTGCCCATTGCAGATTATGATTGATCACGAAAAACAGCTTGCGGCGAAGCGGCCAGAGAAACGGGAAAGTCAGCAGCAAGGGTATTGTCGAAAACTCACGGATCAGAATGTGCGGATGAGAACAAGAGGCCCAGCACCGGATAACTAACGCCGCATGGCGTAACAAAACGCAGCCTTTCCACAGCAGTCGGCCTTCCGCGCCAATCCCGACCAGTGGGTTGGGCAGACAGACCCAGCCGGTTTTCGCCAAGCGGCAGGCGTCCCCGATCGGGCGCAAAGATGAATGATATTTTTCAGCGTTCATTGCAAACCGCATCCAAAATGATCCGGGCGAAAAGTTCCGGGCGACTCTTCTGCACGAAAGCACCACGCCGCGTTTCGTCAACAGCCGGAAGATTCTGCGTCGCGCTCACAATGTTCTCCGCGACCGTTTCCGGCTGAACGGAGCAAACAGCGCCAAGCCCGTTCTGCCGGATCAGCCTGCCAAGAAGTCCGGAGTCCGGGCCGATGACAGGCGTACGCGCCTTGGCGGCCAGCGCCAGAATTCCGCTCGAATATTCCGGACGGGTGTACGGCATCAAAACCACATCGGACTGTTCAAACAGGGCCATCATACGTTGGTCGGACACAAAGCGGTCTTCAATGTTCAGTGTGATGTCTGAACGGGCGGCACGCAGACGGGCGACAGCCTGATCAAAAGCTTGCTGATAACCACGCTCCGGTTCGCCACAGAAAAGAAAGACGCTTTTCGCCGCCGCTTCAGCGGGAAGCAGATGTAACACTTCAATCAGCACGTCCGCCCCTTTACGCGGGGAAACGGCTCCGAAAAAAAGAAACGCCGTCTGTCCGTCGCTGATTCGATATTCCCGGCGAAGTGAATAATCGGCCTCTGCCGTGATTTCCGGCACCGGATCCGGCACCGGAATAAAACGGGAGCGCGAACCGAATCGGCCGGCCAGATAACGGCAGCTTTCTTCTCCGTTCAGCAGAAATAGATTTTTGACCGGCGCGCGGCGCAGGAGCAGCGCGGTTTTCCAATCCTTGAAAAAAAACTTCAGTCCTCGCGCCAATTCCGGATACTGAACAAACAGGATCGCCGAAACCGGGCACGGCGCACCACGCAGAGCAAAAGAGAGTTCCAGCCGGGTTAACTCCAGTATCAGCGCATGATCGGGAGAATACTGCGCCACGCACTCATCAAAAAGGTTCCGCAACAGCCCGCGCAGTTTGGACGGACCGGCCGACTTGAATTGCCCCGCCAGTTCGGGAGAAATTTTGTGATAAGAAAGCGGTGCCGCCGCCGGAATATCCACGCCGGGATCGGTGACAAAAACGAAATGACAGCCGGCCGGAGGATTATCCGTGATGGAATCCGCCAGCCAGTGGATATAGCCGGCGCGGTGTCCGCCGGAAAGAGGTTCGAAAATCAGAATGGTTTTCATTTGGGTTCTGGCTTTCCCCCGGCGGCTTCTGTTTGCCGTTCCTTCAGCCACTCGATATTGCGTTTGACGGTTTTATTAGAACCGTCCAGCTTCCGGGCATATTCGAACGCGTTCAGCGCTTCGTCGTAAAGACCGGCCTTGCGCAGTTCAATTCCCAGTTTGCGCCAGTAAAAATCATTGAAACGTTTGTAATTCGCGGCCTGCCGGAGATAATCCAGCCCTTTCTCCCGGCTGCCGAGAAACAGCTCGACGCGCCCCAGCCCGTAAACCACTTCTTCTTTTTTGGCGTTTGTCCGATAGGCCGCCGCATAAGCAGCCTGCTCTTTGAGCGCCCATTCATGTTTGCGGGCCGGATCCAGTTCATAATAACGGTCATGATAATAAACCTGCCCGAGGCCGAATTGTGCCTGCCAGTTTTGCGGATCAATCCGTTCGGCCGTTTTATAAAAACTTTCGGCACGCTGAATTCTTTGTTCCGGCAGAAACCTGTCGCCCCAGACGCGAATCCACGCGGAGCTCATAACCTGTACAGTCCAAAGCGTCGCAAGAATAACCGTGACCGTGAATATCCACCGAACCCCGGCATGGAGCTTCGGATGTTTGACTGGAGCGGTTTGCATCAGCGGAGCGGCCGCACAGCCCGCGAGCAGTGCCAGCATCAGCGCGTTGGGGAAAATGTGCAGTTCGAAATCAAAAAGACCATGTACAGCTGTGCCGGCCAGAGCACCGAGCAGCGCGGCGGCAGGTAGGGCATGATGCGGCCGGGGTGACGTCCGGATAAAGCGGATCATTTGAACGGAAACGCTGACCAGCACGCAGAGCACCAGCACGCCGCCGGCCACCCCGTATTCAGAAAGCAGTTCGAGATATTCGTTGTGAGGATGTACCGTTTCTATCCGGACCGCCCGACATCGCTGGCGATAATCTTCGAACATCAGTCCGTAATTCCCGGGACCGAACCCGAATGCCGGACGGTCTTTAATCATCTTGGTCGTATCGAGCCAGGTTTGCGGACGAAAATCGACAGAGACTACACTCTCCCAGTCTCCAGCAACCGCCGACGACAAAACCTTCACCGCCGGCTGCATGCGGGTGCGGAACATCGACGAGCCTGCCCAGAGACCGCCGAGAGCAACGGCCCCCAGCAGCGGCACCACGAGCAATGCGATACAAAAAGCCCGGCGGCTTTTGCGCAGAACCATCAACAGTACGGTTGTTCCGATCGCCGCCACGGCACCGAGAATGCCGGCGCGCGACTGGGTCTGATATATCAAAAGCAGAAACAACGGCAACGCATAGGCAAAACAGATACGCCAAAACCAGCCGAACTGCGGCAGGAAGAGAAAAACGAGACAGAACGGGAGCCACATCTGGAAAAGGTGGGCAATATGATTGGGACAGATATAGGTACCGCCAAGACGTTCACCGTAATTTGTGTAGCGTAGCCGACCAAACAGCATTTCGGGATTAATTCTATGCTGAACAAGGCTGTAAAGCGCCGCCAGCACAAGAACGACAAAAACTGCTGACAACACGGCTTTCCGGTACGAAAATCGCGAAAGGATATTCGCAGAAGCCCAGTAGACGGCCAGATAACAGCCGAGGTGAAGCACGCTAATCTTGGCCTCATACGGCAGAACGGAAAAAGGAATCAACGCCGCACTGTAAAACCAGAACAGGAGCAGCAGCGTTCCGCCGGGCGGAACAACAAGCGCGCCGATCAAACGGTTCTTCATGCACCCGACCAGCCAGGCGGCAAACGCAAGATAGAGCAACATCAACAGAGGTGCATAGAGCGCTGCCTTATCCTCCCAAACACCAAAGAGGGTAAAGGCTGCGGCGAGGGCAACGGCGATGATCCCCATTGTAATTTTTTCAAAAGGTTTCATGGCGCAAATTCTAATTCGTCTTTATTAGTATGCCCCCGACCCTTTAATAACCGCCAGAAACGTGCGGGCAAGGATGATGATATCGAGCCAGATGGACCAGTTACGAACGTAGTAGGTGTCCCATTTTTCCATGCCGGCGGTTCCCGAATCACTGCGCCCGGAAACCTGCCAAAGGCCGGTGATGCCGGGTCTAACACGGCTGCGCGGGGTCCGGGCGGATTCAGCCAGTTGATCATGATGATATTCGGGGAGCGGACGCGGACCGACCAGCGACATTTGTCCGGCGAGCACATTAAGCACCTGCGGTAATTCATCCAGAGAGGTGCGGCGCAGAATACGGCCCATCCGTGTCACCCGGGGATCATTACGAAGTTTGTAATTCTGCGCCCATTCTGTGCGGAGCGATTCATCCCTGGCCAGCGTCTGTTCCAGCTCTTTTTCGGCACCGGGCCGCATCGTTCGAAATTTGACCGGACGAAACGGACGGTTTGTCTTGCCGACCCGATGCTGAAGAAAAAAAGGATTCTGCCGGTCAACCAGCAAGATCGTCAGGGCCGTCAGAACCAGTAGAGGTATCCAAATCGGAGCCACAAGGGCGATCAGAAAAATATCCAATCCCCGTTTAAATGTACGGGCGGCGGAGTTGAGCAGATTACTGGTAATTTCGAGGCCGATCAGGCTTCCCAGCGTACGGGGAATCGCCCACAGAAAAACATCCTCTTTAATGTCGGGAACGAGGATCACGCGCTGATATCCAGAGAGAATGCGGTCGAATTCTTCAGACAGCGAGAGCCCTTCTGCAAAGGAAACCGGGACGATCGCCACGGAGGCGGCAGGACTGCACTCTTCCATGCGGCCCAGTACTGAAACGCCCTGAAGAACAGCACCAGCAGGCAACTCGTCTGTAAACACGCCATAAGGAGCGTATCCAAGCAGTGGATTTCTTTGAAACGTTTCGATGACACCGAGGAGTTGCTGCGCATTGCCGTATAGAACTGTCGCACACCCCCACCGTCCAGCGGACAAAAGCGCTTTTTTGACCGGGATGCGGGCCAAGGGAATACAAACTGCGCCAAACAGATATGAGACGATATAAACTATGCGGCTGGGAACAATCCGTTCAAAAAAAACAGCGAGGCCGGCCAACGCAAAAACAGCCAGTAGCAGCAACTGGATGCGGCGCAACTCTTCAACTGCACCCAGCCCCCATGCCGGGGAGACACGAGTAATCACTGCGCCGATCCACCAAACCGGAATAACCGCCAGCGCATAATGTACGGACATGGGAATGCCATGCACTTTATAGACAATCCAGTCACCCAAACAAAGCCCCGCCAACAACACTAGAGAATCACAGAGGCAAAGCGCCGCCGTATTCAGCCACTGCCGGGATAAAAAAGTTTGTTTTCTGAACACAGGCATCGCTCATCAATTTCCGCAGAATGCTTTGATTGAATTACAGACATACTTAATTTGCTCTTCGGTGATTCCAGGGAAGATGGGCAGGGATAGGATTTGCCCCGCCAGTTTTTCCGTCAGCGAAAAATTTACAGCTTTCCAATCATTGGAAGCATAAGCCTTCTGCAAATGCACCGGCACAGGATAATGGATCAGGCACTCCACGCCCTGCTCCAGCAAATAGCGCTGGAGGTCGTCGCGGCGGCCGGTTTGGATGACATAGAGATGGAAAACGTGCTCAGAGCCTTTCCGGGCGGCGGGCGTAATAAGATCGCCGACCCCGGCGAGCTGTGCGGTGTAGCGTGCGGCGGCAGCGCGGCGGGCGGCATTTCCCGCATCGAGAACTTTCAGTTTCACGCCCAGCACAGCGGCCTGCAGGGTATCCAGCCGGCTATTTTCACCCAGCGTGTCGTGGTAGTATTTGCGAATGGAACCGTAATTGCGCATGGCCCGGATACGCTCTGCGAGAACCGCGTCCGACGTCGTTACCGCCCCGCCATCACCGTAGGCTCCCAGATTTTTGCCGGGATAAAAACTGAAGGCCGCCGCGTCGCCCAGCGAACCGGCTCGGTGGCCGTTGCAGCGGGCGCCATGAGACTGACAGGCGTCTTCGATCACTTTGAGCCCATGCCGACGGGCTATTTCGAGGATCGGACCCATATCGGCAGTCTGCCCGTAAAGATGCACCGGCATGACGGCTTTCGTCCTCGCGGTTATCGCCGCCTCAAAAGCCGCCGGATCCATGGTATACGTGGCCGGATCCACCTCGACTAAAACCGGCGTTGCGCCTACGGAGGAAATGGCCAAAGCAGTGGCAATGAAGGTGTGCGATACCGTAATAACTTCATCGCCGGGGCCGGTATCCATTGCCCGCAGAATCAGCTTCAGCGCATCCAGACCGGAAGCCACGCCGATTCCGTATTTGCACCCGCAATAAGCGGCAAACGCCTCTTCAAACTCCGCCACAGGCTTGCCTAGAATAAAATTGCATTCAGCAAGCACCTGATTCATCGCAGACTGGATTTCACTGCGAAGTTCCGCCGGCTGGTTCTTCAGATCTAAAAATGGAACATGCATGACAGTTTCCTGATGTCGAAGGTCAAAAGTCTAACGTCCGTTAAGGTCGATACATTTAACAGAAGGCGGCAAAGAAAGCGAAGATTTTTAAACCGGCCGGGCCTTTCCTGTAAATTACAGGGATTTGCAGGGGCAAAAACGTTCGTTTTGTTTCAACGTCATACCCGCTTCCCCGTCAAAATCCTTGTCTTAAAACCGGATGACCACTAAACTCTGCGCGTTAAATTGGAACGTAAATTCGGAACCCGGTGAAAGTATGATGTATCTCCTCCGCCGTTATGGGCGTTCGACCGTTTACCTTATGGCGACCGACTGGCTGATTCTGGTCGGAACCTTCGGCGTGGCGTTGCACTGGCGGCGGTATGAGCCCGATCTGAACATTATTACGCGTTCACTGCACGTTTCCGGAGAACTTCTAACAGTTCTTTTTTATGCCTTTGCGATGATCGGTATTTTCGGGGCTCTACATCTGTACAAACGAAAAACGCTCCTTAGCCCCTCCGCGCACTTTCTGCGCATCGTTCAGGGGGTGGCCGTCTGCGTGCTGGGGTACCTGCTACTGCGAACATCCATCAAGTTTTTCGTTTTCGTTCCCTCGCGGCTGGTTCTGATAAATTGGGCGTTCCTGCAGTTCAGCGCACTAGTCATCCACCGGCAGATTATATTTCCGGCAATGTTCCGCGTAGCCGCTCGTGCTAAAATGCACCGCCGGGTAGTCATCATCGGAACCAGCGATGCGTCGATCTACTTTGCGCAACAACTGACTGATCAGCGCCAATACGCCACTCTTCGCCCCGTCGGATTCCTATCCGTGTCCGACTGCCGGGAAAAAGGAACGAGAATAACCGGAGATCTTTTGTGTCTCGGAAAAATCAGCGATCTGCCCGAACTGGTTAATCTACACAAGATCGAAGGAGCCATCATTACCCCGGCGCTTGTAGACCTTTCCTATCAGGATCTAATGGATTTGATTGAACGATGCGTACGGTTGTTCGGGTGGGTGGATGTGCACACCGATAAATCGTCCGTCTGGCACAAAAACCTAAACGCTGACACCTACTTTGATATCCCGTTCGTTCGGATGCGGGAAATTCCAAACGGGCCACTGATTCGCGCCTACAAGGAAACTACCGATTTGATCGGTGCATTGATTGGAATCGTGTTGCTTTCACCCCTTCTCATTGCCACCGCAGTCGCCATTAAACTGACTTCGCGAGGCCCTGTTTTTTATACCCGCGAGCGGGTCGGCAAAAACGGAAAGCTTTTCCCCTTCTACAAATTCCGCTCCATGACGATCGGTGCCGATCAGGATCAAAGCCGGATGGAAGAAATTAAAAAACACATCCAAGATGAATCATCCAAGGCTAGTAAAATCGTAAACACCGCTTACATCACACCGATTGGAAAATTCATCCGCAAGTGGGCGATTGATGAATTGCCCCAGCTATTTAATGTGCTGAAAGGTGACATGTCGCTGATCGGTCCGCGCCCCGTTCCGCAGAGCGAATATGAAGTAACTGATGAGTGGCACAAGCGGCGTTTTGATATTAAGCCCGGTTGCACCGGACTGTGGAAAGTTTATGCGGCGAAAAACGGAACTTCTTTCAACGAAACGGTGCTATACGATCTCTACTACGCCCGCAACATGAACCCGTTGCTCGACCTCTACATCGTCATCATGACGATCTGGGTGATTCTCACCGGCAGGGCCGACGGATAACTCACGCGCGGGTTATCCTCGTCTTTCTTCCGGCTTCACATCCCGGACGATTTTGGCTGGGATGCCCATGACGACTTTATAATCGGGAACGTCTTTGGTCACAACGGCACTGGCCCCAACAATTGCGTTTCTTCCGATAATAATATTGGGAAGGAGGTTGGCTCCGCCTCCAACCGAAGCGTGCTGCCGGATAATAGGACCAATGATCTTGTCGTGCCAGCCTGCCCGGCCAATCTGATTGTCATTTGTCGTACAGACCAGAGCGCTAATAAAAACATCATCCTCAATAACCATATTCCCCGTCAGGTGTGTATTGTCCATCACCTTAACCCGATTACCGATTTTCGTGTTATAGTTCACGCTGACATTACGCGCTATGATGCAATCATCCCCAACCGCGCATTCTTCGCGCAAAGAACTGTTGTCGCCAAGCAATACTCTCTGTCCGATAATCACTCCTCGATAAAGTACCACATGGGCACACAAAACAGAACCGACGCCGATAGCCAGAGGAGGCAAGCTAGAAGACACGGAACGGGAGCTTTTACTTGTACTTGAAGGTGGCTTGCCAAGCACACAACCATCGTAAATTTCAACATCGTCTCCAATAATCGTATCGGGATAAATCACCACAAAATCATGGATTACAACATTTTTACCCAATTTAACATTCTCGTGAACAACTGCCGTTTTACTGATCAAACCCATACGCTCTCTCCAGTTTAATATTTAAAAAATCCGCGCCCGGATTTCCTGCCGAGGCTCTGCCTGCCGACCATCTGTACAAGCAGGGCGGAGGGTTTATAAGCCGTCTCATTCGTTGCCGTATAAATAGCTGTCAGAATATCGTTCACTACATCGAGCCCTATGAAATCGGCCAGTGAAAGCGGCCCCTTCTTATGTCCCAGTCCGGACATCATTGCCTGATCAATGTCTTGTGCGGTAGCAGCGCCCACCTCCAACAAACGGATAGCGCTGTTGATTTGCACCATCAGTAACCGGTTAACAATAAAACCCGGGATATCCTTCACTATTACAGCAGTCTTCCCCAGCCGTTCAGCCAGAATTCGCAACTCTCCCACCGTTGCCGGCGACGTATTTTCTCCTGCCACAATCTCAACTAGATCCATTTTTGTGGCGGGGTTAAAAAAATGCAACCCGGCGAAATCCGCCCGCCTCGCCAATTCTGCGCCCAGATGGTCTATCGAGAAACTGGAGGTGTTTGTAACCAGAATGCTATCATGAAGCATTAGCTTATCGAACCGGCTCAATAATTCGATTTTGGTTGTATAAGATTCCACCACGGATTCGATGACCAAATCAGATGCTGCAGCCTGCACATCACTATCCGTGGCCTTAATAGTGTTCCGCAAGATCGCCGCAGTTTCTTCGGAAAAAACCTTTTTTGCAACGTATCGATCAAGCCTATCCATCAGGCGCTGTCTGGCCGTGCCTGAACAAGTCCTGTGCCACAGCAATACCTCGAATCCATGCTGGGCAAAAAGCAGGGCGATATCTGTCCCCATCGCCCCCGAACCTAAAACACTAACCCTCTGAATAGTCATTATTTAGTCCACCGAAAAATCGCAGAACCCCAGGAAAGCCCGCCGCCGAATCCAACAAAAGCCACCAGATCTCCCTGCTTAACTTTTCCGTTTTGACAAGCAAACGATAGAGCAATCGGAATAGAGGCTCCGGAGGTATTGGCCGTATGTTCAATGGTCGGATACGTTTTCTCCATTGGCAACCCCAACTCCTTCATACTGCGTTGTATGATATTTATGTTGGCCTGATGGGGAACCACAAAATCAATGGCACTGACCTCACATCCGGCATCCTTGGCGGCGGCGCGAACCGCCTGCGGCATCGCCTTGATTGCGAAATCCCATACCTTTTTCCCATCCATTTGGAACGCATGTAATCCGTCTTCCAAACTGCTTTTACTAGCCGGAATGCGCGACCCGCCTGCCGGAAATTTTATTACATCCCAGCCCAGTCCATCGTTCATCAGGTAATGCCCCATGTATCCGGGTTCTTTTGATCTGGTCAACACGACGGCACCCGCCCCGTCCCCAAAAAACACACTGGTCGTCCGATCCTGCCAATTCAAAATCCGGGAATAGGTTTCGGCTCCAACGACCAGAACATTTTTATATTGGTCAAAGGCGCGCATCATTCCAGTCGCGGTAACAAGCGCATAAACAAACCCGGCGCAAACAGCACCGACATCAAAGGCCGCCGCATTTACGGCCCCTAACTTGCCTTGCAAAATGGCCGCAGTGGAGGGTTGAATCATGTCCGGGGAGGAAGTAGCCAACACAATAAGGTCTATGTCTTCCGCATGCAGGCCCGCATTCTTAATTGCGTTCAACGATGCATATAAGGCCAGGTCGGAGGTCGCTTCACTCGGATCGGCAATATGTCTTTGCCGGATGCCGGTCTTGGAAAAAATCCACGCATCCGTTGTATCGATTTTCTTTTCCAGATCGTGATTGGTCCACACCTGATTCGGAAGATAATGACCAACACCTGCTATGCGTACATTATTCATATCTACTCCTTGCTAAGCGCTGAACTCCCGCCGAGAGTCTTCCAATCCTTGGCAACCCGCTCAAATTCGGTGCGGTCGCGTATATAATCTTTTTCGTCGTACCTGATGTTAGCAATCACCATCAGTGTGGTTCCGGGTTCAAAGTCGCGCATCACACGCCAGATGTGCGGATATAAAAGAAGGGCTTCTTTTATATCCGAGGACTGATGACTGACGACTGACGACCGACCGCTGTCTTCCGTCTTCTGTCCGCCGTCCTCCGGCAAGGCCGAAAGCCTCACGCTTTCGTGCGTACCGCATCCATCGTCAAGATCCACCGTGCATCCGCCGGTCAAAGCGACGAGAATCTCCTCGGTCTCATAGTGGGCGTGATTGCCGCGCACATCGTCCGTGCGGATATCCGACATCACCAGCACCTTGCCAATCGAAAACGGCAGGGCATTCGCTTCGGCATCTCCGGCCTGAAACTGAACGAGGCTTCCGCCGCAGTTCCCGTGTCGGACATTGAACGGAATTATTTTGTATAACGAACTCATAGCTTCACCACAGAATACACCGAACACACAGAAACAAACCGCTAATGGACGCCAATTTACGCAAATATCTTTCCACAACCACTTCCTCCGGTCGTTAGAGGAGCCCCGAGCAAGTCAGAGAGCCTCCTGAACACGAGACATTGAGGAAAACAGGTGCGGCAGATGCCGCCGACCCGCGCCAGCGGAGCCGACGACGGAGGTGAGAATAAAAACAAGAACCGGTTCTTGTTTTTATTCTCACCTCCATCGTCAATCTGTTTTCCCCAGATATCCTCTGCACCCCTCCGAAGTTACTCTAGCGAAGCGGTTGTAAAAGCCTGTCCCTTTTCCTGCTTCTTGCAGCTAAACCTGATTTCCGTCGTCGGTCTTCAGTCTTCGGTCATCCAGCTACAAGCCCAGATGTTTTTTATAGAGTTTAATGTACGTCGGAAGGTACTCACGCAGAGAGGTTTTCGGCTTCCAGCCAAGCGCCTGAACCTTGGAGCAGTCGACCGAATAGCGCAGATCCTGACCGGGACGATTTGGAATATGAGTCAGGGCGTCGCCTTCTTTCATCCCCATGGCTTCGACAACCATTTTCACGGCCTCAATCACGGAATGTTCTTCATTGGAGGAGATGTTATAGACTTCGCCTTCTTTACCCTTCTCCAGCACCGTCAGCAGTGCTTCGCAATTATCCTCGGCATAAATCCACTCGCGGCGGTAAGTGCCGTCGCCGTGTACTGTCATCTTCTTACCGTTCAGCAGAAATTCTATGGTCTTGGCCAGCAATTTTTCAGGATACTGCCCAAAGCCGTAATTGTTGCAACTGCGGCAAATGATTGCCTTGATGCCGTGCGTGTGCCGCCAGCCAAAAATCAGCTGTTCGGCAGCGGCTTTGGTTGCCGAATAAGGATTCGAGGGAAGCAGCTTATCCTCTTCCGTAAACGAACCTTCGTGCGCGGTGCCATACACTTCATCGGTTGAGATGTGCAATAGTAACGGACGGTCGGTCGAGTCCTTGGCGCGGATCAGCTCGAGCAGATTGTAAACCCCTCCGATATTACTGTTATAGAATTCTTCATTGGCATGAATGGAGTTATCGACATGGGACTCGGCGGCGAAATTAACGATCGCATCCACGCCCGGCGGAATGTGTGTCATCGTGCGGATATCCGCTTCGATAAACTCATAATGCTTGCGATTGTGGAAATCGACATCATCGCGCGCGGCGTAGGTTTTTTTGTCCACATTGATCACGTAGTATCCGGCCTTCAGCGCCAGATCCACAAAGTACGACCCGATAAAACCCAACCCTCCGGTAACCATTAACTTCTTCATATTTGATTCCTGTTGCTTCAATGAATGAGATGAAATTTAGCCACAAAAAACACCAAAAGTCACAAAAAATCCCTCTTCACGGAAGCGCGTCTTCAGGTTGAAAAAAGCAGTGGGTTGTCGTTTCCTTAAAATCTCTCAAACCAAGAAAGGAAAACCGATGACAACCAGCTCGTTGTAGCATACCCAATGAATTCGAGGATACAAATACCAAAAAACGCACTTCCGTGAAGAGGGGGATTTAGCCACAAAAAACCAAAAACACACAATATTTATGCGCCAACTGATTTGCCCCCATAAAACCGAATTTTTGAAATGAGCGTTCTTCCGGCAGGCTTAATCAAGAGACTCTGGGGCTGGGAATCCGGCAAGTTTTATGGGCTCAGGGCAAGATCAAACCCCCGCTCTCAAATTAAGATTTTATTCGTTTTCAATGCATCAATATATGTTGTGTCTGTCAGAGCACATTCAAAAGGATTTTAAAATCTCACCGTAAAAATCCACCAACCTTTTAGCCTGCAAGTCCCACGAGAGTTCGTTAACAATACGGTTGTAGCCATATTCGCCCATTTCGTGTCGCTTCGCCTCATTGTCGAGCAAGAATATCACCTTCTCCGCAAAATCCACCGGAGAGTCATTGTCGGCATAAAGCGACGCCTCCCCAGCCGAAACCCGGCCTTCCTTAAGGTCATACTGGACAATGGGTTTTTTCAACGCCATGTACTCCATGATTTTATTCATGGTGGAGAGATCGTTCATTTCGGACGGTCTGTCCGGGTTTACGCATACATCTGCGGTATTCAACACATCCATCAACAACCGGTCCGAAACCCTTCCGTAGAAGTCGACATGCTCCCCCAAACCCATCTTCTTTGAAAGACATCTCAGCGACTCCAACTCGGGACCCCCGCCAACAATCGCGAATTGAACATCCTTTCTCTTATCACATATATAGCGTGCGCTCTCAAGCAACAGATCAATCCCCTCAAATGCGGCGATTATTCCCAGATAACCCACCAGATAATTGCGCCCCTTTTTATATTCCAAAATCGGCTCTTGGATCTTCACCCGGTCCAGCATCGGCCCATTTCTGACAACCCGGACGTTCTCGCTCGGCATCTTCCCCCGTCCAATCGCGATCTTCCTATAGGACTCGTTGGTAGCAATGCTGTATGCCGCGTGCTTGAAGGTCTGTTTTTCTAAATAGCGTAAAATCTGGTAAAAAATACCTTTTTTGCCGAACTTAACAACATAGAGCTCGGGATTGATGTCATGATGGTCAAAAACATATTTCACCCCCTTGCGCTTGAACTGCTTTGCAACTAAATAGATAAGGTCGGGGGGATTACATCCTTGAATCACATGAAAGGGCTTTTTCTTGTATATTTGCCGTGCCAGTCGCATTTCCCAATAAATCGCCGTCCCGTATTCGAATAGATACCCAAGGGCACCTTTGGCTTCGTGCAGAAAAGGGTGCCGGTATATTTCGATCCCATTCAGAACCTCATACGGAGTTGTATGCCCCTGCATTTGCGGGCAAATAATGGAAACCTCTGCGCCATGCTCCCTCAAGGTGGTGGCTTCCTGCCAGACCCTTCGATCAAAGGGAACCGACGCATTCTCCTCAATAATCAGTATGTGCTTATTATCTAATGGGTTCATCCATTTATCCTTACATTTAAACGACCGTATCTTCTCCAGATACATGGGATCCGCCGACCTTAGAGGACCAGTTAATTCCGATATAATTCGACCGACCCAGCAAACAGTCGGAGATCCGGACAAAATCAACGATGGTTTTATGCTTCTCCTCGCTTAATATATCCATAAACTCTTTTTCCGTCGTGTTGACTACCAGCACATCCGACAACTCAACGAGCTTCTTGATATTGTGGCACAATAGCGATGACAGGTGGGGGATCCTGGCATCGACGTAGTCCTTGTTTGTCCCCGTAAGCAGGGTCTCATTTATATTCTTGTCATAAATCATGACCTGCTCGCCCTTGCCCAGCAAGGACTCGACCACCCGGACAGCGGGACTGTTGCGCAAATCATCGGTTCCGGCCTTGAAGCTCAATCCCAAAAACCCATATTTCTTTCCGGAAAACCGTTGCAGCAATTGAACTGCACGCAGAATCTGGTTTTCGTTCGTAATGCCTATGCCGGCGATCACCGGGATGGAGACATAATGATCATGCGCCAGAGTCTGGAATCCCTTAAGATCTTTGGGAAGGCAGGATCCGCCATACGCAAAGCCCGGCTTGAAATAGTATGGAGATATATTCAATTGCTTATCCTTGCAGAATATTTCCATAACCCTGTGCGAATCGATACCCATCTCGGCACATATATTGCCCACTTCATTTGCAAAGGAAATTTTTAAGGCATGGTAGGTGTTGTTGACATACTTCATGATTTCCGCGACCCCGAGATCGGTAATAACGATCTCTCCCGGAAGATTCGCATACAGGTTTGCAACCTGCCTGGCCGCATCCGCATTATCCGATCCAACCAGTGTCAACGGGGGGTTGTAATAATCTGAAACAGCGGATCCCTCACGCAGGAATTCCGGATTGTCCACAATCGCAAAATCCTTGTTTCTTTGTTTCCCGGAGGCTTCTTCAATCATTTTCGCGACCTTATCGCAGGTTCCCGGCAACACCGTCGAACGGATGGCAACGATGTGGAAGGTGTCCTTTTTGGCCAGCGCCCTTCCTATATCCTGTGCGACATTGAATATATACTTCAGATCCAAGTGTCCACGGGCGGTGGAAGGCGTGCCCACGGCAATGATGCTCAATTCAGTAGACGACACGGCAGCGGCGGAATCACGGGTCGCCGAAACATTGCCAAGCTTGAATTGCTCCTCCATTATCAAATCAATGTCCTTCTCGATAATGGTCGGACGGCCTTGATTAATGAGCTTGATTTTATTCTCATTAATATCAACCCCGATAACCTTATGCCCGTTCTTGGCCAGGCAACCCAAACTAATGCAACCCACATAACCCAATCCGAATACACTTATCTTCATAGCACAACAACCCTTCAAATATTCACGTTAAACCCTGTACGAGACCGCAGTCCGCTATGTGGCGCACCAATAATGCTTTATATTCCTCTTCCGATGCAATGTTTGCCTCATCCCCTTAACGACAGCAGGATTACCCCCGACGATAGACATGGGTGCAACATCCTTTGTCACCACACACCCGGGCAGTACTACCGCCCCTTTGCCCACAGTTACTCCCGGCATGACCAGGACGTTGCTGAAGAGCACGGCATGATCCTCTATACGCACGGGAGCGCCCTTGGTTGAAAAATCCGCGCAGTTGATATCATGTCCTAATGTGTAGATTTTCGTATCATGGGCAATGACAACATTATCTCCTATCGTCAATCCGCGCCGACTGTCCAGATAACAGCCGCGATTAACAATCGTGTTTGAACCAATCTCCAGCTTGCCGAAGGTAAAGAACCGGACATTGTGTATTGACGCGGAGCGGGCTATACGAAATCCGGCAATGCAATACAGCAGTTGCCGTGCAAAGCGAAATGCCACCGCCTTGTGTGCGGCATTAAACAATGCAAGTAGTATGTAAAACACCTGAAGCTTCATGTTTCTCATATCTCTCCCGGATTGTTCATGCGTCACGCATTAATCTGCCGTCTTCCACTGGTGGGTGACGAGTGCATAAAACATCCAGCACTGCACCCAGCGATAATAGTCGATGCGGTTTTTCAAATGTTTGGAAACGAGGTAAATAAAGCATCCCCGGCGCTCATCCCAGAAGGTGTCTTGGATACGAGCCATGACCTTGTCACGAATTGCGCCGCTACGTTCCGGCTCGAGGTGCCCCAGTTCATCGAGCGTCAGCAGGGCATGCGCCATCGCATGGCCGTCCCACGGATACGTCCGGTTATGGTAATATTTTACAAATCCTTCCGGGGTGAAAAAATGATCCAGATAGAAGGTGTAGCCTTTGCGCAATGCTTCTTCATGTTCCATTGTTTGGAAGGCGGCGGAGTACCGTTTAATGGACAGCAGGTTGTAGCCGGTGTGGTAGCTATCAATCCAGCTGTTGCGCGGCTCGGTGCCATAAAGCCAGGAGCCGTCCGGCTGTTGGCGGTTCAGGGAGAAGCGCATCGAAGCCTGAGCGGCGCCTGATATCTTCTCTACATCAATTCCAATACTGTAGGTGCGGGCGGTGCCCGCGCCGGTTCCGGGGTCAGCGACCCCGGCTGCAGAAGGGAGTCCGCGGTCGCCGCCCGTAGCTACAGTGTAAATCCGCGCCAGCAGAGTGGCGCTCAGCATATTTGCGTTATGAATCTGCGTCTGATCAAGCGGGGTATAGGAAAAACAGAACTCATCGTCCGTTCCGCTACGATTAAGATCTTTCAGCAGGAAATCAGCTGAGGAAACGGCGACGGCTTTATATTTTTCATCGCCGGTCACTTCGAAGAGATCGAGTAGCGCCTCGGCAATGTAGGCTGTGTTCACGCTCGTCGGGGTGCCCGCAGGGAAGATCGCATTACGGTTCGGCCAGTCAAAGTTATATCCCCATGCTGCACCGGAACAGCCGTGTGAACGGTTCACAATCAGCCAGTCCGCAAATTCTTTTGCCCGGGACAGATCGGACGCATCGCCGGTCATGCGGTATTTCTGAATATATGTCGCGGCCAGCAACCCGTGCCCCTTGGGATTGGTTCCGGAGCGGATACCGAAAAGCGGACGCAAATTCACCGGACAGCGCTTGAAAAATTGAAGCGCGGCTATCCCCAGCCGCCGATTGCCGAACGTCAGAGATTTCACCAGAGGACTGTTCATCCCGTCAAACGGATCAATCCCCTTAAAGTCTGTCGCGATCAGATGTTTTTCCAAACATTGGAAAAGATGGCTCACATTATTAGTCATTTTGTATTCCGGTTGAATGGTTATAGGGTTAGCAGGTTAAGAGATGGAAAGGTTGTCTGCCTGCGGCAGATCCTCCGAGGGCGGAAAGAGTTTTTATCTCCGTTAAAAAATCGCTGACATCTGGGACTAGCGCGGCTTCAAATAGCCCATCCATCCCTCCTTGTATTGCGGGTTTTCGAGAATGTTGTAATCGAGATCCTTTACGTTTCCGAGAACGCGCGCAGGCATCCCGCTGACAATATCCCCGTCATGTATGCTGTTTCTCACCACGGTATTGGGAGCCACCACCACATGGTTCCCGATTTTAACCGGCCCGCAAATTACACACCCGGCTCCCAGAAAAACATTGTTTCCAATGGTTGGAACATTCTTGTACGGAAAATTGCGGATAATTTTGCACCCAGCCCCTATAAGGCAGTTTTCCCCGATTTCAGCGTTTGAAACGATCATAACGCCGCCCATGCCGACATGAGCTAATTTGGTGCCCTTACCGATCCGGCAGGATGCTGATATCCTGCTGTTATAGATTAGAATCATTAAAAACTTTACCATCTGCGGAATCAGCGGAATTTTCCGCACATAGGCCCAATGGCTTATCCGATAAAGAAACAGTTCATTCATTGCGCATTTCCTTTGTTTGACAACGAGCCTCGATCTATCTCTTTAAGCGGCTTAGCGTGGGATGAATAAAACCTTTGCACGCAGAACCCCTTCTAAGCAGCGTGATAAATTCAAATGAGCCGCATCATAGTGAAGGAACTGTAACTTAAAAGTCCTACCGTTCCAGCTAGCGTCCGGTCAATACCCCAGCACGCACCCGCCCCAGGAGTACCCGACACCAAAACCGGCAAGCAAAACCTGAAATCCGGGCTTAATTGCGGTTTCTTCCTGCGCTCGCTTCAGGGCAATCGGAATCGTATTTGAAACCGTATTGCCCACATCCTCCATGCAGTAATAGAATCGCTCTGGATCAATCCGGCACAGCTTGCGCAGTGTATTGAGCATGAATTTGTTGGCCTGATGAAATACGTACAAATTAATCTGCTCATTCTCTAAACCGTTGTTTTTCAGGGTGCCCTCAACAAGAGGCGGCACCATGGTCAGCGTGAAGTTAAAGACCTCGGCCCCGTTCATCTGAATATGGTTGGGATAAACCGGCGAGCCGTCTTCCGCAACCGTCTCCTGCATCGGACTCGGGTTTCTGCGTCCGCCACTGCGCAAAATCAGATTATCCGCACCGCTCCCATCCGTACCTAGACAAAAGCTTCCAATCTCAGCGAACCCCTCGGTTGAAATCAGCGTAGCGGTCGCCGCATCACCAAAAATCGTACGATTCCCCTTGTCCTGCGGATGCAACTGCTTTGTATAGACCTCCGATGTGATGAACAGTACATTTTTGGCCGTACCGGATAAAATCAGGCCCTTGGCAAGCGAAAGCCCATAGACATATCCGGAGCAGCCCAGATTAAAATCGAGCGCCCCGCAGCCTGTCGGGATATCCAGACGGTCTTGCAGGATGCAGGCCGTTGTTGGCAATGGATAATCCGGGCTCTGTGTGCAGAGCAGAATAAAATCAATCGTGTTGCGATCAATTTTGTATTCCACGAACAGCGCTTCCGCAGCTTTCTCCGCCATGTCGCCCGCAGTTTCATCCGGCGCCGCAATATGGCGGCTGTTGATGCCCACTTTTGCGGCCACCTTATCAACCGTCCACTCGGGAAATTCGGCAACCAGTTCCTGGTTGGTGAGTTCTTTTACCGGAAGATAATAAGAAATCCCTTTTATAAACGCTTTCATATTATTTACGTCAGCGTGACGCCTCCATCGATCACCAAGTTACTGCCTGTCATCCAGCGCGAAGCATCCGACAGCAAGTAAACCGCCGCCCAGGCAACATCTTCCGGGGTTCCGTACCCTAGCGGATACCTCTGTTCATCCGCATCAAGTGTCGCAGCATCTATATTCACCGAATCCAGCAGCCTGGTTCGCACCATGGCCGGGGAGATGCTGTTCGCACGGATTTTCCGTGCCGAAAGTTCCAGTGCCAGCACTTTGGCATAAGCGGATAAAGCTCCCTTCGATGCGGCATACACCCCCTGCCCCTTATAGGGCATGATGCCGCCGACGACAGAAGAGATGAAAACCAGTGATGCTGCTTTGTTGATTTTTTTATGCTGCAGTAACTGCCGGGTCAGCTCCATCGGGGCCTGTACATTCACCGACATGATTTCCTGAAAATCATCCTGAGAGATGAACTTGGCCGGAGCCGTACGTGTAATACCCGCGGCATGCACCACCCCGTCCACTCCATCAAGACCAAGAACCATGCGCTCAAGAGCATCCGCATGGTTCAAATCCAAGGCGTTCATTTCATGTCCGTCGCCCTCAAGCGCCGACAGCGTCTGCGCCAGCCGGTTCTGATCACGTCCGAGCACTGTCACGCGAGCGCCTGCCCGCGAAGACTCTACGGCAATCGCCCTCCCGATCCCGGAAGAAGCGCCCGTTACCAGAACATGACGCCCTGTTAATGAGAACGGGTTTTTATCCATTGGACTTCTTAACCAGCGCGAAGACATCCGCAACCGTTGTGCATTTGTTCACATCAAGGCCTGATACAATCACCCCGTATTTCAATTTGATCATCGAAATAACGGAGAGAGAGGTCAGCGAACTCCACTCGCCAAGATCCTTAAAACTTGTCCCCGCTGTAAATTCCGACGGATCAGTTTCTTCAAACTCCGCGGCAAACGCATTCACAAACTCATTAACATCCATAGGTAGCTCCTTTTTTTACTGCGTTTTATTTCCTTGTTCATAATGCGACCGGCTTAATTTGCAGTCAATTCTTCATTCCTCAGCGGCATACAAAATCAAACGGAGCGATGCGGTGAGCCAATACTTATTCCAGCTCCATACCCGAGAGGATCTTATGAAAGTTTCCCGCATAAATATCCTGCAGGGGCGGCCTTCAAACGGGCAGGCTGTGCTCCTTGTGATAAAAAAACAGCAGCCGTTCAATCCCTTTAATTCTACGACTAACCGTGCGGACCTCATCCACCAACTTAAAGATCAAGCCCTCGGCGGCATGAGTGCCGCTAGAGGAATACTCGGGCTGAACCGCAATGTGTATAATGCCCAGCTCATTCGCTCCGCTGCGGAGAAAGACAACAACCCCGACGGGGCCTTTTTGGGGTTCGTCCTGATCGTAAGCAAAGATTGTTTGCGTCTCGTGTTCATCCAGTTCGATTTTAAGCTCATGGGCCGCTTCTTTGAGTTGCGGTAACCCGAAACGCTTTAGTGAGTTAAGAATGCCGGTGCGGGCACGATCCTGCTGAGGATTGAAGAAAAGGAGATTTTCAACCGTTTCGCGATATTTTCGATCCGCACTTGAAGAAAAAACAAGTCTCAAGATTGCCCCCCCCTTTTTTTCGGAAAGGCCGTATCGGTCTGATGCATTATCGGCATTGAATATTTTCACAAAAGCTCTGCAGTTGATGCAGCAACCGTGCGGCATTGGCGGCAGGGGAATACGCCTGAAAAATCCGACGACTCTCTTTCCCATGTATTTCCGTAAGATCCGGCTGCCGGACATAGAATTCCATGGCCAGACGAAGCGAATTCACGCATCCCGCCCGAACCCTGTACCCATTAATTCCGTGTTCGATCAAATGATGCGCTGACGCTGTCCGATCCGTAGAAATCAGACCCCTCCCTAGACTGGCCGCCTCGTTCACCACCGCGCCCCAGCCGTCATGACGGCTGGGCAAAACAAACACATCAGCTGCCGTTATCACCTCAGACACATTCGACTGAGCAACCACGCCATACCACATCACACGCGACCCGATCCCTAGCTTTTCTGCCAAACGGGCATAGCGCCCGCCGCTCCGGTCCGGCCCGGCGAGGATCAAAACCCAATCCTTCGCAGAATCATGCTGAATCAAGGCGGCAAAAGCCTTCAGCAACACATCCACCCCTTTCCGGGAGCACAACGCGCCCACAAAAACAAATGTTCTCCTGCCATTGGCGAACTCCAGAATCTTTGCATCCGGTACTGCGGAGGACGAAAGAGGCGAAATTGAATACGGGAGCAGCCCGATCCGCACCGGATCCAGCCCGTACCGGACAAATTGAGTCCTGGCCGCTTCGCCGATTCCAAACGCGCCGACCCCGAATCGACGGACGTACTGGATCTTGAGAAACAACGCGACGCGGGCACGCAGGGACGGTCGGGAACACTCGCTCCAGTGAAACCAGCGGGCTTTGCTCCGAATCAATGTCGCCAGCAACCCGTGCTCGAAAGAATCTTTCAGCGAGACGGGTAGAATATGGATACGGTTTTGCTCTTCCATGATTACTGCAGCAGCATTTTCACCGGCGTTGATATATCGCTCCCCGGCAGGCAAGTCAGATTCCGACCGCCAGCCCATCCGCTGTCGCCATTCCGGCAGGCGAGAGAAATAGTAAACCCGAACATCCACGCCCATCTCTCGCAATGCAGCGAACAGAGGAGAATAATGTTCCCCGGGATACGCCCACCAAAATGTAATCGAAACTTCATTCATAATGCGTTTTTCATCTCTTACGGCACCACCTAGCCTGCACATTTATCTCTTTCAACATCATACGTCTTTGGGATCTTTCGCGCCGATTCCTCAGCCGGTCACCGGAATTTCGGACGGATACGGACATGCGTAAAAAAGTGGCCGGCCAGCCGGCACGTCGTCATGAAGAAAAAATAAATGCGGTACCACCATGCTGTACTACAACCCATCGCTGTCCAGAAAGCAGTTCTCAGGCTTCCATTCGACCGCACTCCGAAAAAAAAACTACCGAAATTTTTCAGCCGATATTCTGGATGGATCCACGCGGCACCCAATTCATCATCATGGGTATAGGCGACGGCGTCGTACGCAACAACCAGAGGGAATCCATACCGAGCCAGACGAAAAGCGAACTCATTGTCCCCCCGATGGGGAATCCGCCAACTATAATTTCCTGCTTTTAAAACGGCCTCAACAGGAACAAGAAGCCCCCGCCCCCACACACAATCCGTCGGCTCACAATGCCCGGCATCGAAATCTGAAAACAAACGCCCTTTGTTTATCGGCGAAGAGGTTACTTTGCCCCAATCCATCTTCATCCCGCCGAATTGAATCACATCCGGATTGCCCACCGGGGCGTTGGCGGCATGGAGTACACATCCTGGCTTGAGCCGCGCCGCAGCCAGAAGGCGCTCCACAAAATCCGGTCTGATCTGAAGGTCGTCATTCAACATGAGCAGGAAATCACCAGGAACCGCCTCCTTCAACGCCTCACGAACCCCCATGTGCATGGATCGACACCAGAACCAGTCCCCGGGCCCGCAGACGATTCGCACACGAGGAAACCGCGCCTTGACCTGCTCCACCGTGCCGTCTGTGGAGGCATCATCCACCAGAATAACGGCATCAGGAGGAACGGTCTGCTGTTCGAGCTGTCGAAGCATGTCCAGCGTGAAAGCCACCCGGTTATACGACGCGATGACAGCGAAAACCAAGCCTCTATCCGCACACGGTTCCCGATTACAGCCCGCACCTGTATCCAATTTTTCTTTTGCCATTTTTTGCACGAACAACTCTTACCTGCGGGGTATGAATCAGCTTTTTTTGTCAAACAAACGAACTCAACCGGCCTGTTTAATAACGATCCTGCAAACGCTGGTTGTTCCAGCAAATACCTTCACGAACAATTTTTGCCGGATTGCCGGCAGAAATCGATCCTGACGGCACTGATTTTGTCACAACCGCACCTGTTGCTATAACACTGTCCGAACCGATTTCGACGCCCTTAAGAATTTTTGCGCCCATGCCGATCCACACCCGGTCGTGGATTGTTACGTTCGCCGGAGGATTGATCCGCTTTTTGGTCTGTGCATCCAAAATCGAATGCGAATCGCCGCACCGAATTTCAATATCGTACGCGAACATGCACCCAGATCCGATTTCAATCCTGGATCCCGGCTCCGACACCGCAATATGAGCTTCTTCTATAGAGGTGCCTTCGCCAATGGCAAGAGTGCCGTTTTCGTCTTGGCACCAGAGCAATGCGAAACGGTTAATGCGAACGCGCGGACTTATCTCAATAATATGTCCATCCCCGCGAACAAAGAATTTCACTTTACGCAACACACATTCCGGAGCTATCCGGATTTGATTATTGTTACCGCATATATCAATAGAACAGTTTTTTAGAAAAGCCCCTTTTGAAACAACGATATTGCCTTTGCCTCTGATTTTGCGGCGAGTTGAAAGATTTACAAGCCAGGCGGACGCAAAAAGGCTCGTTGTATAAATCACCGGCATCCGATCACGTGCTGTGAGCAGTATATTCTTGATCCTCTTTTTCATTAAACTTCCCCTGCAACTAGCAAAATCATCACCGGCTATCGTCTCGTCCAAGAACCTCATTATATATCGTGCTGTACTGTGATGCCACCTCTGCCATAGAAAACTTCTTTTCCGCATTCTCCCGCGCTTTTTTGCGCATCGCTTCCGCCGCATGCCGATCCTGCGCGAACACCTGACAAATCCCCTCCATTAAATGCCGTGTATCAAACGGCCTTGCGAGAAACCCGGTTGTTTCATGTTCGACAATGTCACTCAGCCCGCCGATATTAAAGGCAACCACCGGAACCCCGCAGGCTTGAGCCTCAACGCAGGTATTCGGCAGATTGTCCTGCCGGGAAGGTGCGGCAAACAAATCTGTCGCATTGTAAAGCTTGGCCAGATCGTCTTCATCAGAAAAACTTCCCAGCCAGTGCGTCTTTAATCCGGCAACCTGCTCGCCTTTGCTGGCTCCAAAAACCACCAGCTCCCAATTCTTATCGACCCCCTGCTTTAGGGCCGCTTCGAGCAGGTCTCCACCTTTGCGAATATCCATTGGCGAGTAGGCTCCGAATAAAATCAATTTTTTATCTAAGGGCAATCCGAACCGGTTTTTTGCTTCTGCCCGATCCAGCGGTTTGAACACCTTTAAATTCAGGCAATTCGGAATAGCTTCCACCGAAAGATTTTTAAACAGCACGCTTTGCCGGGCACATTCCGCCAGCCACCGGCTGGGCGTTACAACATGAGGATGCCACGCTTTCCAGTGCTTCTGCTTGCGCAAAAAAGTCCAGCGGTCGAGGTCAAAGAAGGCTTCAGGCCTTAGGCTTGAGGCGTCAGGCAACTCCCTGTCCGTCTTCTGACCTCCAGCTTCTGCTCCCCGACCGCTGACCCCTGACTTTTGATACCCGCTTATGTAGCGGGTGCTTGTTGTATAATGTTCCGCTCCGCAGAAAGGCCACATATCGTGCAAGGTCCAGACCACCGGTTGTTTTATTCTCGCCAGCTGGGCAATGGAGAGCATTTCGGCATTGATCCAATGCAAGTGAACAACATCTGGATTCATGTCATTGATTACGCGAATAATCCCGGACGGCAGGATGTTCACACTTTTTATTTCGTTTTGAATAAATCCCAGCCGCTTCAATCCGCGATACGACAAAGAATTGCGGATTTGCGCCAACCCTTTTTGAAAACTTGAAGCTTCATTTACAAAAGCGGGGTCGCCCTGCTTGCGGCAAACCAGCAAGGTCGAGTCGACACCCGACTCAACAAGCGCCTGATTTAAGCGGGTCGCAGCAATGCCGGCCCCTCCAAAATTGTAATAATTTAAATGTAAGACCTTCATATAAATAATCCTGCGGTGAGGTGCGGCGCAGCCGCTCGCTGAAACGGTGCGGAGCACCTCGTTAAAATCAGGCTTTGTCTTTGATTTCGTTCCTTATTGCAAGGGGCGTTAGACTTTCAGGAGTCGAGCTTTTCTGCCTGCGGCAGATCCACCAAAGGCTGAAGCATAAAAACCGCGAAAAAGGTGAAGTGTTATCGACCGGCAGAAGGCAACGGCCCATTTCTCGCGCCGGTCCGGTGCCGCGCCCATCTGTTTACGAGCGTTCTGTTGCCTGTTTTCATCTGTTGGGTTGACGAACTGACCACAGACCTTTGATCTCCGACTTCTGCTGCAGCCGCCCCCGGCTCCCCCATCAAAAAATTCTTCTTTAAAATCCGCAACTGTATAGCGATAATTAAAAGCCGAATAAATACTAGTACGTCCCCGTAAATAAAATAAAACGAGATGATTTCGTACGTCAAAAGAACGGTTAAGAAACCATAATATAGAGCCGCCGGTGAAGTTTGGTGCGATGCATATTGGTGTACCGTTCTCCAGCTGTCATGGATCGTCAGCAAAAAGAATAGGCTGAAGGAAACAGTCCCCAGCAACCCAAAATCCAGCAGTAAAGTGAACGGTCCGCTGTGGTAGGAGCCCATGTAATAGAAAAACTCGCTTGAAGAATACCATTGTGCACTCAACCAAGCGAACCCTGTTATATCATGGGCGAGTCCTCGCCCGATCAGCAGATATTTCGGCACATTAGGAATACAATAATCACGCCACATATCAAAACGGAAGTTAGAGGACAACTCTGTTCCCGTAACGACATCCGTTCCGATAGAAACACCGGGCAAAAACGAAATAGCCCGTTGCATAGAAAGCGGCAGTAACGGGGATACTACTATTAGAAGAATGAACCCTATCAGGCCGAGCACGCCCCAAAAAACAACCGTTTTTGCGCGGGTTTTTGAAAAATAGACACTGACAAGAACCACGAGCAGCATTAACCTCGTCATCTCACTGCGATAGCCGGTCAGACCTATAAGCAGAAACATCAGGATGATCAATATTCCGCGAGTTATTTTCTTACGACAAAACAGATAAGTCACAGGCATCAGCGCAAATGCAAGCTCCCTGAAAGTTACCCAGCGCTCTATTTTCCCAGCCGCCCCTATAGTCGTTGCAATCCCCTGTTGTAAATCGCGGGTATCACCAACGAACGGGACAAGCCAGACAAACGATTTCCCCCCATAAGCGGTCAGCAATTCCGCCGTTACCGGGATCAGGGTGCCTAAAACTCCCAGCAGCAGCAAAACTTTCACCTGCTTGCTGGACAGCCGGATTCGAACCGCAGCAAAATAGAACATGATAGATATCAGCAGTCTAACATACGATGCTCCTCCATACGTGGATCCGCCCAGCTGGGCAAACCCAGTCCCGCGCACCGCCATGATTAACAAGACATTGATCAAAAAAAGAGTCGGCCATATGTCCGTGCTACGTTCGAAAGAAAACGGGCGTTTTTGTTTTCCAATGGCCGCATCAAGCAAAGCCCACCCTATCATCAAAATCATAAATAGCTGCGGAAGCGCAAGAGAACCGGGCAATCCGGGAATTTTGATCTTAGCGAAGGAAACAAAGAAAAGAAGCAGGAACAGATCTGTCGGACGCCCGAACAGCCAGCTTAGAATGGCAATGGCCGGGATTATTAAGCCGACTGCGGGCATGCCCCTGCTCAGCCCAAAATAGGAGAAAATAACTGACCCCAGAATTAAAAGTCCGGTTAAAAGCCCCCGCTGTATCCGTGATTCATCTATAGTTTTTTGTATCATCGCCTTGCTTACTTATATAATTTATCCGCCCTTTGATTCGCAACTAAAAGATCGGCAGGGTTAAAGCCGTTTGTGCGCCAATATAGGAAAATGATCCCCGCGCCCGTCATGCAGCACAGAATGAAGCGCGGCCACAGCGGCAGTGCGGTCAATCGAACGGCCATCAAGCCTGCGGCGACTACCGCCGACCCGGCCAGCGGACGTATAAGTGCCCGAAGTTGACAAAGCACTGTTATCAGACTGATTTTGCTGACCACCATCACCAACGGAATACAAATCAGCCCGCGCGCCGCGATATCGCCGATGACCATTCCTTTTACTCCCCAGAACATGCCTATCAAAATACCGACAATTTGGAAGCCGGCAGAAATCATATTGTATTTGAAAAACAACCCTGTCCGGCCTTTGGAACGGAGCAATTCGGTGTTTGCCGTGAAAATCATAAAAATTGAAAAGACCACGCAACTGGCCCGCAAAAACCAGACGCTGGAAAGCCATTTCGCACCTAAGAGAACAAGGATTACATCTTGCGCACACACGGCCAGACCGGTCATCAGCATAAAATAGATCGCCGAACTAATACGGAGGAACTTGATGTATGTCTCACGCAAGGCCATCTCATCAAATTGCAACTTGGCCAGTACCGGAAAATTAACCCGGCTGAAAATCCCCGCCAAAGAATTCCCAATGTTTTGCGGCACGACCCGGCCCCGATCGAGAAACCCAAGAGCTTCAAGCGAACTGCGTTTGGCAACCAGCACATTGATTAATGAATCAGCGAGGATTTTAACCGTCGAGGAAAAGAAAACAGGCAACCCGTATTCATACAATCCTTTAACCGCAACCCATGACGGCCATTTTGACGGACGCCACGGCATCACGACCAGAATATATCCGACCCGGACCAGAGTAGCGACGAGCAGCTGCCCGACCAGCGACCATATCCCGCAGCCCGAGAACGCCATGACCAGCCCGGTGATACACCCGGCAATAACTGATATGATTTTGCTGATGGATACTACACGAAACTGCAGATTCCGAATAAGCAGGTGATCCTGCACCCGGCTCGCGCTCGCCAAAAAAATATTTACTGCCATGGCAATGACAATGAGCTGTATTTGCGGGTTGCCATAAAACCGGGCTATCATTCCGGAAAGGAGGATCAACAGACTGCTGCATAACAACGCTACGAGCCCAGTACACCAGAACAGCGCGCAACAATCATCATCCGTGACCTCTTCTTTTTGCAACACCCGCTGACCAATCCCTCCATCTATAAGCTGCGAGGCGACACCAAAGAAAATGGAAACCGAAGCAATCAAACCGAACGCGGAGGGACCCAGGATGCGCGCCAGTATCAAACTGACGATCATCGCCAAACCCCGCTCTGCAAACTGATCAATCCCGCACCACAGCCACCCGGACTTGGCGTGCTTATGCAGTGTTACCGATTTATGACTTTCAGGCATCTTGATAATTCATCCGATAGAGTGGATTTATAAAAAACTGCAACCGCTTGTTTTGGGAGCAACCTGTAAGGCAGGCATCCTTGCCTGCCTTAGCACCAGCCGGGAAGCCTGCGTCACAAATCTTCCAGCGGCTACGCCATTTCCTAAAACGACATGGACTCCTCCGCCCCGAGACAAAATCAAAGCAGCTCCCAACTCTCCCATACAAATTCATAGTTCCACATTTCGCGGTGTGTTTTTTCAAGCAAACTGCGAATCCGCGATCGTGCATCTGCCGCATTTGCATCAAAATTATGGAATTGAACCTGAATATATTTGATGCGTTTAACCAGACCTGAATCAATGATTGCTGGCAGCAAATCAAACTCACCGCCTTCGATATTTATTTTTATCAAGTCGATCTTTTCTATTCCCAAATCAGCAACAGCTTCTGTAATGGACCGAAGTTCCGCCTGCTGTTTTACAGACCCATCGACTTCTTTTTTGAAGCTCGACGATTCATCATGCACGTTTATTTCCAGTCGGCCAGACCTCGCAGCTAAACCATAATTAAAACATGCGATTGATGAGTTGCCGCTGAAACGCTTAACACATCGATCGTAAAATAAAGGCACGGGTTCGAATATATAGATACGGCAACCGAATTTTTTATAAATCTCATCTGCGTAGTCGCCTACATACCCGCCCACATCGAACACAATACTCGTCTGATTTAGTGGATAATCCAGTCTTGCTGTTTCGTCCCCGCGCTCTTGATACCATCTTGCCAAAGGTTTACGTAATAGATACACGTCTATGATGTTGTGGACTCTATTCGTTATTTTTTTAAGTATCGTCATTATGTTCTCCCGTTTTTATGTTTTACAGCCGCTCATCCACAATCAACCTGATTGATATTTTAAACAGAAGGAAACGAAGGAAAACCAAGGGGGATTGGAATGAAACTAAAACCGGGGTTGATTGGCTTTTACTGCCTCTGTTGCCCTTTGTTGCCTTCTGTAGAAATCAATACCAGTTTGGTTAATTCCCTATCAGACATGGCCCGCATATAACAGCTACGCTTGCGCAGTCTGGTTAAAAACCACCGCAGACACTAAAATCCGTCCCCTCGCTCAACTGCTTGAGGCTTTCTCGTCCAGAACGCCTCACGCTGTTTTTGGCGGCAGGCGAAAGCCTAACCGACCGAATATGTCTCTGAAGCGGATTTCCCATGTGTGTTCACGGATGGCGCGATTCCACGCCGCCTGAGCAATTGCCAGACAGTCTTCCGGACGGTTTCGATACCATGAAACAATCTCAATGAGTTCTTCCGTGTTTCGGTAGCAAAGGATTTCTTTGCCGATATCCCACCACTCGGCGAGCTCCCAGTTGAAAGTAGTCAAATAGCAGGCCCCAGAACCCGGACACTCGAAGTCGCGATTCTTGAGATGTGTAAGGTTCGGCGAAATCATTCCAATACCAAGATTAATTTGGCTTGATCGATAAATACTTGCCGTGTCGGACTCCCAGAGCGATCCCGGCCACCCTTTTCCGAAAAGGGAAATAGGAATATCGTAGGATTGAAGCTTTGAAATAATAATTTCACGGTCGGGCTTGGGTGATCCAACGAAACTCAAAGGATACTTGAAGTTAGTGCTGGTTGGCATTTTCAGCCCCGTCGGCAGTCGCATTGCCGGCGGAATGTAAAGGCATGCAGCCCCCGCCTCCTTATACCAACTGATGGCCGTCTTTTCGTCCGTTAGATTTAAATCGAAATGCTTCGTCCATTTACGATAGCTCTCCCCATTGCGATAAACCTCATAAGGCCAAAAAGCCACTTTGTCGTCAAGATTCATGCCGATTAACGGGCCGGAGCATTTTTTCCGAAGGAGAGAAAACACATCTTCGGAAAGATGATTCCCTTTGGCATAAAAGAAAATGGCATCCGGGTTTTCAGAACGATTTTCATGAAGGAATTTTTCAACCGCTCGAGCAACAGCAGGTGCAGCCTTTTCAGCTGGTAGATTTTGTAGAGCCGAGTGAATATCCAAGGCCTCGACTGTGCAGATTTTTTCAAGCTCAGGGATAAGTTCGTTCTTCTCCCACATCACGTCAGCAATGAAAAGAAGTTTTCGGAGCTGCTGCTTTGGGGCCGTTTTCGGGCGAGGTATTTCGTTCGGCACCTGCTTTGACATCTCTATTATCTTGCGCAGGCAAAGATCCTCTACCAGCAGGCTTTTCCGATGGCACCACCATCTGAGAAAAGCGCCTTTCAAGACGAATTTTGCTATCGCTCGTCGAATAGAGTTAAATGACATGGTTAAAATCCTCAATTTTTCTGACACATTGGAACGATCCGCTTCATTATTGAATCATCGCATCGCTCTTTTTAGCGGATTAATACTTCCGCAGACAGCTCTTGAGCATATCCAGGTCAGACTCCGTCAGTTCCGGATAATTGCCAAAGTAGAATCCGCATTCGTGGAGGAATTCCGCACCTTTCAGGTCGAAGGTTTCCGCCACGTACTTGGCGTAGAACGGCTGGCGCTGCATATTGCCGGCTATTACGGGGCGGATCTCCACGCCGTTACCGGAGAATTGCTCCATATAGTTGCTGCGCAATTCTTTGTTTTTACAAATTACGGGAAAGGCGAAGTTTGAGATAAAGGAAAGATGCCCCCGCTTGATCGGCAACAGGTCGGGATTGTTGTTCACCTCTTCTTCAAGGGTCAGGTAGTTCTTCTGGCGAACCTCGCAGTTGTCCGCAAGGTACTTCAGCTGTGAAAGTCCAAGGAAGCCCGTTATCTCCGTGGGACGCATGTTAAATCCCAGATCGTAGAAAGTATACTTCGCCTCAAATTCGCTTTTGACCCCGTGTTTCTCGCGCAACCGGCGCTGTGCGGAAAACTGCAGGTTTCTGTCCCAGCCGTTGGCGCGGGTAATGCGGAGCATTTCGTCCAGCTCGTCGTCGTCGGTGCAGGCGCACCCGCCTTCAATGGTGGACATATGGTGTGCCACGAAGAACGAGAAGGTGGAGGCCTGACCGAAGTTGCCGGTTCTACCTTCCGGGAGGGCCGTGCCGAGTGATTCGCAGTTGTCCTCGATAAGAAGCACGCCGTTCTTTTTGCAAACCTCGCGGATCTCGCTCAGGTTGCCGGCAAAGCCCAGCGCGTTGGTGATGAAAAAGGCATTGAGCTTTTTCGTCTTGAGCGTTTCGGTCAGGTTGTGCGCCATGCAGTTAAGCGACTGCACTTCGCAGTCCACCGGCACGGCTTTCATACCCAGCTGTAGAATCGGCATCACGTTGGTGGACCAAGTCAGCGCCGAAAAGCCGACGGAATCGCCGTCCTTGAGCCGCCCGAGGTTTTTAAGCGCCTGCAGCAAAGCCAGGTTGGCGCTTCCGCCGCTGTTAAAAAGTATGCAGTGTTTACGGCCCTGCACCTTGGCGAAGGCCTTTTCAAACTCCAGACACTTCTCGCCCATGCTGAGGATTTTGGCTTTGAGTATGAAATCAACCAGCTCCTTCTTGGTTTCGTACTCGTTCAGGAACGTATTCTTCATCAGAGGTATCATTTTTTATCTCCGTTATTGGCTTTAAAAAATTCATAGGTGGCGGCCAGACCATCCGTCAGGGATGTGGCGGGTTTCCAGCCCCAGGTTGTCATGCGGGAAATATCCACCAGCTTGCGGGCCATGCCGACCGGTTTTGTCAGGTCGTGGGTGAAGGATCCTTTGTAGCCCACGACTTCGGCCGCAACCTGATAATAATCGTTGATGGAGTAGTCATTCCCAAGTCCCACATTCATAAGATCCGGCATCGTATCAAATTTTTCAACCGCTCTGTATATGCAGTCAGCGACATCCCCGGCGTACATAAACTCGCGACGGGCCATACCGTCGCCCCAAATCTCCACTGTTTTGTCCCCGGCGAGTACAGCCAGATGCAGTTTGCGTATCACGGCCGGTATCATGTGCGAATGCACCGGCGCGAATTTATCCCAGCGCCCGTACAGGTTGCAGGGAATGAGGGTTTTGTATTGGAACTCCGGATTTTCCCGGGAGATATAAGAGCAGAGTCTGGAGACCGCGATCTTTGCCAAGGCATAGCCTTCGTTGGTCGGTTCCAGTTCGCCCTGCAGGATCATTTCCTCTTTAAGCGGATTAGCCGCATTGCGCGGATAGATACACGAGCTGGCCAGATTGATGAGTCGTTTGACTCCGCACTTACGCGCGGCCCAAACGATATTCCGTCCCATATCCAGATTCTCCAAAAGGAAGTTAACCGGCTCGCGCATATTCGCCTGAATGCCGCCGACTTTCCCGGCCGTATGAATAACCATATCCGGTTTTATCCGAGACACGTATTCATCAACCGCAACAGAATTGGACAGATCCAGTTCACCGCGCAACGGCGCGAAAACTTTATATTTCTCTGTGGCGGCCTGTTCGAGAATGTTTTTGCCAACCATTCCATTGGCGCCAGTGATCATTATTCGCATTTATCAGTCCTCTCCGATATTCCACGGCCGGCTCCGGCATGACTACTTTCGCCTTGGCTCCCGGAGATTGCAACGCACGGCAACATAACCCAGAATCCCGGCTGAAAAAGGTTTCTTCATCCCCACGGAAGGTCTTCATGCCTCATACGATTTTTCGATTACCCAGACTGAAATCTTACCGTAACCGCACGAGATCAGCTCGGTGACAAGAGCCCCCTTTAGCCTCCGGCAAAATCGGAGCCCATTTCCTCCGCAGTCAAGTTCCACCTGTTTTTTTCTTACTATACAAAACCGCACACGGAACATTCCGTGCCGAAAAGTAAAACACCCGTCTCACATTTTCACTGCACCCGACCTCCTCGGCATCAAATCGGATCAAGGAGGTTAGATCGGGATACATGGGAAGGGCCTGCTCCATTTTTAGAAAATATGCATTTTCAGAAATGCGGGAATCCTCGAAAAACTGCTCCAGAGAGAGGCTCTCCCTTTTTGGTTTTCCCCGCCTCTCGCTTTCGACAAAAGACAATCCCGCATCACGAACACCCGCCACCCCTTGATCTTTAAAAACAAAAGGGAGTGTCTGGATGACTTGCTGGAGTCTCAATCGACTCGGATAATTATAGGTCGCCACCTCTGCATACGGAAGCGGATGCAGATCAATGTGATACACTTTCGCTTTTTGAGAATCCTTCACGCCGTCCATTGCGGCCATGAACTCCAACTGATAAATTCCTGCGTAATTTAACGGAAAATTTACAGGCAGATAAATCGCTGAGGCCTCCTTTTCCAATTTCTCCAGCTCGATGCGCACCTCTCTGTAAGGAACCCCGGCGGTTTCAAAGGCGTAATAACAGCCATACTCATACACGCACTGCCCGGCTGACAGTCCAATCAATACCCAGGCCCAGACGCGCTTCATCTCTGCCAGTTTCATCAGAGCCAATCCAACCAGAACAGAACCCGGCGCAATTATCAGGCACAAATAGCGCATCTGCACCCGTCCCTGAAGAGCAACCGCCACAAGGTAAAACAAAACGGTCAGAATAATGACTCTTAACGGCTCACTCTGTTTTTTTAGACGAACCAGCCCCCAGATGACCGCAATAAAAAACAGCCCGGAGAATGCAATAAAATGGTAGCCAAAAACGGTTAAAATTGAATTTCCCATCCCCAACGCCACGGTTTCATTCCTACTGGAAAAAAGCACCGACACCCATCCCAACAAATCAGCGATAAACTCAGAAAGCTGATTTAAGGAGAATAACAAAATGAAAATACCGGTTAAAAAAACATTTTCGATGCACGCCCACCATCTAGATTTCTGCCTCAACCCGCATAACAGATAGGATCCCAACACGACCCCTTGCATTATGATCGCATTATATTTGGAAAGGAAAGCCAGAGCGAATAATGCCGGCGCACACCAGCGCCCCCAGGATTTCTGATCAAATATCCAGCAGAACAGCGCGTACAAACCCATGGTAAAATAAAAGGTTTGCCCAATATCGTATTGCGCATACCTCGAGTATGCAAAGATGAAGGGCAGGATCATTGAAACCAGCAAGATCCAGCGGGCCTCTTTCTCCCCAACGAAACGCCGGGCGGTGAAGTAGGCAAACAAACAGATAAACAGTCCCTGAATAACCACGGGCAAGCGTGTCGCAAATTCGGTCGCTCCGAAGAGGCTGACAGATAAGGCATGGAATATTATTGATGGGTCACTAAAGACCGCCTGCAGGCCTCCTAAATCCCTATTCATTTTCTCAACACAATCAGCGGCACGAATCAATTGATGCGACTCATCATAACGAAGAGGCGCAAATCCAAGGCCGATAAAGCGTGATGCGGCAAGTATCACACAAAACAACCAAAACAATGGTGTTCCGTACTTTTTAAACATCAGCGGACTCCCATCGACAAATCGCTGCGCAGATGGTCTCCTGCTCCGCTCGTGTCAGTTCAAAAAACATCGGCAGGCGCAGAAGGCGCGGGGCAATCTCTTCAGTAACCGGCAGTTCGGGCACGGCGGGCTGAACTCTGCTTCCCATCGGCGCGGTGTGCAATGGAATGTAGTGAAACACCGAGAGGATATCCTGCTCTTTCAGGGCGGCCATCAGCGCATCCCGCCGTTCCGCCGTCGGCAGAATGATGTAGAACATGTGGGCGTTGTGTCCGCAGTGCGACGGAATAACCGGGAGTCTCAACCGCCCTGCATCTTCCAGCGGTTTTAACCCTTGGCGATAAGCATTCCAGATAGTTAGCCGCCTTTGACTGATATTCTCCGCCTCTTCGAGTTGGGCATACAAGAAGGCGGCGGTCAGCTCGGAGGGAAGAAACGAGGAGCCGCAATCCACCCAGGTATATTTATCCACCTGTCCCCGGAAAAACTTGGCCCGGTTAGTGCCCTTCTCCCGGATAATTTCGGCCCGTTCGACAAACCGGGCGTCGTTAATAACCAGTGCGCCGCCTTCGCCGGAAATAAAGTTTTTGGTTTCATGAAAGCTATAGCACCCAAAATGCCCAATGGTGCCGAGATAGCGACTTTTGTAAGTGGCGTTGACCGCCTGTGCCGCATCCTCAATCACCAGCAGATTGTGCCGCCCGGCGATTTCCATAATCGTATCCATTTCGCAACCGACTCCTGCATAATGCACCGGCACAATGACTTTGGTCTTTTTAGTAATCAGGGCCTCAATTTTCGTCTCGTCGATATTCAAGGTGTCTTGCCGAATATCACACCAAACCGGCACAGCGCCGCGAAGAACAAAGGCATTGGCGGTCGAAACAAAGGTATAGGACGGAAGAATCACCTCATCGCCGGGCCGAATATCTGCCAGAATAGCCGCCATCTCGAGCGCCGCGGTGCAGGAATGGGTCAGCAGCACTTTTTCCGCACCAAACTTCTGCTCCATCCAGGCATGGCATTTTTTAGTGAACTGGCCGTCACCGGACAAATGGCCCAGCTCCACCGCCTGAGTGATATACTCCAGCTCTTTGCCGATAATAAACGGCTTATTGAAAGGAATTTTAGTGCTCATAGGGCCTCGCAAATATTAAACAGACACCATCCCCAGCAGGCCGATCAGGATGACGAATACGCCAACCCTCTTCGGCCAATCTATTTTTTCTTTTAAAATCCAGCGTGAAAGAAACAGAACCAACACAAAATTCAGCGAGGTCCAGGCCAATGTCATCAAAACAAAGCCTGGCAGCAGCGTCATACCGAACCTCCGGCGGTCCGGACTTCATTCCGATGTTTGGAAAAAGAGAGCAGCGCAACCCCGCACAGGATAATCATAGCCCCGGCAAGCCGCCGCCAGATAACAGGTAATTGGGAAACAAGGGTTAAAGGCATAATCCAGAGAGCCCCTTCACTGAGCCAAATAACCGCCATCGACGACTCATTACGTTCCTGTTATAAATTTGGCCGCATCGCTCAAAAGAAAATCCACGGCATGCGCCTCATCTTCCGGTTCACTCAAACAAGGGTGCCACGCGGTCTCGCCACAGGAAGTAATCCTCGCGGGTTTGGCGGTAAAGCTGGTTTTCCACATTTTCCTGTCCCGGCTGCAACTTGAACCCCATGTGTTTGTTGTACCGTATGGTCCGCGTATTAGTTCGTAAAATATGCGCCCAGAGAAATTTGAGTCCTAATATTTCATACGTAAAATCATATAAAGCCAAAGAGGCCAGGAAAGGAACCTCACTATTAAGGCACTCATTATCCCAGAAAAACACCCCGGCTTCGCCGCTTTTATCGGCTTCGCTTGTGTTCTTGATGTTGATTACGCCGACGCTTCTTTTTTGCCACTCGACAATATAATAGTAGTTATGGTCTTTGTTGATCCGGTTAAACCAGGCGATCTGCATTTCTTCTGTTATATATTCCCGATAGTTCATGTATTGAGAGATCCTGGGTTGATTGCGCCAATAGCGCAGCAACTCAAGATCCTCCGGCCGCAACCGCCGAAGCCTGATGCCGTATTTTTCTATAACTGCTCTATTCACCGGATTTCTCCCGCGTATTGATGGTTTCATCCACCACAAAACTCGGGCGGTTTTTTGTCTGGTTAAAAACCCGCCCAAGGTACACGCCGATGACGCCAATTTGCAGCATCAGCATCCCGCCAATGAACCACACGGAAAGAATCAAGCTTGCATACCCGGACACCATGATTTTCCCCAACAGGTGTAAAACTAAATAATACATACTAACTAGAAGTGATATTGCCACCACCACAAACCCGCCGGACGTGAACATGCGCAAGGGCTTGTTGGAGTAAGCCAGCATGAGATCCACGGCAAGCCGTATCGCCTTGCCCAGCGTGTACGATGACTCGCCCGACGCGCGAGAGGCCTGCGCAATCGGCAGATAGGCGGTCTTAAATCCCACATAGGATACGATCAGAGGAAAGCACTTAATACTGTCGCCGAATACCAGAACCGCCTGAATGACTTTTTGATGATAAATTCCAAAATTCGCCACGCTTGGATCGGACTTACGATCCGTGAGGTAATCAAAGACCGCGTGGAACATTGCGGACTGCGTCCGCTTAAGCCAGGAGTCCTCTCGTTCGACCCGTTGCGCAAAGACCACGGAAAATCCTTCTCGGGCTTTTTTGTAGAGATCCGGGATTTCTTCCGGGGGGTCCTGAAGGTCGCAGTCCATGACCACCACCCACTCCCCGGAGACATAGGTCAATCCGGCGATAATGGCGTAGTGCTGTCCGAAGTTGCGGGAGAGGTTGATGCCTTTGACACGGGCGTCCTTTTGGCCTTCCTCACAAATCCGCTCCCAGCCGTTGTCGGGAGAGCAGTCAAATACCAGAATGATTTCATAATCTTCCGTCAGACTCCTCAATGATTTATGCAGTCGCCCGCACAGCACCGGTATCGTTTCGGGGCTGCCGTAGACTGGGGAAACTACTGATATTTTGACTGGTTTACTCATCTTCAGAAAACTCCGTGTTCACTTCTTTGACTATTTTAGTTTTCTTGTTGCCCATACACCTTCCGTACAATGGTGTAGGGTCGTTGTTTGACTTCGGAAAATATCTTAGAAAGATAGATGCCGACTACGCCTACAAACAAAATGACAAGACCTCCCAACAGCCAAACTGAGGCTATAACGGATGACCAACCGCTGGGAGGGGCCTCAAAAAAATACCGATTGATGATGAGATACACGTTATAGGCACCCGCGAAGAGAAAAATGATCAATCCAATATAAAAGATAGCGATGAGTGGTGCATTGCTGAATGAAGTAACCGCATCTATCAGTATGTTCATTTTGCGCCGGAAAGTGTAGGTTGTCTCTCCTTTGCTATGCTTCCGTATTATTTGCGGTCTTTGGGCAAAGCCTGTGATGTGCCACAGGCCATCGATAAAGACCTCCCGCTCTTCATGGCGCAATAGCGCCGCGACGTATCTGCGGGTCATCAATCGGGCAACAACGGTATTTTCTGGCAAAGCGATGCCTGTGAGTACATTAAAGAATCGGTAAAACCACTGCCCGCTCAATCGCTCAAACAGTCCACCCTTTCGTTTTTTCTGAACGCCATACACCACGTCGCAATGCTCTTGCTCCATCTGTGCGGAAAAACTAAGCAACCATTCAGGCTCTTCTTCCAAGTCAACATCGATTAGAAAAACACGCTCTCCGCAGGTTTGGGCGAGGCCTGTCATTATAGCTTTGTAGTGTCCGAAATTGCGCGACAGGTCAACTATGACGAGGTGAGCATTCGTCTTCACAAGGCCGACGGCAATCTCAAGGCTATTGTCGGGTGAACCATCATTGACTAAAATGATCTCATAGTCATCGCCAACAAATTGTTGGGCGGCGGCGCTGACGCGCCGACAGAATTCTTCAATATACTTTGAAGAGTGGTAGAGCGTAGCAACAATTGAAAGTTTCATAAGCGTATTCACCTCGTGTGGCGGGATGTCCTGAATCGCCGCGGGCCAACTGTCGACCAAAAAACCGCCGCATCCTCCGTACAACAAGTAACCGCAACGATACTGAGATCATGTGGTTTCTCAGAGTATGTCAACATACCATATCCTCAAATATCCGTTCTCATCCACTTCCGCGTTTTGCGGCAGCACCCATCCGGGATTCCACTTCAAGCGGTCCTTCAGCAAGTATCCAGACTGGAGCAGGTATCTGTTTTTGTCTCTTTTCAGGATAACCCCGTCGTACAAGGTAATTTTCCCTATGTCCGTCATGACACAGAGCTTAGGTTTTGACCGTCCCGAAATCCGTCCGCACGAACTAAGCTGACTCACCAAGAAAAGCATACGTTCCAGAGGAACGCGTTGCGAGGCAATGCCGGCAATGGGTACGCAATGAAAGATGTAGTGATTTTCAATCCCGACCTCGCGCAACGCGTAGCACAAGTCGACCAGTTCGTCGAGGGTATCATTGACACCCGCCAACATCACACTTTGATTATAAACCACCCTGACCGCACGCAGAATTCGCTCATACGCTGTCACAGTCTCTGGAAAAAGCTCCGACGCATGGTTGACTTGCGTGGCCACTTCAATTCGAAACGGATAGTGCCCGCCAAGAACTGAAAGTAAAGCTTCGGAGACCCACTCCGGCTGCTGAACGGGAAGCCGGGAGGCGATCCGGGCGATCCGAATCTGCGGCGCATGTTCGGCCAATTCGTTGAGGAGATAGCTTAGCCGGTCGGGAATCAGGAACGGATCTCCGCCGGTGATCAAAACCTCGCGCAAAGCTGCATTCGCCGGGTCCTTGCCAATAAACCTTGCAATGCGGCTCAGATCCTCCCGCGACAAATGAAACGGCTCATAACATCGCCGCAGGCAGTGCCGACAATGCGCAACGCACTGGAGCAGCGGCTCCACCACGATGACCCGCTCGTAGAGCCGCTCAACCCCCTTTAGCTGAACGCCCTCAAACACGCTGTTCACCTCGGCCTCGTAATGTTTCTGGGTTTCCCCAGAAAAAACATCTTTCTCGGCCTGCGTTTCAATGAATTGCCGGCCGAGCACGCGCTGAACTGTTTTGTCCCCCGCCTGTTCCGCCTCGGCTAACTTGCGCCGCAGAAAAGGTGACAGTAATTCGGAATACCGAACATAATCATAACGAACTTCCCCATCAACCGAGCCGGTTGAGGTCGCAACATTCGCTGCGAGCACCCGCAAGGAGATGTGCTGCTCGATTTCTTCCGTTATCCGGCTCATGGTTTCCCTGTCCGGAAACTTGAGGAATACGATGCCCAAAGCGCGATCCCCGCGGGTGAAAGGCAGCACGTGCGAATCAATCTCACAAAACAAGCGACTGCCGACCACAAATTTTTCGATGGCAGGAGATATGTCGAATCCCTCAAACCGCCCTTCAATGTCTGAATTCAGGATGTATGAAGCCACCGGCAAAGCGTCAGGAACTGACAGACGGTCGCACCGCACATCGGCACCCAAAGCGGAAAGCACGGCGGCGCGGGTTAAGTCATACCCTGTAGACAGATAAATAAGATGCGGCACATAGTTGCCACCGTTGCGAAGCCCTATCTCCAGCAAATGAACCCGGCCTGCGGAAACAATCGCGTCAAAGTTCATACAGCCCGTACAGATATTCAAAGCCGTAATAACCTTCTGCAGCTGTTCATCCAACTGCTCCGAAATGTCCGCACCGAAAAAGCCGGGAAATATCTCACCGCAAGGAGCAAACGACTTATTTCGTTTTGTGAAGTAATTGTGCCCGTAATGTCGGAATGCCAGTTTCCCGTTTTTAACCAGCACATCCCCGTCGAGTTCGAACATGTCAGGCGTCAAAAACCGCTCCAGCACCACGATCCCGCAACGAGAAAAGCTACCCGCCCGCTGAAAGGCCGTCGCGGCCTCCTGCTTATCATGAATCACTGAAAGCCCTTTAGATCCGCTTGAATCTGCCGCCTTGACAACAACAGCCCCGCTCAATAACTGATAAGCTGCCTGAGCCTCTGCCGCCGTAGAGACGGACACGAACTCGGGATGAGGCAGCCCCAACTCCCGCTGGAAAGCGCGAAACAGGTCTTTCCGTTGCAACACGGTGGCTGCAGCCAAAGGATTCCCCGGCAGCCCAAGGGTTTCCGATACATAACTCACGGTTGGCGCAGCGACATCGGAACCATAAGTCATAATCCCATCAATTCGATGCTGCCGGGCAACAGCAAGTATGGCTTCCTTGTCGACCGTGCTGACATTCACATAAAGATCAGCCAGCCGGTGCCCTGGATTTTCGGGTTGGTTGTCGGCCGTGATCACAAAACACCCGAGGCTCTTTGCACATTCGATCGCCGGAATCTGAAACTCTGCGCCACCGAGATGAAGCAGCCGTCGGCCGATTGTTGAGATCACCTCGGATTTTACATTGGACGATACCCCTCTCATATTACTCCCTTTCTCCACTCAACTTTTTATTTATAAAATCATCTCACAACTAATTACAAGGCTCGTTTCCCAGGAGAAGCCGCAGTCTGAGCTCTTTGGCCGCGGAGGAGTCGGACTAATTTCCACAGTCCCAGATGACCAATTCCCAAGGCAGCGGCCAGCACATCACCGGATCGAATCACGAGGGCCCCCGCCTGCGCAACTGCTGCAACAACTCCGAAGTGTATCAGTAGTTGCGAAGTTCCGGCTTCAAAAACACCTGCGCCCGCGGGAATTAGACTGAGGATGCTGATCAGCGCCACAGTCGACATCAATGCCACGGTCTTTGCGAAGCCCAAATGAATCCCGCCGGCATATAGTAAAACCTGCCAACTAAATGCGACCGCCGCCCATGATGCACAAGTGATCACAATTACCAGCAACAGAGTCGGGGTGTCGCCCGCACATTGGCGTATATGCTCAAGCAACTGTTGCAACCGGCCCTTAAGCCGAAGCTTTGCCAGCACGATCAAACTCACAATGCACGTCAGAACCAAGCCTCCGAAAATCCAATAGGAGTAAGCGCGATCTGGAAGAATATTGAGGGTTGTCAGCAGGCTAACGCAAGCCATCGTCATCAAAACCATCAAGTCCAAAGCCTTCTCGACCAGGAAGGAGCCGTAGCCTGGCGAGCGTTGGATCATGCCGTATTTTTTTAACAGTTCTACTTTTAGCATTTCGCCGGATTGGAGCGGCGTGAACGCCGCAAAACTCAACGAAACGGCCGTACAAAGATACAAGTCCAGAAACGGCACGTGGGCTCCGGTTCGCCGCAACAGGATACACCACCTGAGCGTTCGCAACATCCAGTAGGCCATAATGGAGGCTCCGCCTCCCGCGATCAGGCAGATCAGATCTACATCCTTAAGCACCGGCCCAAGTTCCCGCCATTGAAATGTCCGCCCGATGTACCAAACACTTCCCAAAAAGACGGCCGCACTGAATCCGGTCGTTATCGCACGATGTCGAAATCCCGACTTTCTTCTCAGCGCCCCATTGGATGATGGGTCGCTGTCGGCCAACCTAAATGGTTCACCCTTCTTTTGTTTGTTAATGTCCATTATTACGTGCCACTTGCCTTAAAAAGCCACTTGTCGATTTTCTGAACAACGGTTCCCGAAGAGATGCGTCCGCGCCAGGTTTTGGCAATCGATGTGTAGCGAGGTGTGCCCAGGAATAGAGAAGGCCCGCCTCAGCCCCCTCTCCCGCCAGAAGGATGAATCGCTTGGCCGCTTATAGGGGACGCGCAAGACATCCGGTTCGTCGTCCCAGGCCGGTTCCTGCATGACTACTTTTGCCTTCGCTCCCAGAGATTGCAACGCACGGCAGCAGAGTCCCGAATCCCGACTGAAAAAGGTCTTTTCATCCCCGCGAAATGCCTTTGAGGTGACTGTTATCCAGTTTTTGTATCTCAATTCCCGCATTTTAATGAAGGGTTCCAAGTAATTGGCTCAGGCCATCCTTTAAACAGACGTTCGGAGCATATTTAAAAAATTTCCGGACTTTGGAAATGTCGGCCAGCGAGTGCTGGATGTCGCCGGGCCTTGCGGCCGCGAAATTGCGCTCTACTCTGTTTCCCGTGAGTTCTTCGAGAGTGGACAGCAACTGGAGCAGAGAAGTTTGGCGAGCCGTCGCCACGTTGAAGATGGCAAAGCCGCCGCCGGTTTGAGGTTTTAGGTTTGAAGTTTTAAGAGACTGCGATCCCATTGCAAGAAGGTTGGCTTGAACGACATCCGCGACGTTGACGAAGTCTCTGGCCTGCTCCCCGTCGCCATAGACAGTAATCGGCAGGCCTTTTTTTATCCGCTCGGAAAAAATCGAAATGACTCCGGAGTACATGGACGACGGATCCTGCCGCGGACCAAATACGTTGAAGTAGCGCAGCGCCACCGTTTCGAGGCCGAAGCATTCGGCATAAACTTTGAGATAATATTCTCCGGTCAGCTTAGCCAGCGCATACGGACTTTTCGGTTCCGGCAGCATATCCTCCCGCTTGGGCAGTTCAGGGTTGTCGCCGTACACCGCCGCCGAGCTGGCAAAGACAACGCGTTTGACCCCTTGCTGTCGCGCCGCTTCCAGAATATTCAGTGTTCCGGTGATATTAATGTCGTGATTGTCGCGCGGACGGTTGATTGAATCGGGCACGGAAACCAAAGCGGCTTCATGGAAAATACCGGCGCACCCTTCCGCCGCCTTCAGGCAGGTTTTCGCATCACGGATGTCGCCTTCAATAAATTCAATCTTGTTCCAAACTTCGGAAAGATTCTCTTTATGACCGGACGAAAGGTCATCGAGCACGATCACGTCATAGCCCTGCTCAACCAAAGCATCAACAATATGGGAGCCGATGAATCCGGCCCCGCCTGTGACTAAGTATTTCATGATGTCCAATGCTAAACGATAAGCGATGAATGATACGCTGTTACAATCAGATAAATGGAATCGGACCGGCAGCGGGATTGTAGTTCAGCCCTTTTGGCCGGTCGGCGATTTTTTGCGCCGGCACGCCGCCAACAACAGTGTAAGGTTCGACATCTTTCGTCACCACAGCTCCGGCCGCGACAACCGCCCCCGCCCCGATGGTCACACCGGGCAGAATGATGCAGCGAGGCCCCAGCCAGACATAGTCGCCAATCACGACCGGCTTGAACATCGTTCCAAACTCCGGATCGCAGTAATCGTGCTGCGCCGTCCAGATCATCACCTCACTGCTGAGGTTGATGTTATTTCCGATCGTCAGTCCGCCGCGCGCATCTAGCGTCGCGCGATGTCCGATCACCGTGTTCGCGCCGATTTTGAGTTTTCGCGGACTGCGGATTTCAAACCCGCCGTAAAGAACCGCGGATGAAGCAATGTCCACCCCGAAAAGATGCGTGAGAACAACCTTCCGCACCCGCCGGGACGGGACATGTCCCAGAGCCTTGAGGCTCAGATAAAGAAATGCGGTTTTATATGAATTAGACATTAGACATTGGGCTTTAGGGTTACAGTCGCGCATCCGCCAGATCACGGGGCAGGACGTTTTTGATGTCGTAGATAACGCAGGAATCGGCGCAGAGAGCTTTCAACTTCGCCTCGCTCATTGCTTTGAATTCATCATGTGCGACGGCAAGCACGATGGCGGAGTAGCCGCCGGAGGTCGGAGGCCAGAGATCAGAGGTCAGCGAGAGCCCATATTCGCGAAGAACTTCCGCAGGATCGGCCCAGGGATCGTAAACATCAACGTCACAACCGTATTCTTCCAGTGCGCGGACGATATCAACGACACGGGTGTTGCGAATGTCGGGGCAGTTTTCCTTAAAGGTGAGTCCCAAGACAAGCACCCTGGATCCATTCACCGTGATTTTCTTTTTGAGCATCAGCTTGATCACCTCGTCCGTGACGAACTGCCCCATCCGGTCATTGACGCGGCGCTGCGCTGAAATCAATTCGGGGTAATAGCCCGCCTGCTGTGCCTTAAAGCTGAGATAATACGGATCGACTCCGATGCAATGACCTCCGACCAGCCCGGGCCGGAACGGCAGAAAGTTCCACTTCGATCCGGCAGCCTCCAGCACATCCAGCGTGTCAATGCCTATGCGGCTGAAAATCATGGCCAGCTCGTTCATCAAAGCGATGTTGACGTCGCGTTGTGTATTTTCAATGACCTTGGCCGCTTCCGCCACTTTGATGGACGGCGCTTTGTGTGTCTCGACCGTGAGGATGCTGCGATAAAGAGCATCTACAAAGTCGGCGGTTTCCGGCGTGGAACCCGAGGTGATTTTCACGATGTTGGTCAAACGGCGCTGCTTGTCGCCGGGGTTGATGCGCTCCGGACTGTAGCCTGCAAAAAAATCCTTGTTGAATTTGAGCCCGGAAACTTTTTCCACCACCGGAATACAGTCTTCTTCCGTCGCGCCCGGATAAACGGTGGATTCGTAAATCACCACATCGCCTTTGGAGATGACTTTGCCGACCGTTTCGCTGGCTTTGATCAACGGGGTCAGGTCGGGGCGGTTGGATTTGTCGACAGGAGTGGGAACTGTGACGATAAACACATTGCATGCCGACAGATCTGACAAATCCGTCGAATAAGACAAATGTTTTGATCCCGCCATCTCTTCCGGAGAGCATTCCAGAGTATGGTCTTTGCCGGAGGCCAGCTCAGCCACCCGGGCTTTGTTGATATCGAATCCAAGGGTTGGAAACTTTTTGCCGAATTCGACCGCCAGCGGCAGGCCGACGTACCCGAGCCCGATGATGCCGATTTTAAAGTCGGCCGAAGACAGCAGATTCTTTTTCATGATTTGCCTCCAAAAATCGGTAGCTGATGTGGCGGTATGTTTTTTAGAAGCGGGGCCTTCTGATCTTTTTCTGAGACGAGAAAGTCCTGACCGGGCCATTGAATTCCAACGTCCGAGTCATTCCAGCGCAAGGCGTATTCATCGCTCAGCGTGTAGAAGTCGCTGCATTTGTAAACCATGTCGACTTCGCTACTCAGCACGCAGAATCCGTGCGCGAACCCTTGCGGAATAAAAAGCTGATGGTGATTTTTTTCTGACAGGATGGTGCCGACCCATCTCCCAAAGGTTGGAGAACCTTGGCGGATATCCACCGCGACATCAAATACTTCGCCGCGAACGACAGAAACGAGCTTATCCTGCGCATTTCGAAGCTGGTAATGCAGTCCGCGCAACACGCCGCAGGCTGAGCGCGACCAGTTATCCTGCACAAAGTGCGCAGTGAGGCCCATCTCGTGGTATTGTTTTTCGTGATACGTCTGCTGAAAAAAACCACGGTCATCCGGAAAGACACTCGGCTTGAGCAGTTTCACCTCATGGATATCTGTTTTGATAATGATCATAATTTCACCCTCAGTAATAGATTAGCATATCAACTGTTTTTTCCTTCCTTAAGGAGCCGGAGAAGATACTGCCCATACTGGTTTTTGGAGAGTTCTCGTCCGAGCTTTTCGAGCTGTGCGGAGTTGATAAATCCTTTCCGCCAGGCAATTTCTTCGACGCAGGAGATTTTCAACCCCTGCCGCGCTTCGATGGTTTCCACATAACTCCCGGCCTGCTGCAGCGATTCGTGTGTGCCGGTGTCCAGCCAGGCGAATCCGCGACCCAGCACTTCAACATGCAACTTGCCCGCTTCAAGATACCGCTGATTGATCGTCGTGATTTCCAGTTCACCGCGTGCCGAAGGTTTTTGGTGTTTGACCATCTCAACAACCCGGTTGTCATAGAAATAGAGCCCCGGCACAGCGTAGTGCGATTTCGGCTTAGTCGGCTTTTCCTCGATCGACAGCGCCTTGCCGTTTGAATCAAACTCTACGACCCCGTAGCGTTCCGGATCGAGAACCGGATAGGCAAAGATGGTTCCGCCCTCGACGCGCTCGTCCGCGTTTTTCAACATGCCGCCGAAGCCGTGTCCGTAAAAAATATTATCGCCCAGCACCATGCACACCGGGTCTTTGCCGATAAATTTTTCGCCGATTAAAAAAGCCTGCGCCAATCCTTCGGGCTTCGGCTGTTCGGCATAGCTGAACGAGAGCCCCCACTGCTCGCCGCTTCCGAGCAACTCCCGGAACATCGGCAGGTCGTGTGGTGTGCTGATGATGAGGATTTCGCGAATCCCCGCCAGCATCAGAACCGACAGCGGATAATAGACCATTGGTTTATCGTAAACCGGCAGCAGTTGTTTGCTGACCACCCGTGTCAAGGGATGAAGCCTCGTTCCCGATCCGCCAGCCAGAATGATTCCTTTTCTCATAGATTCAGCCTCCGTTTAACTTAAGATTTCCCCAGCCGCTCACCGGCATATTTGCCGGAACGAATCGGGCCCCACCACCACTCGTTATCCAGATACCACTGTACCGTGCGTCGGATACCGCTGTCGAAATCCTCTAGCGCGCGCCAGCCGAGCTCTGTTTCAAGCTTGGTTGCATCAATCGCATAGCGTTGATCATGACCGGGGCGGTCTTTCACGAACGTGATCAAATCTTTATAGGTTCCGTTCTGGCGCGGCTTCAGTTCATCCAAAATTCTGCAGATGGTTTCAACCACCTCGAGGTTGGTTCGCTCGTTCCGTCCGCCGACGTTATAGGTTTCGCCGGGAACGCCCTTTTCAACGGCAAGAACCAGCGCACGGGCGTGATCTTCCACATAGAGCCAGTCTCGGATGTTGTCGCCCTTCCCATAGATTGGAAGCGGCTTTTGATCCAGAGCATTCAGGATCACCAGCGGAATCAGTTTTTCCGGAAAGTGATAGGGGCCATAGTTGTTCGAACAGTTTGTGATAACCGTCGGCAGGCCGTAAGTATGGTGCCAAGCCATCACCAGATGGTCGCTGGAGGCCTTGCTCGCTGAATACGGCGAGCGCGGATCATAAGGCGTCGTCTCCTGAAAAAATCCTTCGTCTCCCAGCGACCCGTACACTTCATCCGTTGAAATGTGGTGAAAGCGGAACGCCTGTTTCCGATCATTGGAAAGTCCGCTCCAATATTCACGGACGCAGTCGAGCATCGTATAGGTGCCGACGATATTGGTTTCAATAAATGCCGCCGGCCCGTCAATCGAACGATCTACATGCGACTCGGCCGCCAGATGCATCACCGCGTCCGGCTGAAACGCGGCAAAAAGTCCGGCGATTTTTTCCCGATCGCAAATATCCGCCTGCGCAAACCGGTAAAGCGGGCTTTGATCAATTTCCTTCAGCGATTCCGTGTTGCCCGCGTAGGTGAGTTTGTCGACATTCAGCACGCTGATGTTTTTTTCTTTCACCAGATAGCGGCAAACCGCTGAACCGATAAACCCCGCTCCGCCCGTCACCAGTATTTTTTTCATTTCAGTGATCCTTTTATCTCGCTGATCAATGATGCGCGGTGTCCGTTGACGAAATGCTTCAGTTCCGTTTCCCAGTTGTCAAAAACATTCAGCCCCAACCGCTTCAATGCAACGTTTTCCAAAATGGAATTTTTCGGACGGCTTGCAGGCGTCGGATATTCAGCTGTTGTGCAGGGCGCCATGCGATACGGCACGTTCATCAGTTGAAGAAAGCGTCCGGCCAGATCGTACCAGCTGCAATACCCTTCCGACGTTGCGTGGAAAAGGCCGGTCGCTCTGGCATCAACAACCGCCGCGATCTGCCGCGCCAGCGTGTACGACCATGTCGGCGAACCAAACTGATCGTTCACCACACGAATTCCGCGCTCCGGATTTTGCAACGCCAGCCGCAGCATGGTTTTCAGAAAATTTTTCCCGTGCGCCCCGTAGAGCCATGCCGTGCGCAGGATGGCGGCATTTGCTCCGCTTTCCAGAACGGCCTGCTCGCCCGCCAGTTTGGATTTCCCGTATTCGGAAACCGGCGCAGGATTTTCGGTTTCGGTATAAACCTGAAACAGGGGCTTATTCCCGTCAAAAACATAGTCGGTCGAGACATGCACCAGAAACGCCCCGTTGGGCGCGGCCCACTCCGCCAGATGTTTCGGGCCGTCCGCATTCACCTTCCAGCAGGCCGGATCGGTTTCGCAGGCATCGACAGCGGTGTAGGCCGCGCAATTCACGATGACCGCCGGAGCAACCACGTCCAGTTTTTCCAAACATTGGAAACGATCGGCGATATTTATGTCGGGAAGATCGATTCCGACGGCTTTTTTTCCCAACACCGACATACAGTCCGTGCCGAGCTGGCCGTTACATCCGACAATCAAAATATTGCCCGCAGAATTCATCTAAACTCGTGAAAGGAAATCCTGATAAGCGCGGGTGATCCCCTCTTTGAGAGTCACTTGGGAAGTCCAGCCGAGTGCATTGATTCGGGAAGAATCTATCAGCTTGCGCGGCGTGCCGTCAGGCTTACTCGAATCCCAGGAGATTTTCCCTTTAAATCCGACAACGTCTCTGACTGTTTCGGCCAGCTGTTTGATCGTGACCTCTTTGCCCGAGCCGACATTGATATGCGACTGTACCGTTCCCGACTCATCGGTGAAGGCCATGTCTTTGTAGTTGGCTTTCTCGACAAGGAACACACACGCTTCGGCAAGGTCGTCGCTGTATAAAAATTCGCGCAACGGCGAACCGGTTCCCCAGCAAACCACCTCCGCGGCACCGCTCACTTTGGCTTCGTGAAAACGACGGATCAGCGCCGGAAGAACGTGGGAATTTTCAGGATGATAGTTGTCGCCGGGTCCATACATATTGGTCGGCATGGCGGAGATGAAGTTCGTGCCGTACTGCCGGTTATAGGCGTCGCACAACCGGATGCCCGCGATTTTGGCAATGGCATATGGTTCGTTGGTCGGCTCGAGCGGGCCGGTTAACAGTGCCTCTTCTTTAATCGGCTGCGGCGCCAGCTTGGGATAAATGCAGCTCGATCCAAGGAAGAGCAGTTTTTTGACGCCGTGTTTGTACGCCGTGTGAATGACGTTCAGTTCAATCATGAGGTTTTCATAAATGAACTGTCCGCGGTAGGTGTTGTTGGCGTGAATGCCGCCGACTTTTGCCGCCACCAGCACCACGTACTCCGGCTTCTCTTTGGAGAAGAAGGCATCCGCCTCAGCCTGATTCATCAGATCCATTTCCTCAATGGAGCGCCCGATCAGGTTCGTATAACCATGGCGTTCAAATGCCCGCCAGATTCCTCCGCCAACAAGACCCAAGTGACCGGCAATATAGATTTTTGAATCTTTTTTCACAAAACTCTCCTCAGAATCCTTTGGAATAAGGAGCGCCATCGAGAATTTTCAGATCCCCGTCCATCATGATTTTGACGAGTTCTTCAAATTTTACTTTCGGTTCCCAGCCGAGCTGTTTTTTGGCTTTGGCCGGATTGCCGAGCAGCTGTTCCACTTCGGCCGGGCGGTAATAGCGTTCGTCCATGCGGACGACGATCTCGCCGGTGGCTTTGTTTTTGCCGACCTCTTTGACGCCCTCGCCTTCCCACAAGATTTTAATCCCGACATGTCCAAACGATTTTTCGATGAATTCGCGGACGGTATGCATCTCGTTAGTGGCAACAACATAATCATCCGGTTTGTCCTGTTGAAGCATCATCCACATCATCAGGACGTAGTCGGGCGCATAGCCCCAGTCGCGCAGGGCGTTGATGTTCCCCATGTAGAGGCATTCCTGCAAACCGCGGGAAATGCGCGCCACCGCCATGGTGATCTTGCGGGTAACAAACGTTTCGCCGCGGCGGGGCGATTCGTGGTTGAAGAGAATGCCGTTGCTGGCGTGCAGGCCATAGGCTTCGCGATAGTTTTTGACGATCCAGAAACCGTATTGCTTGGCCACCGCGTACGGCGAGCGCGGATAAAATGGCGTGGTCTCCGTCTGCGGAACTTCCTGCACCATTCCGTAGAGTTCGGATGTGGATGCCTGATAGAACCGGCAGTTCACGCCGGTTTCGCGGATGGCGTCGAGCAGGCGCAACGTTCCGATACCGTCCACTTCGGCGGTGTATTCCGGAACCTCAAAAGAAACCTGCACATGCGACTGCGCGCCGAGGTTGTAGATTTCCGACGGATGAATTTTTTCGATCAGCCGATTGAGATTGCTCGAGTCGGTCAGGTCGCCGTAATGCAGAAACATCTTTACGCCGGTCTCGTGCCGGTCTTTGTAGAGATGGTCGATCCGGTCGGTGTTGAACGAACTGGCTCGGCGAATGATCCCGTGAACTTCGTAGCCTTTATCAAGCAGCAGTTCTGCGAGATACGATCCGTCTTGTCCGGTTATTCCGGTGATGAGTGCTTTTTTCATGCGCAACCTTTGGTTGAGTTAACAGTTATCGGTTAAAGTATTCCGTGTACCACTTCACAAATTCAGGGAGCCCCTTTGAAATCGGAGTGGCCGGGTCGTAGCCCAGCTTTTTCCGGGCCTTGGAAACATCGGCGAACGTCACCGGAACATCGCCCGGCTGCATCGGTAGCATTTCCATCTTCGGCTCCACACCAAGCGCGCCCGCCAGCGTCTTGATAAAATCCATCAGGTTTTCCGGCTTGCTGTTGCCTAGATTAAAAATTTCGTACGGCTCCAGTCCCTCGGCAAACAGCGCCGCCTTCACGCCGGCGACAATATCGGTGATGTAGGTGAAATCGCGCTCCATCTTGCCGTGGTTAAAAACCGGGATCGACTTACCCTTCAGCATCGCCTCGGTAAACGTCCAGTAGGCCATATCCGGCCGGCCCCACGGACCGTACACCGTGAAAAAGCGCAGACCGACCGTCTGCAAGCCGTACAAATGCGTGTAGGTATGGCTCATCAGCTCGTCCGCCTTCTTGGTCGCCGCATACAGACTGATCGGATTGTCCACTGGATCAGTCTCGCTGAACGGAATCTTTTTGTTTCCGCCGTACACACTGGAACTGGAGGCATAAACCAGCCGCGGGATTTTCGCATGGCGGCAGGCCTCCAGAATATTCAGGTGCCCTTCCAGATTGGCCTTCTGATAGGCCGCCGGATTCTGAATGGAATAACGCACCCCGGCCTGTGCCGCCAGGTGACACACGCGATCAAACTTGTGTTCGCGGCATAGCATCGCGAGCAGTTCATAGTCCGCCAGATCGCCCTGAACCGCAGTATATCCCTTGCGTCCTTCCAGACGGGCGCTGCGCGCATCTTTCAAGGATATATCGTAGTAGTCATTAAAATTATCGATGCCGACCACTTCATGGCCGTCCTTCAGAAGCGACTCGGCCAGATGCATGCCGATAAATCCGGCCGTTCCTGTTACGAATATTTTCACTGTATCCTCCGAACAGGCTGCCGCCCGCGGTCGCTCGGGGATTTTCGCCCGAAACCTTCCTTTTCGACGTTTTCTATGTATTTCGCAGTCAATTGCGAAATTTCTATCTCACGCAGCGGGCTCCAGCGCATCCATCGGCACTTCGGCCTCCACTGCAGTTCCCATCAGGTCCATCAAAATCTTCACGCGCTCACCGCCGGGCAGAACCTGCGTCACGACGGCGCGCAGTCCACGCATCGCTCCTTCGCTGATCATGGCTTTGTCGCCCGTTTTCAGCGTGGGCTCTTTGATCACAACCACGCCGTCCGCCGCGCTCCGCAGCGTACTCATCACAAAATCGGGAACCTGTGCGCACTCTCCGGCGAAACGTACCAGTCCCCGCACGCCATAGGCGCTGGAAACGGCGCGAAGCATGGTCGACATATCAAACCGGGCGAACAAATAGCCGGGGAACAGAGCCTCTTCGAACCAGACCTTGCCGCGCTTGGTATTGCGCTGGAAGCGGATGCGCGGACAGAACACCTCAATTCCCGCCAACCGTTCAAGCTGCCCGGCGGCAATATGCTCGCGCTTGGTTTGCGTCCTTACGCAATACCAGACGGCAGATAAAGTTAACGGGGTTTCGTTCATTTATTCAGGTTTTATGAAATTAAGCGCAAAAGGAAGGAGCGCTCCGGCGCGCTTCTGCCATCCCTGCAATCGTTCGATCCGCTCGGCAATAAATTCCTTCCGTCCAGTCTCTTCCGCGTCAATCAGCCCTTCAATCCGGGCCATGCGAGCTTTGCCGTTATCCAAGTGAGGACGAACCTGTTCGTTGACAAAACCGGCGACGATCTTACGCAGTTCGGCTTCCGCCGCATAGAAATCCCGGCGATCGCCCGCCACATAAACCGGGTTGACTGCTCCGAAGGAGCGCAGAATCTTAAGTCCTTGGCTGGTAGAGCCTTTGCTGATTTTCAGCTTGAGCATCAGATCGTCAATACACATCGGTTCCGGGGAGATAAAAAGGATACCGTAGAGCTCGCCGACCGAACGCGGCAGGCTCAGCACCCCGGCGATACGCACAAAAATGTCGACGACCTCTTTTTCGAGTTCTGAAAGCGCCGGTTTCATGGAGACTCCTCCTGATAATTCAGATTGTTCAAAATATAATGAACAAGGCGGACTTTGCCAAGTTAAATTCCTGTAAAACCGATGTGTTAGAGTAGCTTAGAATTTCCAACCATTGGAAAAATCTCATGCTCGGACGAGGTTGAAATTCCGGCGACTTCCTGAAGGGACAAATCGCCGATCTCGGGAAGAACCGCAAGCGACGTGGACGCAGAGACTTTCCCCAATCCCTTTACCGCTTTGGATCCATTTGGCCTTTCGGCGCATCTCATCGGCACCCGCTTCAAGCACGATATTCAGCAACGTATCTTCATCCGCTCCGGCGGCATCAATATAAATCTGTCCCTTGCGCTGGAAACTTCGGCTGACCGCCTCCCCTGCCGGGCCAGACTCACGCCGTTCTTTCGCGCGATCAGCGCAACGACGTCGTTCACCCGCCCGCCGCTCACCGCCTTCGTGCCCGCCGACATGACCTTAATGCGTTTGAGCGATCCGGGGCGGTATTGCGCGAAAGGTAATGGTTGAGGTAGTCGGCGAGACAGGCGCTACGCGTGCGGTTCGCCGTACAGACGATGACCAGACGGAACTTCTTCTTAAAGAAAAACCTGCGCTGAGTGATAAATCAAAACAGCCGTTTTAACAAGTCAAACCGGCGGTGCCGGTCACTTCAAATTTTTCCAAAGGTTGGAATAAACCATTCCCAAAATCTCTTAGACAAATAGTCGCTTGAGCAGTTCCCGCATGAGGACATTGGCTTCCCCAAGCATCGGAAAAAACGGTTTCATCTTTTCCAAGGTCTGGATAAACGGCCCGCAAGTCACTTCGTCTTTGCAGTGCGCATAGAGCGACAGCAGGCTCTGTTCGGTCGTCTCAAGGTGGAACTGGAGTGCCAGCACGTTGTCTTTATAGATAAACGCCTGATTCTCGCAGGCCGCGCTCGACGCCAGATGTACGGCTCCTTCCGGAATACCAAAGGTGTCGCCGTGCCAGTGAAACGCCGTGAACTCTTCCGGAAATATTTTCCCGTCGCCGGCCACCGGGAAGAAGCCGATTTCGCGCTGACTGTTTTTCCAAACGTTGCCAGCCGCTTGCTCGCGCAAGCGAGTGACGCGGGAACCGAGCACTTCGGCGATGAGCTGCGCGCCGAGACAAATGCCGAGCACCGGCTTATTTTGCGCGATGATTTGTTGGATGAATGCTTTTTCTTCCGCCAGCCACGAATAGATGGCTTCGTCATAAACGCCCATCGGCCCGCCCATCACAATCAGCCCGTCAATGTTTTCAATGTCTGGAAGTCTGTCGCCAGCCCAAAGCCGCGTGCAGGAAACGGCGTGGCCGTTTTCAATCAACCACGGCTCGATACAACCAAGCCCTTCGAACGGCACATGCTGTAGCCAGTGAATATTCATGGGTATAAGAATTAATGGAACGATGGAACATTGGAAAGCCGGATGTGCCGCAAATGACCAAACAGCAGTTCCGGTTTGCCGCCTTCGAGCCGGCGCGCTATATTTACAGCGTTGGCAACCTAGCCTAGCCGGACATGCCGGAAAAGAAAGGTCCACATGAAAGACCGCATCATACAGGCGCAGCGTCAGATACTGAATGACCTCGCCGCCCATGAATCAATGATCGGCGAGCTATACGATCTGTATGCCGCCATGCATCCGCAGAGCAGTTCCCTGTGGTCTGCTCTGGCCAAAGAGGAGCGGGAACACTCGTCCATACTGACCTCCCTGAACAAGTTGCTTGATAACGGCAGCCTATTCTGGAACCTCGGCGAGTTCGCCAGCACAAATGTCGCCGAACAGCTTGCGGTAATTCACACTGCTTTGAGCTGGGCCCGTGGTAGCAAGCAGTCTGAATTCGAATGTCTCAAGACGGCGCTCCAGATCGAAAGTTCGCTGATCGACTCCAAGTTCTACTCCGTCGTCACAAGCGAAGCGAAAGAGTTCACCTATGCCTGTCAGGCTCTTTCCAGAGCAACGGAGAAGCATTTTCAGCAGTTGAAGGATAAAATCGTCGAAAAAGTAGAGCCGCGCGCGAACAGTGGATATTCGTGGGAAGAGGATTAATGGAACGCTGGAATACTGGAAAGCTGAGCTGGCTCTTGGCGATCATCGGGTACCTGCTTGTTGCCCAAGCCCAAAGCGCGACGCTGACCGTCAAATCACTGAACGAGCTGGAAAAGGCGATACAGGGTCTTGGCCCGGGTGCAACGGTTCTGCTGGCCGATGGTTCATACGAGACGGCGCGCACAATACGCATCGAGGGAAAACGCGGCACGGCCGAGGCTCCGATCGTTATTCGCGCTGAACATCGCGGTCAGGCGGTGATTGGCGGCGTAGCCGGTTTTGCCATCAAAGATTGCGAATATCTGACGCTTGATGGTTTCGTTCTGACGCACGATGCCGACAAACCATCCGTGCTCCTCGATAACTGCCGGCAAGTTCGCGTGACCCGGAACTGCTTCCGTCTGCAGGAGCGCGACAAGCCGCGGCACTGGGAGCATTGGGTCTATGTGATCGGCATTCAGAGTGCGCACAACCGCATTGATCACAATCTATTCGAGCGCAAGGTCAATCGCGGCAGCCATGTCTTTGTCCGCGGTGATGATGCCGCACTTGTTTGTTCACAGTATGACCGCATTGACCACAACCACTTCCGCGATGTCATCTACGCCAACGGCGAGAACGGCCATGAGACCATCCGTACCGGCGGCAATGATCTCGGTGCCAGCGGCCAAAGCTCGTTCACGATCATTGAGGACAACCTTCTGGAGCAATGCAGCGGCGAAGCCGAGATCATGTCGCTGAAGTCATCGGACAACGTGGTCCGCCGCAACACGCTCCTCAACTGCCGCGGCACGATCTGCCTCAGGCTGGGGAACCGCAATGAGGTCTCGGGCAATTTCATCCTCGCCGCCGACGGCGGGCCCAGCCGCGGCGGAGTCAGGTTCTATGGCTTCGATCACCGCATCTTCAACAACTATTTTCAGGGCCTGACGGGCACGAAGTACGAAGCGCCCCTGGCTCTGATTCCCGGCACGTTCGACACGCCGACCACGGAGAAAATCGGCAAGGAATACGACAGCCTTACGTCCGTTGCGCCCACGCGAGCCTGGATCGCCTTTAATACCTGGGTCGACTGCGCGCCGCTCCAGTTCGGCCTCAAGGAGGACAAGGTGCGCATATACACTCCGAATGAATGCACCTTCGTCAACAACATGGTCATCCGCACCAAGTCCCGATCCGCGCCCCTCGTAAACCTCGAGCTCGTCCGCAGTCTGCATGCGCATGACAATATCGGATACAATTTCGGGACGGCCTTTGGCAATGAATGGGCCGACTGGTTCCGACGCGAAGACCCCCGCCTGTACCGTCCGGAAGACGGCCGGAGCCTTTGGCGTTTAACGGATTCGAGTCCCGCCATCGATGCGGCGATCGAGGTCTCCCCGGCAATAAATGACGATGTGTTCGGCCGCGTGCGGTCCGGACCAAGAGACATCGGCGCTGAGGAATTCAGCAACGAGGCATTGCCACGTCGTCCTCTAACTGCGGACGACGTGGGCCTCAACGCTACAGAGCTTTAATTTCGCGCAATTCGCCGTCAAGACCAATCACCGCCTCTTCGACAATCAGATCGGTGCGCCCGCTTTGCCGTGCGGCTTCTTTGACCATCATGGTGAGCCCGCCGCAGCAGGGAACTTCCATACGGACAACGATCACTTTTGGAATGCCGTTCAACTTCAAAATCTCTGTCAGCTTTTCAACATAACCTTCCGTGCGGTCGAGCTTCGGACAGGCGACAGCGATAGCGCGACCGCGGATAAACCGCCAGTTGACATCCGGCGAGGCCGACGGCGAACAGGTGCTGAGCACGACCAGTTCGCGGTTTTTGAAAAACGGCGCGACCGGCGGCACCAGATGCAGTTGTGTCGGCCACTGATTAAGCTCGGACGGTATGACCTGCCCCGAAACCGTCGACTCAACGGGCTTCGCCGCCGCCTTCTGCTGCCCGAACCGGATTTGAAGACCGGGACATCCCGTCGGATTCATGGGCTTTTTCTGCACGGCAGCCTCGTCAAATTCCAAGGCTTCCCGTTCAATAATTTTTAAAGCGCCTGTCGGGCATTCCCCGATACAGGCACCGAGCCCATCGCAAAAAACTTCGTTCACCAGTTTTGCTTTGCCGTTCACGATGACGAGCGCTCCTTCGGCGCAACCGGTGACACAGACCCCGCAACCATTGCACTTTCCCTCGTCTATTTCTATGATTTTGCGCTTCATTACGGTTCTCCCATTGATTGGAAAACAGTCTACCAGAACTCCCGATCCGCCACATTGACCCGCATCAAGTTTCCCAAAAACAGCCGTCCGTGGTGTAGGGAAAGTCCCTACATAAAATTCCTTTCGTCTCTGCTACAAAAATGTATAGTGCGCTATTAGAGTTTCAGGGAAGAAGACACTTAGGGGTTTGTTGCCGGCTTCTCTGCCTCTCGGGTTCTTTCGACAACGAAAGAATCTGGGCCCTCACAATCGCTTGCGGCTGTGAGGGCTTTTTTGTTTTTCCAACCTGTCAGGGCGCGGCCTCGGCAAGGACTGCTGTTTGAAAAAACGTGCCCGGGGCGGGACTCGAACCCGCACGGCCTTGCGGCCAAGGGATTTTAAGTCCCTTGCGTATACCATTTCGCCACCCGGGCTAAAAAAGCGAGGAATGCGGGAGTATCGGGAGGATTGCCTAAAAGCGCAAGAGCAAGATATTCCAAAACGACATTTTATCCCCTCGCGCATTGATTTTAGTTCTCCTTTCTACATAGTCTGTCATTTCAATTTTGAGGAGAAAACATCCATGCATATTCCTGATTTGAGCCAAGACAAAAACCATCAGGAGATGATCGCCGAATTAATGACCAACGGCCAGGAACATCTATTTGCCAACTGGGACGCCCCCGGAACCAACGATGAAGCCAAGGCCGCTTTCCTGAACAGCCTAGCGCGGATCAACGGTTCCTACCCCGGTGGATTGACCGGTTATATTTCCAATGCCCGGAAACTTCTGGCCGAAGCCAAGATCGGAGCCAATCCGTTCGAGGGTTTTGTGCCGCATCAGCCGGACAAGGTTGATCTGACGCAATTCAATGCCGCTTACGATCGTTACGAAGCGCTGGGCAAAAACCATTTCGACAAGACTGCCGTGGTGCTGGTTGCTGGAGGACTCGGTGAACGGCTGGGCTATTCCGGCATCAAACTCGATATTCCGGTCGAAGTGACCGAGGCCACGTCCTATCTCGCTCACTACGCCGCCTGCCTCAAGGCAATGGAGGCGCGTATGAAACAGCCGAAGTCGGTGCCGTTCATCATCATGACATCCGACGACACCAATGCCAAAACGGTCGCCGCGCTCGAAGCCAACAACTGGTTCGGTCTGAAAAAAGAGCAGGTTCACATTTTGAAGCAGGAACTGGTTCCGGCCATCGCCGACAATGACGGACGCCTCGCGCTGCAGGAAAAATATAAACTCATCCTCAAGCCGCACGGCCACGGCGATATCCACATGCTGCTCCACACCAGCGGCCTTGCCGCCAAGCTTCAGAAGCAGGGAATCGAGCATTTCGTTTTCATTCAGGACACCAACGGACAGGTCTTCAACGCCCTGCCCGCCGCGCTCGGCGTCTCGGTCGAAAAAGGTTTCGATTTCAACTCCATTGCCGTCAACCGCATCCCCGGCGAAGCGGTCGGCGGACTGGCCAAACTGGTGAAGGGGAAAACCGAACTGACGCTCAACGTCGAATACAACCAGCTCGACCCGCTGTTGCGCGCCACCGTCAGCCCGCAGGGCGACGTGCCAAATGAACAGGGCTTCTCCATGTTCCCCGGCAACATTAACGTGCTGGTCATCCGGCTGGCCTCCTATGTCAAAATCCTTGAGCGCACCCGCGGCATCATCGCCGAATTCGTCAACCCGAAGTACGCCGACGGAACCAAAACCACATTCAAGAGCCCGACCCGCCTTGAAACGATGATGCAGGATCTGCCGAAGCTGTTCGGCCCGGATGAAAAAGTCGGCGTCACCATTTTCGACCGCAAGTGGTCCTTCTCGGCCAATAAAAACAATATCAAAGACGCCGCCGCCAAACACGCGGCGGGCGGAACGCCGGAATCCGGCACCACTGCCGAATCCGACTTCTATCTCGCCGGCCGCATGAGACTCGCCGCCGCCGGTGTAAAAGTTGAAACAGCCAAAGAAGAATTGATCCTCGGCATCCCGTTCACGCCCGGCCCGCGCGTTTTGCTGCGTCCGTCGTTCGCCATGACCCTCGCCGAAGTCCGCGAAAAAATCAAAGGCGGCACAATTTCCGGCGACGCTACGCTCGTCCTCGACGGCAAAGACATCACGCTTGAAAACGTCGAGATCACGGCGGGCTCCGCACTGGTGATCAAAGCCTGTGATGGCGCGAAAGTGACCGTCAAAAATCTAAAGGTTAAAAACGACGGATTCGAATTGGTGAAGCTTTCAGCTGACGAACAGACCAGCTCCGCCACACCGGAATACCTGCGCATCCGCGGCTATCGCATCGTCAGCCGCGCCGCCAAAGTTTGTGAATTCAACCAGCCCGGAACTTTCGGGCTTTAGAATGTCTGAAAGGGGCCTCGTGGATTGTGCTTTGCATAAAAATGCGACGAGTTTCACGTAGGCTCACTTGATTGGTTAGGTCCTTGTTTAATTTTTTTGTTAAAAGATGAAGCGTATACCCCCGCACCGCCTATCATTGCGCCGTAGCCGATAGCAAATATTAGCGACAACGGAAAGAAGGATGCCCCTCCGCCCGAATAAGGCAGTAAGAATTCATCAATGAGAACAAAGACAGGAAGAACCATTCCGGAAATTCCCCATGCAAGCCATGGGTTTCTAGTACGAAGCCTGAGTGCGTAGGCTAGTATGAATATTAGGATAAATGTACTCAGCCCTACTATTGTCGAAAATAATGTATAAGTATCCATATATTACCTAACTGTTGATTAGACAAAAACGACTCTTCCTATCACGAGGATTCCGGTGTTAGGCAAAGTCGCCGATCAACCAAATCCGAGTACGGGGATGTTTTAGCAGGAAGGGGCGAAGAGAGCAACCGCCTTCCGGTTTCCAAGGCTTGGAAAAGCATCTGGTGGAGCGGGCGCTCCGCGCACGCTTAAACGCGCCGGGACGGCGCGTTCCACCTTGTAGCCGAGGTCCTCGACCTCGGTTCCGCGATCATGGATCGCGGCCACAATTCTTTGCGGCTCCGCGAGGCATGATTCTTCCAATGTTTGGAATCGGCGCGGTCACGGTTCGGTGAAGCTCACCGGAGCCCGCCCGTCCTCCTTCGCGTTTCACGCTACGGCGTGACAGGCACCCATAGTGGAGAAATCTTCTGTAGCCGCGCACGGTGGGCGCGGTTCTTCCAATGCTCGGAAGATTTTACGCCCAAAGGTTGGAAGGATAGATTCCGGTGGCGACTAAAGCGCGGATACCGGCCATGACCTGCGGTTTGTCTTCCGCATAGGTGACGCCCATCCATTTTTCGTTGGTGGGCAGAACGGCCACTTTGGCTTCGCCGTGCTGGATCATGCCGTCGACGACTTCGAGCAGGTAAAATTCGCTTTTGAGTTCCGCGCCTTTGTTCGCGAGGAAGTCGGCGAAGCCGCGCTCCAGAAAATCAAACAAGCGCGGCGTGAAGCCCCAGGTGTTCATGGAAACGATGTCGGTATCGGCCATCTTCCCGCCGTCATAGCGGATGATTCCGTTCGATCTGCGCTCGATGTTATAGCGTTCGGTGATACGGCAGAGCTTGCCGTCCTGCACCTTGCAATACCCGCGCGCCACGCCACCGTTCGGCGAGAGAGTGTTTTTGATATAGAACCCGGCCATGCAGAAATCCGTGCTGTTCACATCCATCGTCATCAGCTTTTTCGCGATGACGTTGAAGGACTCGCGGCCGTAAAAGTCGTCGGCGTTGATGACGGCAAAAGGCTCGTGAACCACGGGCGCGGCCATCAGTACAGCCTGTCCGGTACCCCACGGTTTGGTGCGGCCTTCCGGAACAGCAAACCCGGCGGGAAGTTTGTCCAAGGTTTGGAAAACATATTCGACCTGAATTTTTCCATCGAGCTTGTGGCCGATGACTTCTTTGAAGGCCTCTTCGATGTCGGGACGGATGATGAAGACGACTTTGCCGAAGCCGGCCTGAATGGCGTCGTACACGGAATAGTCGAGGACGATTTCGCCGGACGGGCCGACGGGGTCGATCTGTTTGAGTCCGCCATAGCGGCTGCCGATACCGGCGGCCATGATCACGAGAGTCGGTTTCATAGAATGCTTCCGAGAATTAAAACGGCGGCGCTGAGCGCGCCGATGATCCACGTCTGCCGGTCGCGGGCGGCGAAGTCAAGCGGATCGTCAGAGAGTTCGCCGCGGCTGGCGAGCAGCCAGATGCGGGCGATCCAGTAAAGAAACAGCGGGCAGAGCAGCCAAAGCATGGCCGGGTTTTTATAGAACTGCACAACCTTTTCGCTGTTGATATAGAGCGCGAGCACCAGCACGGCGACGCACCCGCTGCCCGCGCCGAAGCCCGCCAGCAACGGCAGGTCGGCTTCGCAGTAGCCGCGACCACGCACACGCACCGACTCGGAACTGCTTTCCGAGGCTTCGCGCAGTTCGGCATAGCGCTTGACCATGGCAAGACTGAAGAAAAGGAAAATGGAAAAGGCGATCAGCCATGTCGAGGTTTCAACACCGTACGCCGCCGTGCCCGCGAGAATGCGGATGGCGTAGAGTCCGGCCAGTGTCATCACATCGAGAAGCGCGATCTGTTTGAGCCGCCATGAGTAAAGCGTGGTGATGACGAGATAAAGCAGAAGCACGGCGGTGAAAGCGGCGGGCAGAAGTAGCGAAACGCCGAGCGCCGCCAGCACCAGCAGCGGGCCTGTAACGGCCGCGGCGAGCAGGTTCAGATTGCCCGCCGCGAACGGACGGTTCTTTTTGCGCGGATGGTGTTGATCCGCATGCAGATCAAAGAGGTCGTTGAAAATATAAATGGCCGAGGCGGCAAAACTGAAGGCAAAGAAAGCCAGCGCGGCTTTGATGTACAGCGAGGGCGTGGAAAACTCGTGCGCCAGCAGCATCGGCAGAAAGACGAGGATGTTTTTTGTCCACTGGTGCACGCGGATGGCCTTAAACCAGGACTTCACTTTAGCCGGACGGTCTTCAAAAATCCGCGCGGGACGATTTTTGAGCGCACGGCGCACCGGCGCGCAGGGATTGACCGCGATGATTCCGGCGGCGGCTTCCCAGACCGGCAGATCGTCGGTGGCGTTGCCGGCATAATCAAACCCCTTTTCACCGAAACGGGCGACGAGAGCGTCGCGCTTGCGTCCGGCTTTGAGATTGGTAACGCCGTCGCTCGCCATGACATCGGAAAAAAGACCGAGGTGCGCGGCGACGGCGCGGGCAGGCAGCGCATCAGAAGCGGTCACCAAGAGCAGTTCGCGCCCTTTTTCGCGCTCGCTCTTCAAAAAGGTAAGCAAACCGGGATGGAACGGAAGCGCGGCCGAGTCGAGTTGAACTTCCTGAGCGATGCGCCGTTTAAAAGCGGCCAGCCCGTTGGCCGCCCAGCGGGGAATGGCAAAGAGCGCGGCAGGACGCGTGCGGACGAGAAGCAGAAGCGCCTGAGCAAAGGTATCGGTCTTGACCAGTGTTCCGTCGAGGTCGACGCAAAGAGGCTTCAGCGCGGTTGTGGATGTTTCAGCCATTGAGCGGGAGTATTCAGAAGATCAGCGGCAAGTTCAACCCCGTTTTACAGGGTTCAGAGCTTCATGCCGTCCATCATCTGTTGCATCGGCGCGGTAAGCGCCTTGGCATCTTCAGGCAGTGCGAACCCTATCAGGATGTAGCTGTCGCGTTTGCCACCCGTCACCTTGCAGGCTTCGTAGTTGAATAATACGCTGTTGCGCTTCGGATCGGCATAATGCCAGCCCTTCTGCTCATAGGCAGAACCGCGACTGTAAACCGCCGGCTGGCGGGTTCTGCCCAATGCCAACGAACGGTTCGCAGTCACATTATAGAGAGGCATAAGCTCCCACTGCGAAACCGACGTGTCATCAAAGGGTGAATTATAGAGCTGCGCCGAGGGGAAAGACTTGAGTGTGATCAGCAGAAAGCAGCTTTCATCTGACATCAGCAGAAAACTCTCGTAGAATTGCTCATTGCCGCGCGGATGATACGCCTTGTTGGTGTCATAGATACGGATCGCCATGCGCTGCAACTCATTGTACTCCGCCGGATTTTTCGCCGCCGGACTGTACACCTCGAATCCGGACGGGATCTGGAAACTGAACCCAAAAAATCCGAGCGCGGCGTTTTGAATCGTTCCGTCTGCCACAACGGCGCGCTGCTGCGACACCGATGCGCACCCCGCCATCAGGAGGAGGACTCCCAGCCCGGACACAATGTTTTTGCGTTTCATAGGATTTGTCTTCCGTCTTTTGCATTGTAGCCGCACCCCCTCATCTGCTCAAATCAGAAATCAACCTATGAACCCGCTCGAAAACATCCGCATTGTGCTGGTCGACCCGAAATATGCCGGGAATATCGGCTCGATCTGCCGCGTCATGATGAATATGGGCATCACGGATCTCGCACTGGTCTCTCCGGGCGAACATCTCGACTGGGCGGAAGCCCGCAAGCTCGCTTACAAAGCGGAGGATCTGCTCGACCGGATTCAGCGTTTCCAAACCTTGGAAGAAGCGGTCGCCGACTGCACCGTCGTGGCCGGGACCAGCGCCCGCACCGGTTTCTACCGCGACCACGCCTATCTGCCGCGCGAAATCGCGCCGGTCGTTCTCGACTCCGCCGCGCACCATAAAGCCGCGCTCGTTTTCGGCCGCGAAGACAAAGGACTCTTCAACGAAGAGATCGCAGTCTGCACCCACATCATCAATATTCCGTCGAGCGAACTCTACCGCTCGCTGAACCTCTCGCACGCCGTCATGATCTGCTGCTACGAACTGTTCCTGCTGGCGAACGACGCTTCCTACAAACCGCCGGAAGAAGGCTCACCGGAAGCCGACGGCGCGATGCGCGAGCGGCTCTACGAAGCGTGGAGCGCCATGATGCTTGAAACCGGCTTCTGCGAAATAGAAAAGCTTGAGCACATGATGCTCGGCCTGCGCCGCATTTTAAGCCGCGGCAAGCTCACCGAAAACGATACGAAAATTCTGCTCGGCCTCGCCAAGCAGTCCCGCTGGTGCGCCGCGCAGTTGCAGAAGAAAAAGAAGTAACCCGCCGCCGTATGAGCTGCCTGAATTAATGCCGGGCGTGATGCGATTTGCCACCGCGTTCGGAGTCCCCGGGTCCGGGCCAAATGGGGTCGTACGGCCAGTCAGCCGCCGTCCCGCCATACCAGTAGTTGTCATTTGAACGGGTCCAATGGCTGTCGTCCTGCAAGCGCTGATCGTGCTGAACCGCGCGGAGATAGGTTTCCTGCATGTAATCGATCACTTCGGCAGAAACCCCCTGCTCCTTAAGTCCGGCCAGCTCGCTGGCTTTCATCCGGTAAATCGTGCCGGATTCGTGAAGTTTCGCGATGATATCCGCCGCAGGCATTCCTGCCTTGCTCATCTGCACAATCTCAGCCACGGATATCGCCGGCTTTTCTTTGCCGCCGAACGTCGCACACCCGGTAAACAGAGAAACCGCGATCAAACCGCATGCAACAACACCCGCCGCTCCGCCAATGTTTCTTTTGTTCATATGTGAAACCTTCTTGTTCCGTTGATCCATACCGACCCGCCTGCGTCGCATAGTACAGATCTTTTCATGGAACATCAAATAAAGGCTGAGACCGATGTTTTGCCGGGAAAAAGAGTATGGGCCCGCTCGGACTTGAACCGAGGACCAAGAGATTATGAGTCTCCTGCTCTGACCAACTGAGCTACGGGCCCGAAGAGGCAGAAAGATAGTTCGCCCTCCGTTTCGACGCAAGCACTTATGCCGCACAGCCGCATCCAGACTTGTTTTTGCGTCCCCTCTCCGCCATCCTGCCCTCATGCTTCAGAACGGCGACATTCGGGCGTGGGTGGTTTCGGCGGACATGGGCCTCGGTCATCAGCGGGCGGCGAATCCGCTGAGCTGCATTGCCGAAGAAGGTATTCTGACCGCCGGGAGCGAAGGCGTCTGCTCGCCGAGGGAAAAGAAACTCTGGGATAAAACCCGCCACGCCTATGAATTCCTCTCCCGCATCCGCAGCATTCCAATCCTTGGAAAACCGCTTTTTGGTCTGCTCGACGAACTCCAGAAAATCGCCCCCTTCTATCCGCTGCGCGACCTGTCGCACACAACGTATCAGGTTCACCTGATGGACTCGCTTATCCGCAAAGGCATCGGTGCCGCGCTGATCGAAAAAATGCGCACAAAACCGCTGCCCATGGTCACCTCCTTCATGCTGCCGGCTGTTGCCGCCGATGCCGCTGGCTATGAGCCGGTCTACTGCATCATCTGCGACGCCGAAATCAGCCGTGCGTGGGTCGCCAAAGATCCCGCCGCCAGCCGCATCATTTATTTCGTCCCCTGCGGACGCTCCTTTCGTCGCCTTAAAAGCTACGGCGTTCCCGACGAGCGCATCTTTCTCACCGGCTTCCCCATGCCGCTCGAAGTGCTCGGGAACCGCGATCTCGACATCCTGCGCGCCGACATGGCTCAGCGCCTCCTCTACCTTGACCCCGCCGACCGCTTCTGGCCCCTGCACAAGCTCAACGTCGAGCACTTCCTGGGCAAAGAAAACTGCTCTCCGAAACAGGCGCGTGTTCTCACCCTTACCTACGCCATCGGCGGCGCGGGTGCGCAGCGCGAAGCCGGACGGCAGATTGCCGAAAGCCTGCGTCCAAAAATCGAAGCCGGCGGAATCATCCTCAACCTCGTCGCAGGCGTCCGGGAAGATGTCCGCGATTATTTCGAACAGGTCAAAACCGATCTGCTACCCGGGTCGCCCAATTTGCGCATTCTGTACAGCCCCGAAAAAAATGAATATTTCCGACTCTTCGCGCAGGCGATCCGCACCACCGACATCCTCTGGACCAAGCCGAGCGAACTCTCCTTCTACTGCGGGCTCGGCCTCCCGATCATCATGTCGCCGCCCATCGGCGCGCAGGAGCGCTATAACGCCAAATGGCTGATGGAAATTCAGGCCGGCATTCCGCAGGAAGACCCGCGCTACACTGACCAGTGGCTCTTCGACCTGCTCAATGCGGGCCGCCTTGCCGAAGCCGCCTGGAGCGGATTCCTCAAAGCCCGCAAATGCGGAACCTATAAAATTCTCGATATCCTCAAAACCGGAACCATGCAGAGCGACCCCTCTCCGCTCAAGCGTTAACCCACACTAAAACCTGTTCCCAAACGTTTTATGTGAAACTGTTGCAACGAAAGGAGCCGCCGCATGAAAAATCCGTGTTTCCTGAAAATCGCCGGTGTTGAGCTGGCTGCATTGACGCTGACCGCCGGTCAGGTATCCGCCGTCGTAAAAGCCCCGCCCGTCAGTAAGCCGAATATCATCTTCATTCTCTCCGATGATGTGGGCCTTGGAGACATCGGTTGCTGCGGCGGCCCGTTCAAAACTCCTAATATCGATGCGCTGGCGAAAAACGGAACACGCTTTGAACTCTGCTATGCAAATCCGCTTTGCGGGCCGTCGCGCTGCGAGGCGCTCACCGGACGTTATCCGTTCCGGACCGGATTAAACAGCAATCACAGCGCCGACGCCATCCATCCGTCGCGTGAAGTAATGATTCAAAACGTGATGAAGAGCGCCGGTTACGCCACCGTCTGCGCCGGTAAATGGGGCCAGATGAGCTACGGCCCGACCGAGTGGGGCTTTGATGAGTCCATTGTTTTCGGCACTCATGGCACGTCGCGCTACTGGTCCGAGCCAACAAGCTCCTATGTGCTAAACGGGAAGCCGGCGACGCTTCCCGCCGGGTCGTATTTTCCGGATGTCGCGCAGAATTTCATCATAGACTTCATCACGCGGCACAAAGATCAGCCGTTCTTCGCTTACTATCCGATGCCGCACGTCCACGCCCCGATCCTCCGGACTCCTGACAGCGCCACCGGCGACGAACCGGATCAGCTTTACACCGACAATGTCGAATACATGGATAAGCTCGTCGGGCGCTTAATGAGCGATCTGGATCGTCTGGGCCTGCGCGAAAAAACCGTCATCATCTTCACCGGCGATAACGGCACGGCGCGCATGGGCGTCAAACTGGCCACCGTGGACGGCAAACCGATCAGCGGCATGAAAGGCACCATGCTCGAAGGCGGCAGCCGCGTGCCGCTCATCGTCAGCTGGCCCGGCACCACGCCGTCCGGACAGGTGAAGAAGGATCTCATCGATTTCAGCGATTTCTTCCCGACCTTCGCCGAACTCGGCGGAGCTAAACTGCCGGCAGGCGTAACCATTGATGGACACAGCTTCGCTCCGCAAATCAGCGGCAAAAAAGGAGTTCCGCGCGACTGGATATATGTTGAGCTGAGCGGGAAGTCCTATGCCCGCAACGCCGGATTCAAACTGACCAACCGCGGCGAGCTGTTCGATATGAGCGACGCTCCGTTCAAGGAAATCCCGATAGTAGCCAACACGACGAATGCCGATGCCGCGGCCGCCCGCGCAACTTTGCAGAAGGTTCTTGATGAGCATCAGGCAGCTCCTGTCACTGCTAACGACAGCAAAAAGAAGCAGAAAAAAGCCGCCAACAAAAAGGCCGCCAAGAAATCTTCCGCTTTATAACCGTGCTGATTCGTCCAAACGTTTCATTTGGGTACGTTTAGCAAAAGGAGCCGCCGCATGAAGAATTCTGGTTTCCTGAAATTCGCCGGCGTTGAACTGGCAGCGTTGGCTCTGACATCCGGTAGCGTATCCGCCGCCGAAAAAGCGCCGCCCGTCAGCAAGCCGAACATCGTCGTCATCGTCGCCGACGACCTCGGCTATGCAGACGTGCTCTTCAACCCCCGGCATCTGAAAGAAGTCACCACGCCGAACCTCGACCAACTGGCGAAAGAGAGCGTGATTTGCCGCCAAGGTTACGTGACCGGCAACGTGTGCTCGCCGACCCGCACCGGCCTGATGACCGGACGCTACCAGCAACGTCTCGGACTCTACACCGCGGGCGAAGCCGGCTCGGGCGTGCCAATGACCGAAAAGCTCTTCCCTCAATTCCTCAAGCCGGCCGGCTATACCTCGATCCAGATCGGTAAGTGGCATCTCGGCCCGACGCCGGAGTGGAGCCCGGCGCTGCGCGGCTTCGACGAGGTTTTCGGTTTTCTCGGCCGCGGCGCGCATGACTACTACAAACTCGATGACCCCGATGACCCGATTTATCGCGGCACCACTCCGGTCAAGCCGAGCGGCTACCTCACCGACTGCTGGGGCGACGAGGCGGTCGCGTTTATCGAGCGGCACAAGGCCCAGCCGTTCTTCCTCTACCTCGCCTTCAACGCCGTCCACGCGCCGCTGCAGGCGCCCGCCGACGAGATCGCGAAATTCAACACCGGCAACAAAGACCGCAACACACTCCTCGCGATGGGCAAACGCATGGACGACGCCATCGGCAACGTCGTCGCCAAACTCAAACGCGAAGGCGTCTGGGACAACACACTGATCTTCTTCATCAGCGACAACGGCGGGCCGCTGGCGCAAACCGCCAACAACGCGCCGTTGCGCGGGGGCAAACATCAGGACTACGAAGGCGGCATCCGCGTGCCGTTCCTCGTCTGCTGGCCCGCGAAGTTAAAGCCTGGCGAAAGCCAGGCAGTGGTCAGCTCGCTTGATATTCTTCCCACCGTGCTCGCGGCCGCGGGCATTTCGCTGCCGACCAACAAGCCGCTCGACGGGATGAATATTCTCCCCGTGCTCCGCTGCGAAACGGAACCAGAGCCGCGTAATCTTTTCTGGTGCTCAGGAAGCAATGAAGGCTGGTGGGCCGTGCGTTCCGGCGACTGGAAGCTCGTCGGCGACAAGGCGCGCATAGGGCTCTTCGATCTCAGCAAGGACATCTCAGAGAAGAACGACCTCGCGAAACAGATGCCGGAGAAAGTCGCCGAGCTGACCAAGCTGCATGATGCCTGGTTGGCTGAAATGTCGAATCCGATCAAGTCCGGGGCTAAGCGCTACGGGATGGAACCTCCGCCCGGCAGCACGCCGAAGAAAGACAAGAAGGCGTCAAAGAAAAAGACCGCAAAGAACCCTTCCGTTTTATAGCCGTGCTGATTCGTCCAAACCTTAGAAGATCATTTCCAAGGTTTGGACTTTTTATTCCGCGAAGGTTTTGCGGATAAATTCAATGTCGGCGGCGGAGAGGCTCCGGCTTGCGGCGGCCAGATTGCAGTTAACCTGCCGTTCGTTGCGGAAGCCGGGAATGACGCATCCGATGTTCGGAAAACTCAGGATATAGTTGAGCGCGACCGCAGCGAGGTCTTCGGTCGATGACCCGAAACGCGCTTTAATTTTTTCGAGCTTCGGTTTCACACCGCGCAGAAATTCTGTCGTGAACCGTTTGTCGCCCACACGATGGTCTCCGGCTTCAAACTCCGGTGGATTCTCCGGATCAAATTTATCAAGCAGGATCCCCTGGCACAGCGGACTGAAGGCGACGAAAGACAGATTGTGTTTCGCGAGCAGGTTCGCGACCGCCGAGCCGGGCGTGATGAACTGCAGGTCAAGCGCATGCGCCCGGCTTTGCAGCACGATCGGCTTCACAACGGGAACGGCGCGTTCGAACTCGGCGTCGGTGTAGCCGGACTGCCCTTTGAAACGCACTTTGCCTTCTTTGACAAGCGCGTCCATTGTCGCGGCGGCTTCTTCAAGGTGTTCGTCGAACCGGCCGTGGTGAAAATAATAGATGTCGATAAAGTCGCGCTGCAGATTGATCAGCGACTGTTCGCACTGATGCCGGATATGCGCCGGTTCGTAGGCGTGGCCAGCTGTTCCGCTGTGATGCCCCATTTTGGTGGCGATGATGAACTCCTCGCTCTTGAGCCCGAGCTTTTTGAGGATGCGAGCCAGCATCCGTTCGGCTTTGCCGTTGCCGTATACATCGGCGTTGTCGAAATGGTTGACGCCCGCATCGACTGCCTTTTTGACCGCTACGGTAATTTCATCCTCATTCACATTCGCCCAGCCGTTGGCCCGTCCATCCACCCAGTTCAGGCCGCCCATCGTCCAGCAACCGAGACTGATTTCCGACACTTCAAGTTCACTGGTTCCAAGTTTGCGGTATTTCATGACTGACTTTTCCTTTCGGGGTTTTTTGCGCCGGGATGGAAAAGATATTCCAGTCCGTTGGCTTTGATCGTGTAAACCGTTTCGAGCATTTGTCCCAATTCGCCTTTCGGGAAACCCTTCTGCTTAAACCAGACCACGTAGGGTTCCGGAAGATCGACCAGCCGCCGCCCTGCATATTTGCCGAACGGCATCGTCGCGGTCGCCAGTTTTTTAAACGCTTCCGGATCGGGTTTCAGCTCCTGACTCATGCGCCGATTCTCGTTCATCCGGCGGCAGGCGGCAAATAAAAAGGGACAACCGGACGCGGCAGGAAAGAAGGCACTTAGGGGAATGCAAAGAGCCTTTTGGGGTAACACTCCCTGCCGATCCGACTGTCAAAAAGATAACGTTGATGCCCTCCGTTTATTGTGAAGATATATCATATTTAAAAATAATCTCTCCGTCGGGATGTTCCGCCGTCGAATCCTTCGGAAGCCGAGAGGCGACATATTCCACCTGAACTTTCTCCGGATCCACGGAAACGCGCACTCTTCCGGAGTTTGGAAACTTCTCGCCGCTCTGATAGGCATCGGCGTTATACAGCGCATAGTTGGAATCGCCCGGCTCCGGCAGAGTTTGATAGATCACGCCGTCGAGCTTCTGCCGGACGAAAATATGATCGTGGCCCTGAAAGAAAATCGTGACCTTGTTTTTGGCCATCAACTGATGAATCGGCAGTTCCCAGCCCGGCCGTTTGGTTTTAAATTCGGATTGTCCGCCGCGCCCTTTACCGCCCCACTCATACAATCCTGCATTCTCTATACCGCCGCGCCCCGTGCCGTTGACGTGGTGGGCAAAAACAAATTTGTATTTCGCCGTGCTCTCTTCGAGCGTTTTCTTGAGCCACTGGTACTGAGCGGCTCCGAGCGTGATATCCCACAGATCGCGGCGCTTGTCGCCGCCGCCGAATTTATTGTCCACCGCCTGCTCGGAATGCCAGTACGGATCGATCGTCACGAACAACGCATCGCCCCATGTCCACGCATAGTAGTCGCGGAGCAGGCCGATGTGCTCAACCTCTTCTTTGTCGCCGCTGTAAAAGCTGTCGGGCGCGGGCTGAGGAAACAGGCTGTTCCGGCTGTTCTGCGCCCAGACCGCGACATTGTCCGCCGTGCCGTCGAGATTGGCCCGCGAAGCCTGTTCGTGATTCCCGTTCACCAGAAACAGCGGAGTCGAGTGCGCGAACAGCCCGAAATAAGGCCGTTGTTTCAAATAGGCCTGTCTGACCGTGGCCGCATTAACGTCCTGCAGCGTATCGACGCTGAAGTCGTCGCCGATGCATAAGAAAAAGTCGGGCCGATCCTTGGCAACCGCCAGCAGCGTCTGCTCGTACAGCACCGGATCGTTTTGTTTCCCCATCCGCTCCGGATGGGAATCGCCCTGAATCTCAAAAACAAACGGGCTGCCCGGCGCACGCCATGTATGGAAGTTATAATCCGGACCGGTCTTGAATTCCGATTCACCTGGATTGCGGTAGCGCAGCCGGTAGGTGGTTTCCGTATCGGCGGAAAGTCCGGTCAGCGTCAACTGCGTCGGCGTCTTCGCGGGAAACGGCTGCACGGCGGTCTGTTTACCGCCGTATTCGATATAGCCTTCCAGATCGTCTGCCGGATAGATGCTCATCGTAATCCGGTCTTTTTCGGGACAGCCCAGAATAATCGTCGCGACCTTCCACCCCTGCGCCGGAGGAGGATAAGCTCCGCGGTTGCCGCCGCCGCCACCTTGTTTACCGGCCGGTTTTTCCCGCTTCTCTTTTTTGCCGCCCGGCTGCTGAGCCATACTGCAACAAACCAGCAGAGACAGCGCCGCACAAATCACAATCCGTTTATTCATTTGCTGCTTCCTCCCTTACGCGGCGATTCGGTCTGAACGAATTGTATGTTAAACCCGGCGGGAGAAACCGTCACCAGCATAAAACCGGAACCGCCGCGCACATCGCCCTCGACGTAACCGTATTCGGCGGCATGTCCGGGAGATTTCCCGCTTTCAGAAGCGGGCTGCGGCACCAGCTGATAGATTACGCCGTCTTTTTCCTGCCGCGCATAAAAATGGTCGTGCCCGTGGAAATATACGGTGACATGAGTATCCACCAGCAGTTGATGAACCGGCTTGCCCCAGCCGGGACGTTTTTCGTCGAACTGATATGTGCCGTCCGCGCCGATCCCGCCCCATTCGTACAAATCCGCCCGCTCCACGCCGCCGCGCCCCTGCTCGTCGCCGCCGACCAGCTGGTGGCCGAAAACGAATTTATATTTTGCCGTGCTGTTCTCCAGCACGCCGCGCAACCAGCGGTACTGCGTTTCGCCAAGCGTGAACCCCCAGCCTCCGGAATTGCGACCGGAGTTCCGCGCGGCGTAACGGTACGGATCGATCACGACGAACAGCGCATCGCCCCATGTCCACGAGTAATAACTGCGCACCGTCCCGCAGAATTTTTCGTCCGGCGCGGCAGAACTGTAGAAGGCGTCCGGCGCAACCGGATAGAATTGCTTGCGGATCAACGTGGAGCGAACGCCGAGATTTTTATCGGTACCATCGAACATCCCGCCTTTTTCGCCGTCGTGATTACCCGGCGCCATGAACAAAGGAATACTGTGCGCAATCTGCCCGTACCAGTTTCGCATCAGCAGATTCCGGATCGTGATGGCCTCATCGGTTTTTTCGGGCAGCTTATCGACCATCGACGAGTCGCCGAGATCGATCAGAAAGTCGGGCTTAGCCTGAGCGATGTTCTGCTGCGTGTTGGAATAAGCGCTCAGACTGGAGTTCCCATCCAGATGAGGGTCGGCCTGCACCGCGAAGCTGAAGGTTGCTCCCGCAGGCCGGGCGGTATGAAACCGGCGAACCGGGTTCTCTTTTCCGTCCCGCTCGATCCGGTAGAAATATTCCGTGTCCGGTTTTAAATTTTCGAGCCGGACGATGTGTGCCTCGCCGCCGCGCAATGTTTCGGACGGCGTGCTCTGATCAAGCTTCGTTTCCTCTGTCCCGTAACGCACCGACAGCGCCATGTCGTGCCGCGGAATCAGATGGATCTGAATGGAGCTTTCTGTCGGAAACGCCAGCAGTTCCGAACATCGGAAATCTTCCGACGCCGGACTGGCCTCCATCATCAGCGGGATGTCCTTCCCGCTCCGGACTTTCCGATCTGTGGAAACTTTCTCGGCCGTGTTTCCAACCATTGGACCCGAGCGAAGCGAGAGAGGCTCTGCGAACGCAGAGCAACGACCGAAGAGAGTGGCAAAAACCGCGGCGATCAGAAAAATTCCAAGCAGACCGACCTGTTTCATTTTTTATCGTCCGTTCCAGAGTCTGGAGGATTGCGTTTCCCGCCACGGCGGTCGCGGCGGTCATTGCCGCCGCCGGGAGAATCCTTTCCGGCCGGATTCGGCTTACGATAGATATCCACGCCCTGCGCGGCCCGGTCGGTGATTGTGCCCGCCGGCTTTAAGTCGCGCCCTTTGAAGGCTGGATGATTTGTCGCATAACGGTAGGCGCGAAACGCGGAGTTGACCATCGGAAGGGCGTCGCCAAGCACTTTCACAGGGCCGTCCCGTGTAACGGGGTTGACGTATTCCCAGGCGAGCTTGCCGTCGGCGGTTATTTCAAAGAAGTGCCCTTCGGTGTCGGAGCAGACAAACGTGCCGCCATTCGCCAGACGCTGTCCGCTCGATCCGATATGACTGAAAAATCCGTGACTGTTGACGGACCGGTAGCTCCAGACGACCTGCTTCGAAATCTGCCGGGGCTGGTTGTGCGTGTCCTTGTCGTAAGTTTCTCGCCGGTAACCCGCATCGGGCGGATTCACATATTTTCCGGTATCATTCCCGTTCGCATCAAGGAACGGATTGATCTCCAGAACCGACGACTGCGGAGTCCGCTGGTAGAGATACTGGCCGTTGTTGAACACCATGATATGTCCCGCGCCGGGCAGGCCGGGGCGGATCCAGTGCGCGTCGTGGGCGCCGCCCATCTGCTTGTGGCCGGACGTCGCCGAGTCCCAGTTTTCCAGAATCTTCGGCGGATCGCCCTGCGCATAGCGGGCCGGGTCGCCGAAGCGATAAAGGAAATCGCCCGCCGGACTGGCGGCTTTGGCGATACCCGCCTTCGCGTCGCCGACGACGAACGTGCCGTCGTGATCGATCACATAGAGTTCGCCCTGCACGGAGTTGATCACGATGTGGCCGGACTCCGCGTTGTAATCCATCGAATTGCAGTGCAGCCAGTCGCGCTTAAGCGGCTTCCCCGGCATGTTGATGTTAATGCGCCCGGGATAATTCGCGACCGTTTTGCCTGTTCCGACATAATTTGATTTCGCCGCGTCAACATCCTGCACCACGTGATCAAAGAACCACCATTCCCACACCACATTACCCTGCATGTCCACTTCGACAACGGCATCCATCTGGCCGCCTTCGTATGGGCCCTTTTTCGGATCGGCACCGGCGGCGAGGGCCTGTTCATTCGAGATCGATTTGTTGGCGATGTAAAGCGTGGTGGGCGCATTGAGTTTCTTGTTGAAGATGCGCACCCAGTCATGATGAGGAGCATAGTCTTCACGCTTCTCGGTGTATTCCCAGACGGTCTTGCCGTCCCAGTCCACCTCCTTGAAGCCTTTAAATCCGCTGGGGTCATCTTTCGAGGCGTCCAGTATGTTGCCGTTGTCCAGCAGATGCGGATTTGTTCCGATGGGCCAGGTGTGAACCACCTGTCCGTCCAGATCGAGCAGGTAGCTGCGGCTACCGACGCCAAAGAGAGTGTAGCCGTTGAACGCTTTCTCTTTATCGCAGAAAAGCAGTTCAGTCGGACCTTGCAGTCGTTCGTAGGCCAACGAGGTTCCCGCGATGAGCAGAAGAATGGCGATCCGTTTTTTCATTTCTGTTTTCCTTTTTATCACGTTTTTTCCACGGTGTTAATCAAAGACCTGAAAATGGATAATTGGTTACGGCAGGCTGACACCGATCCGGTAGAAGCAAGGCGTGGCCGCGGGCAATGAATCGGTGAGCTTGTCCGCGCCGCCATTGCCGGTGATGCCGGTTTGCGAAGGAAGGTTCGTCCAGATTCCGGAGGTCAAATTGGTCGAGTAATACAGGGTGTATTTGCGGTTTGCCGAGGATTGGAAAAACACCGCCCGGTTGGTTCCGCCGGAAAGGGATTGAATACTAAAACGGGAAGACCCGTTCGTCGGGTTTGTGTCCGCGATGTATTCAGCATAGTTGTTCATGCCGTCGTTATCGGGGTCTCCGGATGAGCCGGAGGAATCGTTGGTCGAGGCGCCGTTCCCGCCGAAATACTGCGCACGCCACCAATTAGGAATCCCGTCACCGACGGTAGCGGGCGGGGAGACCGAATAGCTGTATGTGACCATGCGATTGGTTCTGCCTAAGGTTTCATCCGCCGGCAGATAAACACGCACATAATCAATTGTCGCGTTGGTGGAATTCACCTGAACGCGCAGATATCCCGAATTGCCCTGCAGCACGCCGTTGGTGTAGCCGTAGCCGGCCGCCGCGCCGGTTGAATTATAGTTCGTGCGGCTGGGTTGTGGACATTCCTGATAAATGAGCTCGGCGACACCATCGCCGTTGATGTCGAGATCCTCTTTCACAAAGAGATGATCGTGGCCGTGGAAAAAGGCGTTAACCCCGTTGGAAAGAAGCAGATTCTGAATGGGCATATCCCAACCCGGCCGGTTGTTTGTGAAGCCCCAGCTGCCGTCGAGATTCCTGCCGCCCCATTCAAAGTAAGGGGCGTAGGTCAACCCGCCTCTCGCCTCCATGTTACCTCCCCCGCCAACCAGGTTGTGGGCGAAAACAAACTTGTATTTCGCCGGGCTGATTTCGAGCGTCCGCTTGAGCCATTGATATTGGTTGGTGCCCAGCGTCCAGGCCCACTGATTCGTCGATTTGGCAGTGCCCGGACAGGTGTACCAGTACGGATCGAGCGCAATAAACAATGCGTCGCCCCACTCGAAGGAATAATAACCATCGCGCACGCCGCCGCTCAGATACACATCGGCGTTTGTGCTTCCGCTGAAAAATTCGTTGGGGACAGGATTCGGATAATAGAATTCCCGAGCCTGGGCTCCCCATACAGAGGGATTGCTGGTTGGGTTATTATTGTCCAGCAGCCAGCCGAGTTCCGGGTCATGGTTTCCGATGACCAGAAACAGCGGAAGGGAGTGCCCTGAGACACCAAAGAATTGTTCGCGGACAATCTTGCAAGTCTCGTAGATGCCGGCTTGAGAAAGAGTGTAGCTGTTGGTCTTGTAATATTTTTCTCCCATGAATGTGTCGCCCAGATCGATAAGGAAGTCCGGCTTATCCGCCAACATGTTGGTGAGTGCGAGCCGCCAGACGGGCGGATCGTTATCCTGATAGTGGGGATCGGCTTCGATGATAAATGTGAACGGACTGCCCGCCGCCCGCTGTGTATGGAATGTCCGTTCCGCGCTGACGCTGAAATTGGTTTCGCCCGTTGTGCGGTAACGCAGGCGGTAATAGTACGGACTGTCCGCCTGGAGCTGGTCGAGCGTCACAACAAATGGAGTTTCGGCGACGATGCTGTTGGTCACAGACTGGCTGGTATAGCCGCCCGGCTGGTTGCCGTATTCCACATAGGCCGACAGATCATAACTCGACAGCACGCTCACGGCGATCGAGTGATCCGTGGGCTGACCCAGCAAAATGTCATACGAGAACGGCTCTGGAGAAACGGTGATGTTCGTCACGGTGTATGAATAGAAATTGCCGGGCGCACCGGCGGGACTGACTGACGAAAGGCCGGCGCCATCAAAGGCGGTAAGGTAATAGTTCACCGTGGTTCCCTGTGGCATGGCCGGAATCGCCGCGCCATAAACGCTGTCGCCGGCTGTACCGTCCTGATGAGCGCCGTCATCCAGCATGGCGACATGGGTGGAACTGCTTCCGCCCGAAGAGACCTTCAGGGAAATCTGGTCCAGATAAACGCGGTTGTTTGTATCCCCGCCGCGGAACTGAAATCGCATGGTCAGATTACTGGCCAGTTCATCGGACTGAAGGTCGTAGTGATAAAGCTTCCAGGTGTGGTTGGTGCTGATTAGCTCGCTCAGCCGGGTCACATATCCGGTGCCTGCGTTGAGCTGGAATGTCCACCCGGCATTCCCCAACTGATTACTCAGCGTGAGGGTTTGCATCCAGAATTCAACAAACCCCGAATTACCCTGCGCATCGAGGGATCCGGTGGTGGTGATCATGGAATCGGTAAGGTTTGTCGTGCCGTTTTTGAATGATAGTCCATTCGTGTTGCCGCCGCCGTAGTTGGCCGAGCCTCTTTGTTCAAACGGATTAGAGCCGCTGAATGAGACCGTCCAGGCCTTATCGCAGAAACTGCCCGTCCACGGTTTGTTGGTGATGGAGGCCATCGTCTCCAGAAAAACCGTGTTCGTCTGGCTGGCCCCGGCGCCGGTGTTATAGGTCAACGTCACTTGCGCGACGGAAACATCATCGGTGACCGAAGCTGTGACCCAGACCGTGTCGTTGCTGGTCGGTGCCGCAGGCGTGTTGGTGACGCTCAGAATCGCCGGAGGGCTGTTGCTGTCGGCTGTCGTCGGAAGCGTGAAACTGTAGTCAACCATGCCGTTGGTTTTTCCCGGCCCCTCGTCCTGCGGCAGGTAGGAGCGGACATAGTCCACCTTTACTCGTTCCGGGGCGACCGTGAACCGCACATAGCCAGAGTTGTTGGTCTTATAGATGGCGTTCGCAAAAGCGTCCGCGTTGTACAACGCATATTTGTTGTCGGCCGGAATGGGCAGAGTCAGATAGGTGACGCCATCGAGCTCTTCGCGGACGAAGATGTGGTCGTGCCCCTGAACAAACATCGTGACACGGTTAGTGGCCATTAGCTGGTGAATAGGCAGCGCCCATCCCGGGCGGTTGGTCGCAAAGCCCCATGAGCCATCACCGCTCCGTCCACCCCATTCGTAAAGCGATGCGATGTCGACTCCGCCGCGACCCGTTCCGTTGACGTGATGGGCAAATACGAATTTAAATTGGGCCGTGCTCTCTTCGAGCGTTTTCTTCAGCCACTGGTACTGGGCGTCGCCGAGGGTTACATCCCACATATTGGTCCTTTTCTCGTTCGTCCAGTAGTTGTTATCCGGACATGTGGGAGAACCCCAGTAGGGATCAATGGTGACAAACAGAGCATCGCCCCAAGTCCAGGCAAAGTAATTCCGCAGCAGGCCGATGTATTCCACGACATTTGTGTTGCCCGTGTAGAAGCCGTCGGGGGCAGGCTCCGGGAAATATTTATTGCGGGCATTCTGCGCCCACACCGCAATATTGTTAGAGGTGCCGTCGAGCAGATATTGAGCGGCCTGTTCGTGATTTCCATTGACCAGAAACAGCGATGCGGAGTTGGCGACCAACCCCAGCCACGGCCGTTGGAGAGTGTATCTCTCGGTGACAAGATCGGCATTGATACTGTTCGTGGGAATATTGTCCACGCTGAAATCGTCGCCGATCAGCATATAGAAGTCGGGCTTGTCCGCCGCGGCAAGGGTCAGCGTGTTGGTGTAGAGGCTGGCGTTGAACATGTTGCCCGCTCGCTCGGGATGGGTGTCGCCATGCATGCAAAAGGTGAACGTGCTGCCCGGAGACCGCTGCGTGCGGAAGGTATGTACCGTGTCCGCGATATAGTCCGGATCTCCGGCCCCCTTGCACTGCAACCGGTAGTAGTAAAGCGTATCCGTCTGAAGCCCGGTCAGCTCCACTTCCAGCGGCAGGCCGGCGGTGATATTTGTGACCGCAGTTTGATTGGAATAAACGCCCGGCGCCAGGCCGTATTCCAAAACCATTTGCAGGTCGTTGCTCGACAGCACACTCACGGTAATCGAATGACCGGTCGGGCGACCCAGCACAATCGATCCTGTAAATGGCTGCGCTCCCGCGAACCCGGCAAGCAACAAGATGAACACTGTACCTAGATGTCTGATTTGTGTTTTCAAAATGACCTCCATGCTTATTTTCTGCCGGTAAAATACCGCAGCATATTCCGAAAAATCCAAGCAAACCTGATTACGATTCCGTAATCGCAAAAGACAAAACCCACCTGTGGATAGTTTTTAAGAGGAATCCTAAATCCTGTTGTCCTGTACATCCTGTCAAAACTCTCCGGTCGTTTATTTGACGG
>CAIKWE010000059.1 GCA_903831085.1 uncultured Verrucomicrobiota bacterium | reverse complement strand
GTTTTCATTCTGTTGCTGTCTGGATGCATCGCTCCGCCAGAGGCTGAGTTTGCACCACCAGAAGGAATCCTCTTCAGCTATTACAAGGCGCCTCTGCTGATCGACTACGATCAGACATCAATCAATGGTGATTCGGGAAAAGCCAGTTGCAGTGCGCTTCAACCACTTCCGTGGGCTCCTCAACTTAGCTTTGCTTGGGGTGACTGTTCTATTAATGAAGCATGCCAAGACGGTCGACTTAATCGTGTTGGTGTCGCCGATTATGAATACTTAGGTCTCTTCCGTTTGTACGGAAAAACAACTGTGCATATTTATGAAGCACCGTTAGTCGCAGTCAACTCAGGTGAAAAACCAGCGGTAGCAAAGCCTGTAGTTGGCACTGACTCGGTAAAGGAAAAACTTGAAAAATTGAACACCCTGAAAGAAAACGGCCTTCTTACGGATGATGAATATCAAGTTAAACGTCAGGCCGTTTTGAACACGCTTTAGATCGGTCAACGATACGTTTTATAAATAAAGGAGAATGAGATGAAAAAAATCATGATCACAGTCATGCTCTTAGGAACAATACTATGCGGATCAGGTTGTGCAACCCACTACGGGTCGCTTCCTGCGCGTCAGGAATTCAGGAAGCCTCTACAGGGACTTCAACAGCAGTATCCGGAGTTGACGCGTTGCGAGCCCTCATTCGGAAGATATATGGGTACCCCAATATGGGAAATGCCGTATGCCGATGATCTTGTTGCGAAATGGGGAGAGCCGGATGAAAAGCACATTAGCTGGTGGAATCTGATTTCCCTTCCCCCAATTCATCCCATGTCTCGCTGGTACTGGCATATCGAAAATAAGACCATTGATGTTCTCGTAGACCGCCCGATTATATATGGATATGAAGCGCATGTATTCACCTTAAAGGTCGTTGAAAATGGTCGGAAGGTAGAACCGTGGGTCGAACCTCAAGCGGCACAGAAAGCCGTAGCCATTAACCAAGGCAATATAAACGAATCGCCTGTAGAGGCCGCCCCGACAGAAGCAGACACATTTACCCGGCTTAAAACGCTAAAGGAATTAAAAGATGCTGGGTTACTGACCGACGAAGAATATGAAACTCGGCGTAAAGCTCTTGTCGGACAGTTATAGTTTCCACAGCTACGCAATAAATTTGAAAGCCGCTCCGGAATCCGGAGCGGCTTTGCTACGAGAGGATTGCTGATCAAACCTCAGATTAGCGCGCCGGATCAATAAGCGGCGTACCCTCCACAACATAGCTCTGTTGTCCGTAAATCAATGGGATATACCAGGCATTTAAATACACAACGCCATCGACCAAAGCGACCCCGCCCGGCTTGGATTCAATGGCTCGGTCAATAGCCTCCTTCATATCGGGAATTCCCGTGGGAATAATGCAAATTATATGAACTGTATCTTTACCCTCAACACGAGTAGAGGATCTATTGAATGTTGCCGCTCTTGACCAGTCAACATTCTTTGTCGAGATGGTCGTAAAGTCGACAACCCGTATATTGCTACAACCCGTACTAATCAAACCAATCAATCCTAATACGAACCATTTTCTCATAATCTGTACTTCCTTTTTGTTATGTATCCTTTCAATCGAAACCACGGCTAAATCGCGAACAGCCTAACAGACATTTCCGACTTTTAAATGAAAATTTGAAGCGTTGTTTGCGGTTCTGCAACTTATTTTCCAATGATTGGAAACTTAATAATCCACGCGCCAGAGGAAGAGGCCGAGTGGGCGGACGGTCGGCACTTCGTTGGTGCGGGTGCCGGTTTTTAGAAACCGCTTGGCGTCTTCAGGTTTCAGTTCGCCGATGCCGACACGAAGCAGGAAGCCCGCGATGGAGCGCACCATTTTGTAGAGGAACCCTTCGCCGACGACGCAGATCGTCACGTCCCCTTCCCGCGTGCGGCTGACAGTCACTTTCGTAACGGTTTTAATTGTACCCTCAACCTCACGCTTTGGATTGGCGGTGAAAGCCGCGAAGTCATGTTTGCCAACTAAATATTCCGCCGCTTTGCGCATCGCCGCGATGTTCAGTTTGCGCCGTTCGTGCAGACGGTAGAGCCGCAGTTCCGGCGGAACCGCCTCACCGTTCCAGATGAAGTAGCGGTATTCTTTGCCGACGGCGTCGTAGCGGGCATTGAAATCCGGACGCACCTTTTCCATCTTCATAATCCGCACGTCATAATCCAAATGAGCGTTCAGCCCGTTCATAAACCGTCCGGTGTCCACCGGTTCCTTCAGATCAAAATGGGCCACCTGCCCTTTCGCATGCACTCCGGAATCCGTGCGGCCTGAATGGTGAATGCGGATGTGCTTTGCCGTCATCTTTTCGATGGCGTTCTCGATTTCGCCCTGCACGGTCGTCTTACCCGGCTGAACCTGCCAGCCGGCATAGTTCGTCCCGTCGTACGCCACAGTTATTTTATATCGCTGAGTCATCGGGATATGTTTACCAGATGGGTTGACCACAGAATACACAGAAAACACGGAATCAGACCTCATCCGAACCGCGAATTAACGCAAATGGACGCTAATGATTACAACAGAATGTAAATCCGGCGTTAAAGAGCCTGTTGCAAGCTCGTTTGCAGACGGCTTTTGAACGACGGCTTGGGTCCGCTTTGCGGAACACCTGCCAAAGGCAGGCCTTCTGTTTTCCCGTTTCTGTGTGTTCCGTGGTAAATATTTTCTCTCTCATTCGCGAACATTGGCGTCCATTTGCGGTTAAAATTCCCTTTCCCAACATTCCTCTATTCCAATGTTCCATCTCTCTGCTAGGCTGTTTCCATGTTTCAGTATCAACAGCACAAACAATATTTCGCTCAGATCGCCTCAGGATTTGAGGAGATCGCCGAAGCCGAGCTTAAAAGTCTCGGCGCGACCAATATCATCACGGCCTACCGCGGTCTTCACTTTGAGGCCGATCCGGAAACGCTTTACCGCATCAACTACACGGCGCGGCTGATTGTGCGCGTCCTCGCGCCGTTGGTCACTTTCGACTGCCACAGCGACAACTATCTCCACCAGACCGCGCTGAAGCAGGACTGGAGTCAGTTCATGACGGTCAACGATACCTTTGCCATTCATGCGGTCACATCCAACACACCGTCGCTGACCCATTCGCAGTACGCCGCGCTCAAAGTCAAAGACGCCATTTGCGACTTCTTCCGCAACAAAGAAGGCGGACGGCCCAACGTGGACATCCAGAACCCCGATCTCGGCATCCACCTGTTTATCCGCAATAACCGCGCAACGATCAGTATCGATGTTTCCGGCGGTTCACTCCATCGGCGCGGTTACCGCACGGTTTCGGTCGAAGCGCCGATGCAGGAAACGCTGGGCGCGGCCATCATCCGGCTTTCTGAGTGGGACGGCGAACGTCCGCTGATCGACCCGATGTGCGGTTCCGGCACGTTGCTCTGCGAGGCCGCGATGCACTATTGCCGTATTCCCGCCGGGTTCCTGCGCAAACAGCGCTGGGGCTTTGAACGTCTGCCTGACTTTGATTCCAAGGCCTGGAAAAAAGTTAAGGCAGAAGCCGACGTTGCGATGCGCCCCCTGCCCGCCGGACTGCTGACCGGAAGCGACATAAACCGCGACGCCGTCCGCGCGACCCTCACCAACCTCAACAATCTCCCCGGATGCAAAGACCGTTTCCAATGTTTGGAAAAAAATGTCTTCGATTATCCAACCATTGGAAACTCCATCATCGTCGTCAACCCGCCGTACGGCGTGCGGCTCGGCGACCGTGAGTCGGCGGAAGTTCTGATGAAAGAGCTCGGCGACTTTTTCAAACAGCGTTGCACCGGCTGCACCGCTTACGTTTATGCGGGCGACCGCCAGCTTCTCAAAAAGGTTGGCCTCAAGCCGGAGTGGAAAAAAGAACTCAATAACGGCGGACTCGAAGGCGTCCTCGGCAAAATCAGCCTCTACGCCTCTCCGAAACTGGCGAAGCCCTCGGGAATTTCAGCCCACGAATAACTCGAATGAACACGAATCAAGAGACTCCCAATTTGTGAAAATTCGTGCGGATTCGTGGGGAAAATATTTAATGAAAAAAGTTTCAGAGGTTGATTGGTCGGCATGGAACCCGAAAGAGCGGGCGACCTTAATGTTTATTCTGCAGAACGGCCGGATGTTGCTCATCCATAAAAAGCGCGGCTTCGGCGCGGGTTATTTCAATGCGCCCGGTGGAAGACTCGAAGCGGGCGAAACAGCTTTGGAGTGCGCCGTACGTGAAACGCAGGAAGAACTTTGCATCACGCCGCTCGATCCGGTGCATGCCGGCACGCTGATGTTCCAGTTTATTGACGGTCACAGTATTCACGGCGAAGTGTTCACGGCCACAGCGTTTGAAGGCACACCGACCGAAACGGATGAAGCCATTCCGCACTGGTTTTCTATAAACGCCCTGCCGTGGGAAAACATGTGGGCGGATGATCCGGTCTGGTATCCAAAACTGATCGCCGGAGAAAAATTTATCGGCCGCTTCACCTTCGACCACAAAACGATGCTTGACCACCAATTGGACTAATCCGAATGAGAAATAACGATATTCTGCGCCGCCTCCGTTACACCTTCGACTTGAAGGATTCGAAAATGATGGCTCTGTTTGCTCTGGCGGGACACCCAGCGACCTGGGAGCAGATCAACGTCTGGTTAAAAAAAGACGATGATCCCGCCTGTCAGGAATGCAATGATACCCAACTGGCAACTTTTCTGAACGGGCTTATCATCGACAAGCGCGGCAAAAAAGAAGGCCCGCAGCCCGCGCCGGAAACTTCTTTGACGAACAACGTCATCTTGATGAAACTACGGATCGCGTTGAATCTGAAAGCCGAAGATGTGCTGGAGATTATGGCTTTGGCCGATATGCCGATCAGCAAACATGAACTCAGCGCGTTTTCCCGCAAGCCGGATCACAAACACTACCGCGATTGCAAAGACCAGATGCTGCGTAATTTTCTAAAAGGCGTGCAGGTTAAATACTGTTCCAAGCCGCAACCCTACGCCGCGGGAAGGAAGATGGAGAAGGTGGAGCCTTCACCGTAGCGGCTTTGAACAGAAACTGTTCCGCCGTGCGCCTGAGCGATGTGTTTGACGATAGAAAGCCCGAGACCTGTTCCACCCTCCTGCCGGCTGCGGCCGCTGTCGACGCGGTAGAAGCGTTCGAAGAGCCGTTCAAGATGCTTCTCTTCAATGCCGAAGCCTTGGTCTTTTACTGACAGCACGACGCCCACGGCAGCAGAGCCAAGCTCGCTACGTGGCGCAGCGCCTTTTTCCGCATGGACGCTGACCAGGACGGTCTTTCCATCGGTGCTGTACTTAACCGCATTGCCGATGAGGTTGATAAGAGCCTGCTCAATGAGCGGCGGGTTGACGACAGCGGTCAGTTCTTCAGAACACTCGACGTTGATGGTGATATTCTTTTCGGCGGCGCGCCGGGCGCAGACGTCAACGGCTGAATTCATGAGTCCGCAAAGTCCGGTTTTCTGCATCTCCATCCCCTCTTTGCCGTCCTGTTCGAGGCGCGAGAGCATCAGCAGGTCTTCGATGATGGCGTTGAGCCGGTCGGCGTGTTTAGCGACAATCTTCAGGAAACGCTCGGCTTCGACCGGATCTTTGATCGCGCCGTCGAGCAGTGTTTCGACAAATCCTTTGATGGAGGTGATCGGCGTTTTGAGTTCGTGCGAGACGTTGGCGACAAAATCGCGGCGCAGATTTTCGAGACGGCGCAGACGGGAGACATCGTTGAATACCACGACGGCACCGATACGGCTGTTTTGCGCTCCGAGCAGATTGGTTCCGCGCGCCTGAAGGTAGTAAGTCTGATTGTTTTGAACAACCATTTCACATTCGCAGGTTTCTTGTCCTTCGAGCACTTCAGCAACAAACCGTTGCAGTTTGACGTTCCGGAAAACCTCTTCGATGCTACGACCCGGCGCGGTTTCCGGCTGAAAGACGTTGAAAAACTGCGCGGCGGCTTTGTTCAGACTGATGATATGTCCATCGGTGTCCACTGCCAGAACGCCTTCGACCATACTGGAAAGCACAGCCTCGCGCTGGTTGCGCTCTTTACTGACGGTCTGCAGACGATCCTCAAGCTGCGCCGCCATCTGGTTCATCGTTTCGGCCAGAGCGCTCACCTCGACAGAGCCGAGTGAATGGAGCCGGTACGAAAAATCGCCGGCGGCGAACCGTTGCGCGCCCTGTTTAATCCGTTCCAGCGGCTTTGAAATACGGCGCGAGACAAACAGGCTGAGAAGGGCTGCCAGCAGCAGGATCATCACCCCGCCCCATAGCAGGCTTTTTTCAATTCCTCTGAGCACTTCGTGCATTTTGAGCAGCGGCATGGCCGTGCGGACCACTCCGACGAGATCATTGTCGCGATAAACGGGTACCGCGACATAGAGCATGGTTTTACGGACGCTGCTGCTGAAACGGATGGACTGTCCGGCGCGGCCCTTCTCCATCGCGTTTTTCACCTCCGGACGGTCGCGGTGATTTTCCATCTGCTCTCGCGATTTCGCCGATTCGCCGGCCACGGTACCGTCCGGAAGAATCAGAGTGACCCGCGCCGGCGATTGAGAACCCAGTCTGGCCGCGACAGCGTTGAGATAATCCAGATTATTCGCGTCAAAGCGGTCGCGCACCTGTTCGGTCGTGAATAAAGCCAGCGACTCAAGATTTTCCGCGACCTGTTTGCGGTAGAAGCGCTCCAAAGACGAAGTAAAGACAGCAAAACAGACCAGCAATGTGAATAAAGTTACAATGAGATGGCCGGGATAAATCTGCCAGAAGATGCGTCGTGTCTGCATGGCTATTCTTCGTCCTTAAAGCGGTAGCCGATGCCGCGCACCGTTTCGATATAATCGCCCGCCTTCTTCAGTTTCTTGCGCAGGCCGACAACCTGCACGTCAACGGAGCGTTCGGTCACGGGATAGTCCTCGCCATGCACCGCGTCGACAATCTGGTAGCGCGTGAAGACCCAGCCCGGCCGGCGGGCCAGAAAGTGAAGAATGCCAAACTCGCTCGCGGTGAGATCGACCAGTTTTCCACCGACCGTCACTTCGTGGCGGCCGGGGTGGATGACGATGTCATAAATACGCAATACATCTTCCGCATCCGGCACCGACGGAGCGGCCTTTCGGCGCAGCACAGCTTTCACACGGGCGACCAGAACTTTAGGGCTGAACGGTTTGACGACGTAATCTTCGGCGCCAAGTTCAAGGCCGGTGACAATATCGCTCTCTTCGCCACGCGCCGTCATCATGACAACGGGAATGTCGCGGCTGGCATCGCTTTGTTTGAGTTCACGGCAGATCTGCAGCCCGTCTTTACCGGTCAGCATGAGATCCAGCAGAATAAGATCGGGTTTTTTCTTCGCAACGGCTTTCAGACCGGCTTCGCCGGATTCTGCTTCGGTTACAGCGAAGTTTTCACGCTCCAGATTGTAGCGCACCAGTTCGCGGATATCCTCTTCGTCTTCGACAATCAGAATCTGTGTTTTTGAAATGGCCATGATTTTCCTTCGTTCACTGCTATAAAGTTACCCCACAAATCCGGGGAAAGCTAGTTTTCCAATGCTTGGAAAAATTATCAACACAGAGATCGAAGGGGCTCGCAGAATTTCCCAATGTTTGGAAAAATCGATCCAGAAAGTTCGAATTTTTGAAAAATTCTGGAGCAAAAGTTCCCAATGCTTGGAAGGCAGGCCGCCTCAGTTGCCCAAAAATGATCGGTTTAAAAATGCGCCGAGGTTTGGCGGCTTATATGCACAGCTCAACGCGCGTCAAGGGACTATTCCGTAAAATGCTTTGTCGGTCAGGTTGCCAATCACAATACCTTCGCCTCCAACGGTAAGCGCACTTATATCGCTTATGCGCAAAACCTTGCATAGATTAGCAACTGCTGTTTCATCGAACGGTTTGCTTGCTGTCAGCCCCATTGCACCCACCATTCCAATCGAGCTCGGGAGGGTGAGGACATTTTTGGCCTTTTCAACTTGAGCGATATTGAGAGCCTTGGTTTTTTCCTGCGATTTAGCGTACGCACCCAGAATGGCTGGAATACTAAGGGCGGCCAAAAGACCGAGGATCGATATGCCGAGCATAATCTCGATCATCGTGAACCCCTTTCTTTTACCATTCCTTTTCATTTCCATAACTTATATGGTAGCAACTTCTGGGCCAAAAACTGACGGGTTATTCACAGACAAGGAATCCACAGGACTGATCCGGCGTGCGCGTCTTATTGTTTGAGTGTGAAGACTAAACTCTTTCCAGCACCCGACGACAAGCAAACGATTTCAGATTATCGAATCTGGCCGGTGACGCACGATGGTTCCCTCGACCAAATAAATGACGTCTTCGGCGATATTGGTGGCGTGATCCCCGATCCGCTCAATATTGCGTGATGCCAGCAACATATCAAGATAACAACTGATACGGGCGGGATCCTTCTGAATCTGTGTCTCCACAAACCGGCGAACCTGCCTACAAAGCTGATCCACGGCCTCGTCCGACCCGCAAACCACTTTAGCCGGACCAGCATCGAAGTTCACAAAAGCGTTCAGACTGTCGCGCACCATGTCGCGAGCCCGGGTTGCCGCCTGACCGAGTTCATCCGGCATCGTCACCGCGGGTTCCTTGCAGATTTTGACGGCGCGTTTGGCAATATTAGTGGCCAGATCGCCGATACGTTCCAGATCGTTGTTGATTTTGAGCACCGCCGTCAGAAAACGGAGATCCGTCGCCACCGGCTGATGCAGAGCCAGAATTTTCAAAGCCTCCTCTTCGACCTCAACCTCAACCTGATCGACATCGAAATCTCCGCGGATCACCTGCTGTGCGAGCTCTTCGTCGCGGGTCAGTAGCGCCCTGACGGCTAGGATCACGCTTTCCTCGACCTGGGCGCTCAGCACAAGAATCTGCTTTTTCAGCCTTTCAATTTCTCTTATGAAAACCTGTGACATACTATTTCTCCTATCCGAATCTTCCTGTTACGTAATCCTGTGTTTCCTGCAGATGCGGGTTTTGAAAAATAGTACTGGTCGGGCCGTATTCAATCAACCTTCCCAGATACATGAAAGCAGTATAATCGCTCACCCGCGCCGCCTGCTGCATATTGTGTGTCACAATTACAATCGTATACTCACCGCGCAGATCGGCAATCAGATCCTCAATTTTATTTGTGGCGATCGGATCGAGCGCCGAACAGGGTTCGTCCATCAGTAACACTTCCGGTTCGGCGGCGATGGCGCGGGCGATACAGAGGCGCTGCTGCTGGCCGCCGGACATGCCGAGCGCGCTTTCGTGCAGACGGTCTTTGGTTTCCTCCCAGATCGCCGCGCCGCGCAGACTGCGTTCGCACACTTCGTCAAGCATCGCCTTGTTTCGCTCGCCGTCGATGCGGAGAGAATAAATGACGTTTTCGTAGACACTCATCGGAAACGGATTCGGCTTCTGAAAAACCATGCCCATCCGCTTGCGCAGTTCGATCACATCAACCGACGGTGCATAGACCGGCTCGCCGTTCAGCTTCATTTCGCCGTTGATGCTCACCGTGCTGAGCAGGTCATTAATCCGGTTGATTGAGCGCAACAGCGTGGACTTGCCGCAACCGGACGGGCCGACCAGCGCGGTGACTTTCCCCTTCGGGATGATCATATTAATGTCGAAAAGAGCCTGTTTGGCACCGTATGAAAGATTGAAGCCGGAAACGTCCACCAGAGCCGCTTCATTCTTCAGCACATCGTGCGTCTCGGTCGGAAATGTTTTTCCGGCGGCGATCTCCGCAAGGCGGTTCGATTTCTTTTTCGGTATGCTTGGTATATCCATATAACGCTCCCTCATTAAAATGCGGCGGAAACAAACTTGCGGCGCAGGCGGGTCCGCAGACGGACGGCCAGCAGGTTGAGAAGAAAAATGAGCACAATCAGCAGCAGCGTGGTGGTAAAGACCATCGGCTTGGCGGCCTCGCTGTTCTGGCTCTGAAAACCGAGGTCGTAGATATGGAATCCAAGATGCATAAAACTGCGCTCGGCATGGATGAACGGAGCCACTCCATCGACCGGCAGTTCCGGCGCCAGCTTCACCGCGCCGACGAGCATCAGCGGAGCCACCTCGCCCGCACCGCGCGCCATCGCGAGAATCATACCGGTCATAATGCCCGGCATGGCGCGCGGCAGAACAATTCGTTTGATCGTCTGCCATTTACTTCCGCCGCAGGCATAGGAACCTTCGCGCATGGAGTTCGGCACCGCCGCCAGCGCCTCTTCGGTGGCGACAATCACCACGGGAAGCGTCAGCAGCGCCAGCGTCAGCGATGCCCAAAGAATGCCGCCTTTTCCAAAAGTTGGATTGGGCAGTGACGAGGCGAAAAACAGTTCGTCAATCGAAGCGCCGACGAGGTAGCAGAAAAAGCCAAGGCCGAACACGCCAAAGACAATGCTGGGCACCCCGGCCAGATTATTAATGGAGATACGCACCGCGCTCACCACCAGTCCCGGCTTGGCATATTCGCGCAGATAGAGCGCCGCCATCACACCGAACGGAACCACCGCCAGCGACATCAGCAGTGTCATAATCACGGTGCCGAAAATGGCCGGAAACACCCCGCCTTCGCTATTGGCTTCGCGCGGTTCATCGCACAGAAATTCGTGCCAGCGGCTGAAATAAATTTCCGCCTTTCCGGTGATTGAAAGCTGATTGGCCGGATAGGCGCGGACAATATTTTCGAGCGGTATGGCCACGGCTTTGCCCTGCGCCGTTTTCAGGTTCAGCACATAGCGGCTGTTTTCAGCACGCAGCCGGCCGATTTCCTGCTGAAGTTCTTTAAACTCCATGGTGACGGTTTTTTCCGTTTCCAGAAACTTCGTCTGCTGTGTCCGCCATGCCGAACTATCCAATCCGTCGCGCAGTTCCACAGCGCGCAAAGCCAGCCGCGCTTTTTCGAGCCGCCGGTTGACTTGGCCGACCTCTTTCGTTTCAAGCGCGCGGATTTTTGCGCGCCGTTCGCTGACCGCGCTGTGATACTCGTTAAATTTTTCCCAGACGGTTCCCGGCGCTGAAGCCACCGCTTCGCCGCCCAGCGTGAACCCTTCAGGGAATCCGTAGAAACGGCCCCATGCGGTACGCTCAATCACCAGCGCCCATTCCGGCCGGATTTCAGCCTTCACATCGTGACTGTTAATCCAGGTGAAATGCTCGCCGGAGATTTCAAAGTTGCCGGTGCGCACCAGTTTGCGCTGTAAAACCCGGACTTTCTCATCGTTGCTGCGGAAACTTTCGGTGCGGGTGACTTCGCCCATATAAACAGCGCCGTCCGATGTTTGGAACTGCGGCACCGGGGCCGGCCATAGCGTGGCAATTCCGTTACATAAAATCAGCGACAGCAATCCGATGATCATACACAGAGCGATAGCCAGCCCGCCGCCGGTCAGCCAGATCATCGGCTCGCCCTGCGCGAAAAGCGAAACCCGCGAGCGTTTCCGCCGCGGTCTGACTGATTTTTCCGAGGCTTGGAAACTCATAAGTCCACCGCCTTTTTACGGAAGCGCATACGGATGATCTCCGCGATGGTGTTGAGAATAAAGGTGATTACAAAGAGCACCAGCGCGGCGAGAAACAGCGTGCGGTAGTGCGTGCTGTTGCGCACCGCTTCGGGCAGTTCCACGGCGATATTGGCCGAGAGCGTGCGGAAGCCGTTGAAAATATTCCATTCCATCACCGGCGTGTTCCCGGCGGCCATCAGCACAATCATTGTTTCGCCGACGGCGCGGCCAAGGCCGATCATGATGGCGGAAAAAAGGCCGCTCATCGCCGTGGGAATAATAATGCGCACCGCCGTTTGCCACGGCGTGGCCCCTGCCGCAAGCGAAGCCGATCGGAGGTGGTCCGGCACAGAGGAAAGCGCGTCTTCCGAAATGGTGTAGATGATCGGGATGATAGCGAAGCCCATCACAAATCCGACGACCAGCGCGTTGCGCTGAACATAAGTTCCAAACAGCCCGCCACGCGGATCAAAGCCGAGTCCCTGTAATAACGCGGCGGCGGCAATCGACAGCAGCAACGCGGCGGCAAAACCGGACAGGAATTTAAACAGGTCAAACAGCGCGCATTGCATCCGCGACCAGCTCATGGAAAGAGAACGGAGCCGAGGATCAACCGTTGCACTAAAAAGCCATGCCATCAGAAGACAGCTCACCGGCATGAACAGCAGAACCCAGCCGCCGAAGGCTTGGCCGATCTGTCCGTCCAGCCAGCGCATGATGTCGCCGGCAAAGCAGAGCCGTTCGATCAGCGGACTGACTAACCGCGCCATGCCCACACCAGCCGGAACCGTCAGTAGCAGGAAGATCAGGCGGAAGCGCGCCAGCAGAAGTGTCCAGTGATGAGGAAGAAGCTGCCAGATGTAGGCGCCAAGCAGGAACGCCGCCGGAACGGTGATAAAGACCGTCATGAAAACCGTGAGCATGCTGGCGACAATCGGTGCCAGCACCAGCGCGGCGATAAAGCCCAGCACGACGCTCGGCAGACCGGCCATCATTTCAACGACGGGCTTAATCTGCATTTTAGCGCGCGGCGAAAGAAACTCGCTGGTAAAAATTGCGGCCAGCAGCGCCACCGGCACGCCGAACAGCATGGAGAAAAGTGTCGCTTTGAGTGTGCCGAAAATCAGCGGCATTAAACCGTACTTGGGTTCAAAGTCATCGGTGCTGGACGACGACTGCCAGACATGTTCCGGTTTCGCGGCGCTTTCGTACCAGACCGGCGTGAAGAGCGCGGCGGGTGTAATTTCGGGATGCTGCGGATCAATGTTCCACTGCACGAGCCGGTTCGGAGTCAGCGCCAGCAGGCCGTCATCTTTGGGAGTCAGTGCAACGGCCTGTACCGGCGTGTCACCGGCGGCCAGATGCGCGAGCTGTTTCTGGCTGGTCACATGAAACAGATCAACCGTGCCGTCGGCATAGCCTGCGGCAAACATACGAACTCGCGAGGACGAGGCAAGCGCGGTGACGGCGGCGGGACCTTGAAACGAGTGCGCGGCGGTCAGAAAAGTCTGTGACTGATTGTTAGGCGAAAAGGCGGGGAACCAGGCTTGAACACGTCCGGTGGAATCACCCGCCAGCAACGTCGAGCGGCCCAGCAACGGTTGAAGCACGGTCAGTTTACGATCCGGTTCGGGAACGAGGTCAATCCGCTCGAGCAGCGATGGATTGGTGAAATTGCGGGTGTCGAAACGAAGCAGTGTGCCGTCGCGCCAGGCGGCGCAAACGGTGTCGCCTAATCCGGAAAGAATAACCCAGGCGGGCGGGTCGCGGTGTTCTTTTGCGTTATAAGGAATCACGGACGCTGTGCGGCGGATCGTCACTTTGCCGGTCATGATATTTTCACGGCGGGTAAAACGCAGGAGGGAAAGAGTTCCCTCTTCGTTCAACATCACGGAAATCTGCCCGGCCGGACTGGTGGTCTGATCCAGCAGGCGCACCGCCGAGGACGTTTCACCGGGAAGCGGTTCATCAAAAACGGCGGAGAGTTTAATGGAACGGAACTGTTCACCGGAAATACGTTGAATCAGTGCGCCGTTCCACTCGCCGACTCCATTTTCGCCCAGTGCCTGCAATTCCGGCGGCAGTTCTTTGTCGGCGACATACGCGGTGATAAAACTGATGCGGCCCATTTGAATTGAGCCATCGGCAAAGCCGCAAAGCGCCTCGGAAGAAGTCGCGGCATCCATGGTGAATGCGGTCAGTAAGCCGTTGGTGAAAAGCATCTGCTCAGAGAGCATGGCGCCTGTGTCAAGCCGGGTGCAGACCAGACGTCCGTCGGCATAGAGAACACGGTTCATCAATCCGTATTCATCGGACTGGATGGAGAGAGGTTGCGCACTGTCGGCGGCGGGCCGGTTCAGCGTTTCGCTGCCGTCAATACGCGCCGGACGAAAGAGCGGGATCGTGACGTAGAGCAGATAGAAAAAAACGGTGGAAACGGCCAGGATGGTGCCGATTCCACCGACCGTGATCAGCGATTTGGACAAACGATCCGACAGACGCACACTCCAGTGCGTTCTTTTCCTCCGCGCGCGCCCTGTAAAACTTTTCGTCATCCGCTTTCGCTGTTCCCCGTTTTAATGCCAAAGGATGGTGGCTCAATATAAAGCCACCATCCTGACAGGATTCTTTTCCAACAAGAAGTCCGCTTCTGTTAGAAATCTGCTTTGATTCCCACAGATTCGAGCGTCTTGCGGGCAATGCTGGCGGGCACCGGGAAGAACCCGTCTTTTAGCACATCCGCCTGACCCTGTTTGCTGAAAACATACTTGATGAACTCGCGGCGGAGCGGATCCAGTTCGCTGCCGGGTTTGTAGTTCACGTAAAGATAGAGGTAACGGGACAACGGATATTCGCCGGTGTAGGCGTTTTCCGGAGTGGCTTCCACGGGGTATGAAAACGCATCGCGTGCCAGCGGAATGGCGCGCACGTCGGCGGTTTTATAGCCGATACCGCTGTATCCGATGGCACCCTTGTCGGTGGCAACGCCCTGCACCACGGCGGAACTGCCGGGCTGCTCTTTCACGGAATCCTTATAGTCGCCTTTGCCGAGCGCATTTTCTTTGAAATAGCCGTAGGTGCCTGAAGCGGCGTTACGGCCATAGAGGCTGATCGGCAGATTCGCCCATTCGCCTTTGAGACCAAGCTGGCCCCATCCGGTGATGTCTTCCGCGTTGCCCAGCTTGCGGGTCTTGGAGAAAATCGCATCCACCTGAGTCAGCGACAGCGCTTTGATCGGGTTGTCTTTGTGAACATAGACGGCCAGCATGTCGATACTGGTCGGGAGTTCGGTCGGCTTATAGCCGTACTTTGAAACGAAGCCGTCAATTTCCAGCTGCTTCATCGAACGGCTCATCGGGCCGAACGTCGCAGTGCCTTCGATCAGCGCGGGCGGCGCGGTGGAAGAACCTTTGCCTTCAATTTCGACCTGAACGTTCGGGTATATTTTTTTGAACCCTTCGGCCCAGAGCGCCATCATATTGTTCATGGTGTCGGAACCGATACCTTTGATCGTGCCGGAAACGCCCTGCACGGCTTTGTAATCCGGAAGACCGGCGTCAACCTTCACCTGAGCCTGCACCGACAAAGCGGCCGCCAAGATCAGAACTGCGCTTAATACTGTTTTCTTCATCTAGAGTTTCTCCTTTATTACCACTCTGTTAGTTCTAGGCGAACGCCGGACGAGAGGTCTTTCCTTTCGCCTCCGCTCCCCGGCATCCGCCTCATACGGGAAGAAATATGAGCAAACTATATTAGGGAATTGTTAGGGTTTGATTAGAAGCGTGCAAAAAAGTGATTTTCAGACATCTTGCTACGCCGTATTGAAAAGGCCCGTTCATGCGAAGACGGAAGGCGGATGGAAAACTCAAATACTTAAATGCGAGAATTGCCCCTTTTCTCTATTGAAAAAAACCGGCGGGAAATCCATCTCGGCTCTCCTTTTTCTCTTCCATTGAAAAACAATCCTCGCCAGAATCTAAAAATGAAAACAGCAGGCCATTCTATACGTTGTGGATGCGTTCTATTTTGTCTCCTCGCCGGCACCGCCTCTGCCCAACGCATCACCTTTCAGTCCCTTCCCGCCGGATGGACCGTCCGGGGAAAGCCCTTCACCAAAGCCGCGATTTTCGAAATCCAAGATGATCCTGCGACCCCCGGGCACCGCTGGCTTTCCGGGATCTCCGACAACGCCAGTGCAACACTGACCTCCGGGGGGCCGCTGGACATTGATTTAAAGAAAACGCCAATCCTGCGCTGGCGCTGGCGCGCCACAGTTCTTCCGCAAGGCGGCGACGGCCGCGATCCGAAAAAAGACGATCAGGCCATCGGGATTTACATCAGCTCCGGCGGCCGATTTAAACAGCAGTCCATCGCCTACTGCTGGGAGACGCAACCGCCAGCCGGATCAGAGGGGACTGTTCAGTGCGCCCGGATCCTCACCGTCAAATGGATCGCCCTGCGCGACGAAAGCCATGCCGACGGCGAAACCTTCTTCATCGAAGAACGTAACCTTGCTGAAGATTTTAAAAAAGCCTTCGGCGACATTCCCGACCGGATCGGCATCGGAATCTCCTGTAACAGCCAGTACACCGGCACCCGCAGCGAAGCGCAACTCGACTGGATCGAATTCGTCGAAGCACCCGTCGCGGTTCCCGTCTCTGACACAACGTGTGATTAGCAGACCGGGCGGAAGAGCAATGCCATCTCTTCCGTAATCTTCCGGGCTAATTCTTTGCGATTGGGTTCACGAATCGGTGTTTTGGAGATGCGCAGCTCGGCTTTAAACCCCGGCATTTGGAGAAGAGCCCAAATGTGGGCAATCAAACTCGGGCTGTCGAGATGCCAGCAAATAGAGTCGGAGGCGGGTGGATAGCCGTCGAAGGCTTCGTAATAAATGGTACCGCAGTAGACGGGCAGTTGATGTTCAGAAGCGACTTTCAGGAGCGGCGCATTGATGGGTTGCAGCCGGTCGCCGCGCGTACTGGTTGCCTCGGGAAAGAGAATGATTGTTTTTCCCTCTTTGATGGCCTGATCGATCTGCTGATTGACCCGCACAATATCTTTGGCGGATTCACGCTGAATATAAATGCTTCCCATTAAGCGGGAAACGGGCCCAAGTAACGGCCATTGGCGCACCTCCGATTTTGCGACAAACAGGCCGCCCAGTTCGCCAGCCAGCAGAATAATGTCGTAGTAGCTCAAATGGTTGCAAACAAAGAAGCACGGTTCCGAGGGACGTTGCCCAACGACATTAATCTGCGCTCCGACCATGCGCGAGATGTCGCGTCCCCAGGATCGCATCATCTTCGTGGCAAAATAATCACGCCACGAAACTCGAATCAAGCCGAGCGGCCACGTCAAAATGCGCAAAAATCCCAACCGGACGACGAGGATCCAAACCCCGAAAAAGGTTGCCAGCACACGGATTCGTTTCATGAACGCTGCTTAGAGAAAAAGTTGAGCGATTGCTCCGGAAGTACGGAAATATCGATAATGGTTAGAAAATCGATGGTTTTGAAGCGACGATCAATCGCGGGCTGACTGCATATTTTAGCCTGATAATTCAGGTAGATTTTCATTAACCGGGGAATATGAACCGGCTCCAGCGAACCTTTTCCCGCGGCATTCAGATAGCACTCATATTCGGAACGCACCGGAACCATGAGAGTGGGATGGAGATGGTTTTGTTCAGCCAATAGGCTCATCAACGCATATCCTTCGGTGGGCGACTGGCTGGTCAGCGAGCAGCAGCCAAACAGATAGCGCTTCTGGTTGTGCCGCATATACATGCCCAATCCGCGCCACAGCATAAACAATACGCGAATATTCCGGTGTTCCCGGGTCACGCAGGCCCGCCCGATTTCGACGGCATTATTTCGGATTTCATCGGGGAATACAGAAAGATCAAATTCTCCATCCGAATAAAAACCCCTCGCTTTCGCGGCCATATCACACGTTTGCATGCGGTAGGTTCCAACCACCTCGCCCGACTCTTTTTCAATTACCATGAGGTGATGACAGCACTCGTCAAATTCATCGCAATCCATTTCGGTGGCGTACGAAGCATCGAGCCCCTCGCCCAGTTCCAGATTAAAAATATTAAAGCGCATCCTCAAAATGCGCTCAAGATCCTCTTCGTTGCGTGCAAAACGTAAAATATAGGCACCCTCCTGTTGTACTTCGCTCGGCAACATCATCTCAAATTGCGGATAGTTCATCACTTGGTTCATAGGGGCTCCAGAATGGGTTCGTGTGCGAGAATACTGCCGCCCGATTGTTTGGAACGTATGAGCTTTTGGGTAGAATTGTATGAGTCTGTTTTGGGGTTGACGCACCTGTAACACAGAATGTTTCCAAGCATTGGAAACTAGCGTCGCCGACGCAGGCGGCTGCCAAGCAATGTAATCAATCCGCCTAAACCGATCAGGCTGACGGCCGTCGGCTCAGGAATCACCTTTATGGTACCGTCCGATGCCAGCTTGCTGGTGTCCACCGACAACGCGGCATCCAAACCTTTGGTCTTAAACGTCGCTCCGCTGAGTTCAGCCGATCTCCAGTTCTGGAGCACAGCAAATGTTGAGCCATTAGTAACCGTCGTATTGCCGGTGAAATCAAAAACAAAACTGCCAGCGTCGGTTAATGTATTAGCGCCCGTCCCCTTAACAACGTCATAGAGGCTGTCGCTGAGAATCTGCATGAAATTGGTCGAGCCTCCCGACAGAAACATCTCGCCGGTGAAAGTCAGTGTGCCTTGGCCATCGCCTGCCACAGCGAGAAATGCGCCGGGATCCAGTGTCACCGCCTGCACGGTGCCTGTTCCGCCCAGTGTGGCGCCGGCGGCAACCGTTATCATATGACTCTGCAAGCTACCGTTGACGATCATGACCTGCCCCCGTGTGTGGATCCAGTTTCTAAGTTAGGATTTGGGCGAAGTCAACTCTTCGAGCAACCCGCCATCGGGCAATATTGGGAAGTCCAGGTTGTTGAGCCTCCGGAGCCGGCGGTCGGTATCCCAGTGAGCT
>CAIKWE010000058.1 GCA_903831085.1 uncultured Verrucomicrobiota bacterium | reverse complement strand
GGCCTGCTGCATGTTGTGAGTCACAATGACGATGGTATAGCGTTCCCGAAGTTCTATCATGAGATCCTCAATCTTGCCGGTGGAAATGGGGTCAAGCGCCGAGCAGGGTTCGTCCATGAGAATCACTTCGGGCTCAACGGCCAACAGCCGCGCCACGCAAAGCCGCTGCTGCTGATCCAAAGGCAGGGAAAGGGCGGGGCTATCCAGACGGTCTTTTAAATAATCCCACAGCCAGGCGCCCCGCAGACTGCGCTCGACGACCTCCTGAAGCTTCGCCTTCTGGGTTACGCCCGCCACACGCAGGCCGAAAGATACGTTGTCCCAGACGGACAGGGGAAACGGGTTGGGACGCTGGAACACCATGCCCACCCGCTTGCGCAACAGGCATACATCCGTGTTCGATCCATAGATGGACTGACCGTCGAGCAGCACCTCGCCGGTCACCCTCGCGCCGGGGATAAGGTCGTTCATACGGTTCAGACAGCGTAGCAACGTGGACTTGCCGCAACCCGACGGGCCGATCAATGCCGTGATCCGGTTGACCTGCACGATCAGATCAACCTTTTGCAGAGCCTGGAATGTTCCGTAAAAAAGATCCAGATTGCGGACGGTCATTCGCGGCGCTTGCGGGGTCTGGAGAATGGATGGATCGCTGCTCATTAACCAAATCTCCCGGTGACGTAATCGCTGGTGCGTTGATCCTTAGGAACGGTGAAAATTTGCGACGTTTCGCCCATTTCCACCAGGTCACCCATCAGGAAAAATGCGGTTTCGTCGGCCACGCGTGAAGCCTGTTTGGTGTTGTTCGTGACAAGGATGATCGTGTAGCGCGCTTTGAGAACGGACAGCGCATCTTCAATCCGGGCGGTGGAAATCGGATCCAGTCCTGAGCAGGGCTCGTCCAGCAGCACGACTTCCGGATCCATCGCCAGAGTCCGCGCCAGACAGAGACGCTGTTGCTGACCGCCGGAAAGACGCAGCGCCAGCAGGTTCAGACGGTCTTTCACTTCGTCCCACAGAAAGGCCGACGTCAGCGTCCGTTCCACGATTTCATCCAACGTTGCCCGATCACGCACACCCGAGAGTCTCGGCCCGTAGACCACGTTGTCGTAGATACTCATCGGCAGCGGCATGGGAAGCGCGAACACCATGCCAACCCGCTTACGCAGCTGCACGGCGCTTTGTGATGGATGATAGATGTCAGCACCGTCCAGCAGAACCCGGCCCTCGGCGCGGCTTTCCGGATCCAGGTCGTTCATCCGGTTTAAGGCGCGCAGGAACGAGGTCTTACCCGAACTGGCCGGGCCGATAATGCCGAGGATGCGGTTTGCCGCGATGTCCAGCGACAAACCGCGCAGTGCCTGATGGCGTCCGAAAAAGACACTCAGGTTCTGCACCGAAATTTTGACCTTACGCTCCACTCATTACCCCTTTTGCGCTAACTCGAACGTTTCGCGATAAACCGGTTCATCATCCAGTAGGCCGTCAGATTTACGAACAGCACCGCAAAAACGAGCACCGCGGCTGTTGCATAGGCTTTCTCGTTGGAAATGCCTTCGCGCGCCAGCAGATAGAAATGCACCGACATGGTTCGCACCGAGTCGTTCAGCGAGGTCGGCATCATCAGCGAGGAACCGGCGGTGAAAATGACCGCCGCCGTTTCGCCGATCGAACGGCCGATGCCCAGCATGACACCGGTCATAATGCCGGGCAGGGCATTTGGCAGAACCACTTTATGCACGGTCTCCCAGCTTGTGGCGGCCAGCGAGCAGCTGACTTCGCGATACGCCTGCGGCACGGCACGAATCGCCTCTTCCGAGGTTCGGATGATGGTCGGCAGGATCATGATTGCCAGAGTCAGTCCGCCGGAAAGCATGGACCAGCCCATACCCAGTATGGTCACGAAAAAGATGTAGCCGAACAGTCCGAAAATGATGGATGGAATGCCGGCCAGACAGTCGGTGCCGAATCGGATGATCTTCGTGACGCGGTTTTCGCGGGTGTATTCCGAAAGATACACGGCGGTACCCACGCCCATCGGCAAAGCGATCACGATTGCGATCAGCGGTAGCAGCACGGTGCCGACGATGGTCGGCAGAATGCCGCCGGCCTTACCCATTTCCTGCGGTTTGGTTGAGAGGAACTCCCAGGAGATTTCCGGCACCCCGCGCTTGAGCACAAAGGCAATGATCAGCACGAGCACAACAACGGTAACCAGCGTGGCTGTTCCCAGAATGAGTACAGCCAGCGCCTGTGTGATTTTCGGCGGAATTCGCATGATCAACTTCCCGCCTTTCGTTTCATCGCGGCCATCGCCAGCGAGTTCAGGATCATGACCACGACAAAGAGTACCACGCCGGTCGCAAACAGCGCCTGCCGGTGCAGTCCGGTCGCATACCCCATTTCCAGCGCGATATTCGCGGTCAGCGTTCGCACAGAATCCAGCGCAGAATGGGGAATTTTCACGGCGTTACCGACTACCATGATGACCGCCATGGTTTCACCCACGGCGCGTCCCATGGCCAGAATGACACTGGCGATAATTCCAGACCGCGCCGCCTTCAGGATGACCATATGCACGCTTTGCCAGCGGGTGGCGCCCAGCGCCAGCGCTCCCTCCAGATAGGTTCGCGGCACAGCGTTGATTGCATCCACAGAAATACTGATCACCGTTGGCAGCACCATGATGCCCAGAATGATCGCTCCGGCCAGCAGCGACAATCCCGGTCCGCCGAAATGGTTGCGGATGAATGGTGCCAGCACCATCACGCCCATGAATCCGTACAAAACGGATGGAATTCCCGCAAGCAGTTCGATCATGGGTTTAATAATTCGCATCACTGAGCGCGGCACGAACTGGGTCAGGAAGATGGCTCCGGCCACACCCAGCGGGGCGCCGATCAGCATGGCTCCCAGCGTGACCCACAATGAGGCGATGATCATCGGATAGATGCCGAACTTGCCGACGGAGGGATCCCACTCCGAGGCGAACAGAAAATCTTTCAGTCCGATTTTAATAATAAAAGGCACGCCTTCTTTCAGAATGAAGAGGGCGATCAGGAGCAGGCTGACCGTGGCCGAAAATGCCACGGCCAGGAACACATAACGCGCCAGCTGATCGCGGCACCAGGTTGCGACGCCACCCGTGACCCGCCGGACGGGACGCTTCGGCTGTGCCGGAGTGTTCGGTGTATCCTGCATTTGGGTTACTTTCCTCGACGTGTTTACTTCGCAGGAATCAAGCCGCTGTCTTTGATTGTTTTCTGTCCCTCGGCGGAACAGACGTAGTCAATAAAGGCCTTGCAGGCACCCGTCGGTTCTCCCTTGGTCAGCAGATAGACAGGACGCACGAGAGGGTAGCGACCCGCGACCACTTCTTCGGTCGTGCAGGAAGTGCCCTGAACTGTTACCGCCTTGAGTTTCTCGTTCAGCAGACCGTGCGACAGATAGCCGATTGCATTCGCATCCATGATCACGGTTTCGCGAATCGTACCGTTCGAGTCCTGGATGATCGCATCCTTCGTGAGAGCGACGTCTTTGACGATTTTTTCGAATGAGGAACGTGTGCCGGAACCGGCCTCTCGGGAAACGACCGTGATGGCGTGATCCGCTCCGCCCAGCTCTTTCCAGTTGCGAATCTTGCCGTTGAAGATGCCGCGAATCTGCTCAATGGCCAGATTCTTAACCGGATTCGCATTGTTCACGACCACCGCGATACCATCGCGTGCAACGACGACTGCCGTCAAAGCCTGGGCTTCCGGGGGCAGTTGCACGAGGTCCGCCATGCCGATCTGAGCCGCGCCGGAGAGCGCTGCCTGAATGCCCAATGCGGAGCCGCCACCTTGTATGGTCACCGCGATATCCGGCTGCTTGGCCATGAACTGCTCAGCCAGTTTTTCTGCGAATGGCTGAAAGGCCGTCGACCCCGCCGCCGTTACCGCCGTCCGCTGTTTGCCGCATCCGCCGTTGACCACAATCGCAACACCGCACACCAACGCCAATAATGTCTGCCTCATTCTAAAACTCCTTCTGACAAAAGTTTAACCTAACCCTGTTCCAAAAAACTGCGGAAACGATACGGACAGACGCGCGGCATGTCGAGCCAGTCTCATAGATTTCTAGCCGTTGTCTAATAAAATCCTAACATTCGGACAATAGCTTGTGTGCAGATTTTTAACGGGTTACAAACACTACGGTGATCGGAACCTAGGAAAAGGACCGCACGGCAATGAGGAAATCCGGCGGTTTAACCCTGAACAAGGAGAAAAGAATACCATGAGGAAGATATTCATTATAATGGCTGTGGCCTTTGGCATCGCGCTCGGCGCGCAGGCGCAACAGTCGGCCGAACTGGCGGCGCTTCAGCAGCAGCTGAATGAGCTGTCGGCGAAAATCGCGCAGCTTGAAAAAGCAAATGCGGAAAAAACCGTGGTTGCTGAGCAAGCCGTGCAACTCGAAAATGCGAACGCCGCGAAGATCGCGCAGATCGAGCAGGACAACGCCAAGAAGACGTGGTCCCTCGAACAGCTGCAGGCCGAAGGAAAGAAAAACATGGCCGGTGCATGGGCTAATGACATCAAGCTCGCGGGTGATATCCGCGCGCGGTACGAAAAGCGCGAGTCGTTTAATGACAAAGGAGCAAGCACTGACAAAGACCGCCAGCGTATTCGTCTGCGGGTCGGCGCGTATGGCAAAGTGAATGACTTTACCGATTTCGGTTTACGTTTAGCCACTGGCGGATCCCGCACCTCGTCGAATTCGGATCTTGGTGACAGCGGAAATTCAACCACGACCGCCGGAGGTATGAAAGATATATGGCTGGATCAGGCGTATGTGGATATGCATCCTGAACTGCTGGGCGGCGCGCACCTGTTCCTCGGGAAAATGCCGCAGCCTTGGATAACCTACGGGTCCGGACTGATCTGGGATACCGACCTCAATCCCGAAGGTGCCGCCTTGACTTATGAAAAGCAGTTTATTCCATTTAAACTGAAGGCGAACGCAGGCTCTTTTGTCATGAGAGAAAACAATCTCACCCGGGACATTCAGCTTTGGAGCGGACAGGTGGCCCTCGAAAAGGCAATCGGCCCGGGCACACTGACGGTGGGCGTCAGCGACTACTACTTTGATAACGCAAACCGCGGGGGTTACAACAATCTTTCGGGCACGAACGTCTTGAACACCGCCGTGCAGAGTGGTACCACGAATCAATTTAATCTTGTGGAAGGGTTCGGGTCATACGGTTTTACGGCCTTCAAACTGCCTGTTCTGTTGATGGGTCAGTACGTAGTCAACACCGAGGCAATCAACGGAAGCGAAGATACCGCTTACCTGACAGGCATCACCATCGGCAAGGCTAAAGAGAAGGGCTCTTGGGAAATCGGCTACAGCTGGCGCGATATCGGCCGGTATGCCGTGGTTGCCGGTCTCAACGATTCCGACTTTGCCGGTGAAACCTGGGCGGGATGCCGCGGACACCGTTTCAGTGGAAAATATCAGGTTTTCAAAAATATGTCTGCCGATCTGGCCTACATTCTCAGCGAAGACTGGAAAGGCCGGGATGCGAACACCCTGCAGGCTGATTTGAACTTTAAGTTTTAAGACTCCTGTTCAAAGCCTCTGATCCGTGTGAGCGGATCGCAACACCGCAGGCCGCCGGCACCCCCGGCGGCCTGCACCTTTTTACAAGGATTGGAACCCCCGGGCGGATTTTTTTAAACAGCCCCTCAATCTCCCATGCAGGTATCGACCAGCCGGGCGGTTTCAATCCAGGGATGATCTTTCGGGATGGTGCGGGTGATGCCGGCCACTTTTTCCAACGGCACCGAAACACATTCCGGTCCGCGGATCGCGACCATGACGTTGTAGATGCCATCGGCGAGAAGCTGTCCGGCTTTGGTGCCGAGCCGGGTGCAAAGCAGCCGGTCGTATGCCGTGGGAATTCCGCCGCGCTGGATGTGGCCCAGCGACGTGACGCGGACTTCCACGCCGGAAAGCTGCTGGATTTCGCGGGCGATGCGGCTGGCCTTCGGTTCCTGAACCAGCATCAGTCCGTTTTTTTCCTTATGAATGAGCGGCAGTTCCGGTTTCTTTTTTCCGGCCGAGTTCTCTTCGGCTTCGTTTTTTGAAACAGCGCCTTCCGCGACGGCGATAATGGAAAAACGTTTGCTGTGGTGGCGGCGTGTCATGATGTGCTCAACGACGGCTTTCAGGTCGTAAGGAATTTCGGGAATCAGGATGACATCGGCTCCGCCGGCGATTCCCGCGCCGAGCGGCAGCCAGCCCGCCTGATGGCCCATGATTTCGCAAACCATGGCGCGGTGATGGCTGGTGGCCGTGGTGTGCAGCCGGTCAATGGCTTCGGTGGCGATGGACATGGCGGAATCGAAGCCGAACGTAATGTCGGTTTCGGCCACGTCGTTATCGATGGTTTTCGGAAGCGTCAGCACATTGACATCACCTTTCTCGTGCAGCCGTAAAGCGTTTTTCTGCGTTCCGTTTCCGCCGAGGCAGACGAGACAGTCGATGTGCAGTTTCTTGAGATTGGCGACGGCGACATCCGTCATGTCCATGATTTTTCCGCCCATGTCCATCTTGTGCGGCTTGTCGCGGCTGGAGCCCAGAAAGGTTCCGCCATGCGTCAAGATGCCGCTGACGGTGACGTCCTCCAGCGCGACGGTGCGGTTTTCGACCAGACCGCGGAAGCCGTCCTGAATACCGATAACTTTGGTGCCGTTATGCAGAGCCGCTTTAGCGACACCGCGGATGGCGGCGTTGAGTCCCGGGCAGTCGCCGCCCGAGGTTAGAATTCCGATGCAACGGGTTTTATTGACGGCCATGAGATTCTGTTCCTTTCAATGCGCTCAGAATATGCGCTGTGACGGGGCGTGACAACGCAAAAGAAGCCGGGTCATTTTCCAAAGGGGCGGTGAGGACGCAGTGTGGTGCGGCGGGTCTGAGCGTCGGCGCGGACGGCTTCGCAGGCCCGTTCATGGAAAAACTGCTGGCTGTTGATTTCTTTCTTTTTGCCGGGAAGCGTTCCAGTGCGGACGTACGCTCCGTCGGAGAGCAGCGTCCAGCTCTTAACCGTGTCGGCGCAGTGGGTTTTGATGATTTCAATCAGCCGGCGGCCGGATCCGTCCTCGACCGGAATCATCAGCTCGACCCTCCGGTCGAGATTGCGCGGCATCCAGTCTGCGCTGGAAATAAAAACCTTTTCATCGCCGCCCCGGTAAAAATAAAAAATGCGCGCGTGTTCGAGGTAACGGCCGACGATGCTGGTGACCGTGATGTTTTTGCTCAGATCCGGCACGCCGGGCCGCAGACAGCAGATCCCTCGCACATTGAGTTTGATACGCACACCGGCGCGGGAAGCCTCGTAGAGTTTTTCAATGAGCGCCTCATCCACCAGCGAATTCATCTTCAGCATAATCAGCGCTTTATGACCCTGCTGACTGCGTTCGATCTCGCCGTCGATCAGTTCGACCAGCCGCTCGCGGATTCCCAGCGGAGCCATGAAAATTCTGGACAGCCCGGACGGTTGCGAATAACCGCAGACGGCGTTGAAAAAAGCTGACGCGTCGGCACCGAGATCATCGTCACGGCTCATGAAGCTGATGTCGCTGTAGAGTTTGGCTGTTGTGTCGTTGTAATTGCCGGTTCCGTAGTGGACGTAGCGCACAATGCCCTGCGGTTCGCGCCGGACGATCAGGCAGACCTTGGCGTGGGTCTTCAGTCCCTGCACGCCGTACACAACCTGCACGCCGGCCTGCTCCAGCCGCCGCGCCCAGTGGATATTGCGCTCCTCATCAAAGCGGGCCTTGAGTTCAACCAGCGCGGTGACCGATTTACCCGCTTCGGCGGCCTCCGCCAGCGCCGAGATGATCGGGCTGCCGGAACTGGTGCGGTAAAGCACCTGCTTAATCGCCAGCACGGACGGATCTTCCGCCGCCTCTTCAATCAGCCGGACGACCGGATCAAAACTCTCATAGGGATGGTAGAGCAGAAGATCGTTTCCGGCGATCTGTTCAAACATTGGAAGGTGGCTGTCGATCTGCGGCGACGGCTGCGGATACCACTCTTTTTCTTTAAGCGCGCTGAATCCTTCGATCCGGCTGAGCGGCATGAAGTCCTTCAGGTTCAGCGGGCCGTCGATGCGGAACAGATTGGCGGGATCGGTTTCCAGCAGACGGCAGATAAAATCCTGCGCCGCGCGGGAGGCGGACGCCTCGATTTCGATCCGCACGCAGTCGCTCCAGCGGCGTTCTTCGAGAATGGAGGCCATGCCGGAAAGCAGATCGGAGGCTTCGTCCTCGCGCATGGCGACATCCGCATTGCGGGTGACGCGAAACACCGCGCACTCCAGTACGGTGAGGCCGGTGAACCAGCGGCCCAGATGTTTTTTAATCACATCTTCCACCGGAATAAACGCATATCCGGCTTCGGAGGGCAGGGCGATGAAGCGTCCGAGAGGCTGCGCCAGCGGCAGAACGGCATAGCGGTCTTCCTGTCCGCCGGGTTCCGCGGCGAGGCGGACCAGCATGTAGAGTCCGAGGTTTTGAAGGGCCGGGCACATCGCGCCATCCTGCAAAGCGACCGGAGTGATCACCGGATAAATCTCCTCGGCGAACAACCGCGACAGAAGCTGTTCCTGCCCGCCGTTCAACGCCTCGGGTCTGATGCGCTGTATGCCGCCGTTCGCCAGCGCGGGTTCCAGTTCGTTTTTGTAGCAGTCGGCCTGTTCGCCGATCATCCGCCGGACGCGCTTCTGAATGGCATCCAGCTGCATTTTCGGCGTCAGTCCGGCGGCGTCGGGCTGGCGCTTGCCCGCTTTACGGACCAGTTGAAGGCCGCCGACCCGCACCATAAAAAATTCGTCCAGATTGGATGCGGTGATCGCGAGAAACTTCAGGCGCTCCAGCGGTGGATTCCGCGGGTCTTTCGCCTCTTCCAGAACCCGCTGATTGAAGTCGAGCCAGCTCAACTCGCGGTTAAAAAACTTTTCCGGTTTACTGTTCATGGCGATTATTTTTTCCCTGATCTGTTTTTCACGAGCACGGCGTGTTTTCCGTACACCTGTTCAAAGAGGTCTGATTTTTCTTTCAGGGCCACTTCCTCCACCGCGCAGTCGCTCAGATTGGGAACGCCGATCTGCAGGTGGTCGGCAAACAGCTCGAACTGCGGATTGCGAACACGTTGAGCATGTCCGCGATCCAGCGCGTCGGCGACGCGCAGAATGGCGGCGAGCTTGCTGACGCGCAGCCGGTTGACGCGGGTGAGAGCGGTGTAAGCTGTGTGTGTTGGACGGGGCAGGGCGCTGCGATGGTAGCGGGCGGTCAGCGCCACGAGGGTCAGGTCCTGTTTGCTCAGTCCGAAAATATCGCTGTTTTCAATCAGGTACTGACTGTGTTTATGATGGCTGCGGTTGTGGATGAATGTTCCAATGTCGTGCAGCAGAGCGGCGACGGTCAGGATGGTTTCATAATGCGGTGACATCCGGTGTTCGTTCTGCATGAGGCGGAAAATTTCCCGCGCATGGGAAGCGATGTTCTCGGCGTGTTTCTGGTCGAAATGGTAACGCCGTCCGATCTCCAGGGCGGAATGAATAATCTGTTTGGTGAACCGGTCATCCCACGAACCGCCGCCGGCCATTTCGCTGATTAGACCGTCGCGCATGGACGAAGCGCCGATGTAAACGGTTTTGCACTTCAGCATTTGCGGGATCGTCTGCATCACCAGCAGCGCGGGTCCCAGCGATTCGGCGGCGGCAAACGGCAGGTTGTATTTTTTGACCAGATCTTCGACCGGAAGTTCCAGAATCTGACCGGCAAAGCGCGTCAGCGCCGAAATCCGCAGGCAGACCGCGGGGCGGGAATTCCATCCCGGTTTGATCTCATCGGCGGCCAGACGGGCGTCTCCGCCGAGAATCAGAACCTTGACCTCTTTTTCGCCGGCGAAATTTTCAGTGATCGGACGCACGCCGGAGCAGATTTCGCCTTCGATCAGGCCGCGGAAACGGGCGGCGGGCAGATGCACGTCTTCCAGCATCTCACGTGTCCGGAAAGATCCGAAGCGGTAGGTGTGGGCAAACAGCACGGTGCCGTCCCGCAGTCCCAGCGCTGTGGTGTTTCCGCCGCCCACTTCGATGGCCAGCAGATTTCCTTTCTGCAACGCCGGTTCCGTCTGCAGCAGCGGCAGGATGCTGAAATAGGTCAGGCGGTTTATCTCCGCCGTATCGAGGATTTCCACGCTGATACCGGTTGCCATAAAAATGCGGTCGATTAATACGTCGCTGTTAGAGGCTTCGGCCACGGCGCTGGTCGCCACGGCGCGGACAGAAGCCGGGTCGTGGACTTGATATTCGCGCAGCAGTTCGCTGAAGTCCCGGCAGACCTGCACGCAGGCTTCAATGGTTTCCGGACTTATTTTTCCTGTGCTGAAGGTGTCACGGCCCAGATTCACACTCTGCTCCAGCGACTCCAGCGTCCGGATGGAAAGGTCTTTTCCGATCTCCGCAATCATCATGCGCATGGCGGTGGTGCCGATGTCTATGACGGCTTTGACCGCAGGCTGATCAGCGGTTGCGGCATCTGCGGACTCCAAGGATGATTTTTTTTCCATAACGGTCTCCACTGTACAATACGGGGTCAAGTCCGGGTGAAATAAGACGGGAATCAGACTACCATAAGCGTCAGGTTTGACGACCGGTTTTGATAAAAACGGCAATAATTTTTGCAGACATTGGAAACCATTTTCTAACCGGACGCTTATCAAAACGTAACGTGGTTGATATTGACTGCCCGCTGACAGATTGGTTCGGGAGGTAGTGATGGCAATGGCAAAGACGAATATACTGATTATTGAAGACGAAGAGGATATTCGCGAGCTGGTGAAATATAACCTGCAGCGCGAAAATTTCGACGTGCTGGAAGCGGAGTCCGGCGAGGATGGGGTGAAACTGGCGGAGCGCGCGGTGCCTGATCTGATCCTGCTGGATTTAATGCTGCCCGGCAAAGACGGCTTGGAAATCTGCCGGATGCTCAAGCGCGACAAACGGACACAGCAGATTCCGGTGATTATGATGACCGCCCGCGGTGAAGAGAGTGACATTATAACGGGGCTCGAGCTGGGCGCCGAGGATTACATTGTCAAGCCGTTCAGTCCGAAAGTGCTGGTTGCCCGTGTGAAGGCGGTGTTGCGCCGCAAGGTTTCGACGCCCGAATTGGCCCCGGACGATGTTATAAAAATTTATGATCTGGTGATTCATCCCGGCCGCCACGAGGTGCTGGTAAAAGACAAGCCGGTGGATCTTTCCGCGACGGAATTCCGCTTGCTGCATTTTTTGGCCCGCCGGCCCGGCTGGGTGTCCACGCGGTATCAGATTGTGGACGCGGTGCACGGCGAAGACTATCCGGTCACCGAACGCTCGGTGGATGTGCAGGTCGTCGGCTTGCGCCGCAAGTTGAAGCGCGCCGGGATCTATATCGAAACGGTACGCGGTGTCGGTTATCGTTTCAGCGACAAATGAAAGACCGTTTCAACTCGAAGCCGGAAAGGAGTTTTGTTTGAGAGTCCGTCTTTTAGCGATACTGCTGATGTCATCAACCTCCGTGTTCGCTCTCAGCACGCCGGATACAAGAGAGCTTGTCTCGGACGATCTTTCCCGCGCTTTGCTGGAACGGGAATTCATCTATGCGGAAACGGACGGAACGGTTCCGGTCACTTTTTGTTCGGCAATATCGGTTCTTCAGGAGCCGTCTTTTTTGGATCGCGTGCAGGAGGAATACGAAAGAACGCTTCCGCCGGGGAGTCGCCCTGAGTTCACAGTTCAGCGAAGCGCGACGAACGCCTGGTATTACATCAACAAAAAACAGGAGCGCACAGATATTACGGAAGTGGCAGACCGGGTTACCGGAGCAGACACATTTGATCTCGCTTACTACACCCAGGGCCGCCGGTTTTTCGGGACGTATCAGGCTCTGATTCATGTCCGGCTCGCCCGGAGCGGAAACGAAACGGGTTACACGGTTGCCGTGTATGCGTATCCCGAGAACAGCTTCTGCCGGTTCTTCGCACGGCACCTGAACCTTGTGGAAAAATATTTCCGCGAGAAGACCGGTGAAATTTCTGAGACGGCTGTGCGGATCAGCACGCGTCTTTGCCGTGAAGAAGATATTTCTCCGGACCAGAGCCTGGCCGCGACGGGCCATGGTCCCGCACCACTCTGACTTACGCCGCCTCAGCGTGAGCGGATATTTATATTTCCAATGATTGGAACGCCCGGCCGTTTCTGCCTTTCGGATTCTCTCATGAAGAAAGAACGGATTAATCACGGGAGGATAATTTTTGTTTAATAGAGACCGTCCTTAATACACGCGACTATGGGGAGATTAAGGAAATGAACAGACGGTTTAAGATGACGACGAAATCCTGTCCGCTCTGCGGCAGGAACGAACGGTGCCGCGCGGCGCTGTCCCGCGGGTGGAAGCTGTTGTTTTTTGTGCGCAGCTATTCCTGCCGGGTCTGTCACTCGCAGTACGCCGTGCTGTTCGGTCTGTTTTCTCTGCTGGTGGAACGGGGTTTTAAACCTTTTTACATTCCGGCGTCGAAAGGCGATGCCGCCTATAACCTGGAAAAGAAAAGTTTTCTGCACCGGACGCACTGGACTTCGCAACCGCTGGAAATGGACGGGGAATCTGATTTTTGATCTTCGAAACGCGGCCCGGATTGCATTTCATCCTTTATCCACAGTGCTTTCCCACCGTCCGGCATCCGCACGCAAATCACACCAGAATTAAAAAAACGGCTCACAAAACGCAAACACAGCTTCCGTAGCGTGTCGGCTCGAATTGAGTAATGCGCGGATGGAAAGAAAACGGTTTAACCAAAAGATAAACGGGAACTCATCAAGCGCACACACGGGGAATGTAGATTTTTTAGCGAAACAGGAGGGGTCTGCCGGAGACCGGTTCAGTAAGGGATAGGAAACGGGCTCCGGCAGATCTAAGAAACTAAAGGCAGGAAACAGGAGAAAGAATGAAGAAGATGAAAGTAAGTGCAATAACAACAGCAGTATTGCTGACATTGGCCGCTCAAGCGGTGAATGCGGCGACTATTCCGGTGACGAATGATGTCTCCGTGTCTACGACGTGGACGGCAGATAATGAATATAACCTGCAGAAGCAGATCTACGTGAACAACGGCGCTACGCTGACCATTGAAGCGGGCACAGTCATCCGGGGCAACGGTTTCGTTTCCGGTATCGGCGCTGGCAGTCTGGCGGTGACCCGCGGCAGTAAGATCTATGTCAACGGCACGGCGAATCGCCCGGTTATCATGACCTCGACGAACGATGACATGGTCACCTGGCGTCCGGTTTGTAACGAATGGGGCAACCTGACCATCATGGGCAAGGCGCTGATTTCCGCTTCGGTCAAAGGCAGGAGTGCTTATAATAATAACACCGCGACACCGACCGGTCTGAACACCGCTCAGATGGAAGGTCTAACCTCCGCTGTCACCAATGACCCGAACGTGTTCTACGGCGGTAATGATGATAACGACAGCAGCGGTGAAATCCACTACCTGTCGCTGCGTTACGGCGGTCTGGTGCTGGCGATCGGCAACGAGCTGAACGGTCTGTCCATGGGCGGTATCGGACGTGGAACCAAGGTTGATCATGTCGAAGTCATGAACAACGTGGACGACGGTATCGAAACCTGGGGCGGAACGGTCAATTACAAATACATTTCCGTCTGGAACATCGGAGACGACAACTTTGACGTAGACCAGGGCTGGCGCGGCAAAGCGCAGTTCGGTCTGCTGGTTCAGGGTTATGCCGCCAATGCCGCGCAAGGCTCCGGCGTGGGAGATAACATTTTTGAAATTGACGGCGCGGAAGAAACCGATGCACAGCCGGTGACCACCTGCGGCTTCTACAACTTCACCTGTGTCGGACAGCCGATCAGCGGTGACCAAGGCACTGCATGGCGCGACAACGCCCGTATCCAGTTCCGCAACAGCATCTGGATGAACCTTGGTGAAAAACTTGTTGCTCTCGACAATATCGACGGCGACAACACTGTCACGAACGGCTACGGCTATAACGGCACTCTGACCTGGATGCAAACCTGGAACACATCTGCCACTAATTACTCTTTGGTCAACGCAGGAACCTGGACGAACGGCGCCTTCAATGATCCGAAAGTGCTGTACACGGCCCAGCAGACCGACGGCATGCTGGCTGAAATCAAAGACAGCGTGTTCTACAGCAATCAGTTTGCGAGCGCCTACACCATCGCAGATCAGGTTGGTGTTCGCAGCAACGCAAACAACAATGTGACCGCAACCAGCAACCCGATCCAGCTTATCCAGCGCGGATCTGCAGTGGTTTTGACGGGCGGCACAATGCAGCCGGTCACCAATATCAATCCGTGCGCGGCGAACGATGCGCTTACCAGCGTCGCCACCGCTCCGAATGACGGGTTCTATACTCCGGTTCAGTACCGCGGCGCTTTCAGTGCCAGCAACAACTGGCTGAAGGGCTGGACGGCTGCCTATGCTTACGGCATGACCGATACCTCCATGAACACCACCAACGTCCCGGTTTCGACCATTCAGGTGGTTTCTTCGAACGGAACCGCCAGCGTCTTCTTCCAGACGACCGCCGGGCAGCTCTACACGGTTGAAGAATCGACCGACCTGAAGAACTGGAGTCCGGTTGGTGTGGTGAACGGCGACGGTTCGATCAAGTCGGTTTCCGATCTGGTGGACACGAGCAAGAGAAAGAACTACTACCGCACGATTGTTCAGTAATTCAGAACTGATGAATGACGATCTGATGGCAGCGGCCATAAGCCCTGCCATCAGATTTTTAATAGCCAAAATTGTGAGCAACCGATGAGAACTGTATTAAGACCTTGGAGAATGTGGCGGGTGGCGGGTGACGGGTGGCGAGCGCTGCGTTTTGGTATTCTGTCCTCCGTCCTCTGTCTTCTGATCTCTTGCTTGACCGGTTGCGACCGGAAGCCTGCTGGAAAAGAGGTCAGTCTGCAACCGGATCAGCAACCCGCTGAAAAAACGGCCAACCTGCCGCAGGACAAGCCGCTGGCGGTGTATCAGAATGAACTGCTCGATCTGGCGTTTGAAACCGCCACGAAGATCCCGATTAATCCGCATCTCACCGACCGTTCACGGGTGCAGGCTAATGCGGTAACCCTTTGTTTTGAACTCGATCAGCCGCAACGGGCGCTCCGGTATATTGAAAAAATCGGCGACTGGCGGCGCGGTGAGGGCTATGCCGACTATGCTTTTTATCGTGTGCAGCATGGAATCACCAATGATGCGCAGCACTATCTGAAATTCGCGGAGGAAATTTCCGCTATTACCGATCAGGACTGGGGCCGAGACCGCATCTGGACGGTCATTTCAAAAACGCACACGCTGCTCGGAGAGAACGATCTGGCGGAGAAATATAAATCCGGAGTGGATATGTCCGAATCCGGTAAAGTGGCCCGGGTGGAGGCGACGCTGTGCACCGAAGAAACTCTCGACACGCAAACACAAGCGCTGGATGCTCTGATCGTTTCCGGCAATTTCGACCTGGTGAAAAACGCCTTGTATGCTTATGCGGAGCTTTTCGACCGCTTTTATGAAAACACCGCGCGGCGGTCGCAGATCGAGGATAAAATCAAAGCGGACTGGCATCCTCTGCCGTTTTTTATCCGCATTGAACTTTTGATGGAAATGTCGGGGTTTGCTCTGCAACATGCCGACCAAGCCAAATCGCGGGAACTGGTTGATGAGGCAAAGACGATCATGGACGGTCTTGCCTGGCCCGCTGAATATTATATTCCGATGGCCGCCCGTCTGGCGATCTGCCGGTTTGAAGCCGGCGATGAAGCTGCCGCACGTTCTCTCGCAACGGGTCTGTTGACTTTCTATAACGAACATGAGTTGGAAATTTTGAATACCGACCGGTCTAAAGCCCTGTGTTCTGTGGCCGAAGCTCTTAAGGACATGGGCGATTTTTCCGCAGCGCTGGCTGTTTACAAACAGGCAGTTGATGCCGGCGCCGAAAATAAAAATTCACGACCGCGGGCGGAAGATTTATCAGCCATCTGTCTTTCCATGTTGAAACATCAGATGGAGCCCGATGCCGCGCTCTGGGCCCGTATCCGCGAAATTAAAGGCGCGTTAGGAGATCCCTGGTAATGCGACGTCTGATGGCATTTTTTATCGGGACTCTTTTTTTGGGGTTAGCCGTTGTTGCGGAAGCTCTGCAGGCCGGCTCGGTTCGCGGCACGGTGTATGACAAGGAGTCCGATACCCCGCTGGCCGCCGCACAGGTTTTGATTGCCGAGACCGGCGCAAAGACAACGGCTTCGGATGAAGGAAGTTTTGTTTTTGGACAGGTGGCACCCGGAAAATACACGCTGGTTTTTTCAAAGGACGGGTATACCCGGCAGGTGGCCGCTGATGTGGCGGTTTCTGAAGGAGAGATGAAGGATGTGAACGCGTCTCTGACCGGCGAGTACACGGACATGGATGAATTCGTCGTTCAGAAAATGGAGACCGGCAGTGGAACCGAGGAGGGACTGTTGAATATGCGCATGGAAAGTCCAGCGCTGATGGGCTCAGTCAGCTCCGAGCTGATGAGCCGGGCGGGCGCCGGTGATGCGGCCAGCGCTTTAAAACTGGTGGCCGGGGCGACCGTTCAGGATGGGAAATACGCCGTGGTGCGCGGCCTGCCGGATCGTTATGTTAACTCGCAGATGAATGGAGTGCGGTTGCCGACCGCTGACGTGGATAAGCGTGCTGTGCAGCTCGATCAGTTTCCTTCCGCGATGATCGAGAGCATTCAGATTTCAAAAACGTTTACGCCCGATCAGCAGGGAGACGCTTCCGGCGGTGCGGTCAATGTGGTTTTAAAAGGCGTTCCCGACGAAACGATTTTGAAATTTAAAATCGGGACAGAGTACAACACACAGACGCCCGGCAACGGTGAATTTCTCACGTATAAGGGCGGCGGCGTCAACTTTTCGGGCATTGATGACGGCGGACGGGATATGCAGACACCCGGAACGAGCTGGAAAGGAGCCGTCGGTGTTTCCCGCGGCGATCCGCCGCCAGCTTATAACTGGACACTGACTGCGGGTGGAAAAAAAGAAGTGTTGGACGGGTTGAAGATCGGCACACTGGGAAACTTTTACTATAAACAAAACAGTTCGTATTACGAAAATGGCGTGAATGACACTTACATTGCAACCGGGCTCAAGCAACCGATGGCTCCGGCCACTGGCAACGAGAGATCAGATCCGGTATTTACGGGTCTTTTCGATACGACGAAAGGCAGTCAGGAGGTTCAGTGGGGCGGCCTCGGCGCGATCGGCGCGGAGACCGAAAACCATGCGCTGTCGCTGATGTATATGCGCACACAGTCCACGAAGGACACCGCCGCCCTTGCCGAGGATACGCGCGGTAAAGCCTATTTTTTAGCGAATCCGCTGGATCCGGAGAAGCCGGATGATCCCAGGACAGCCCCCTTTTGGCGGAGCGAAGCGCTGGAGTATGTGGAGCGGAAAACCGACACGCTTCAACTGCACGGCAGTCACACGCTGCCGTTCCCCGAAACCGGAATCCCCGGCTATTTTGTGCTACTGCCACCCGAAGTGGACTGGACGGTTGCCAAAAGCATGTCTGGGCTTAACAGTCCAGACAAGCGGCTCTTTGCGTCGGCCTGGTTTCCTGAGATCGACCAATCGGCGTGGGGGATTCCTAATGTTCCGGCCGAATTTCAGGGAAAAGTGCCGCCCGAAAACGGGAATCTCGGGTATGTCCAGCGGATATGGAAAGAGATTACGGAAGAGAGCCAGCAGTACTTTGTGAACGGCAAGCTGCCGTTCGAGCAATGGAGCGGTGACAAAGGATATGTGAAATTCGGGGCGTTCAATGATGCGGTGAAACGGGACGCCAAGCAGGATTCCTTCAGTAATTTCGGTGATCCCAACAAATCGTTTACTGGAAGTTGGGATGAATACTGGAGCAGCGTTTTCCCCTCGGAAACTCATGTGATGACATCACCCGGCGTCGATGTGAATTATAAAGGCAAACAGAACATTTCGGCCGGGTATTGGATGACGGATGTCCCGCTGTGCTCTTTTTTCAAAGTGGTTGGCGGCATCCGTTACGAAAAGACGGAGTTAGAGACAGTGAATAGTCCTGGGCCCAACGCGAGCTACATTTCGATCGACGGAGAAGGACGGGGGCAGCCGGTTTATCTGGGACCCCTTGGCGGTTCTAAAGCCGACCCGCACGGGGCGGATTTCAGTCTGCAAACGAATAACATACTGCCTTCGATCGGTTTTGAATTCAAACCGGTTAAGCCGCTCTCTTTTCGCGCCTCGTACAGCGAAACAGTTGCGCGCCCGACCTTTAAGGAAATTACGCCCATTAAGCAGATGGAATATGTCGGCGCTCCTGTTTTTATCGGGAACAAGGAGCTGACCATGAGCACACTGAAGAACTATGACTTGCGGGCGGATTACACGCCGTTCGAAGGCAGTCTTCTTTCGGCCTCCTGGTTCCATAAAGACATTATCAATCCGATTGAATATCAGCAGGTCTTCTACGACACCCTGTACACCATGCCGGTCAATTTCCCTAAAGGGGAAATTACCGGGGTCGAATTCGAAGCCCGGCAGCAACTGGGCCGTTTCTGGGATCTGCTGGATGGACTGGCTGTCGGTGCCAACGCAACATTAATCAAGTCTGAGGTGACGCTTCCGGCGAATCTGGCAAACAATTTTCCCGGCTGGGCGCCGATGAAAACCCGCGACATGGTGAACACACCCTCTTATCTTTATAATTTCAATACGACGTATGACATTAAAAAAACCGGCACCCAGCTCGGTTTGTTTTACACGGTGCAGGGCGACACGCTGGTTGCCGGCGCGAGCCCGAGGCCCGACTTTACACCGAATGTTTATGCCAAAGAATACGGCACGTTGAACTTCAGCGTTTCCCAGAAAATCGGGGAACACCTAAAGCTCACTTTCCAGGCAAAAAACCTTCTTGATCCGGCGATTCAGGAGGTTTACCGCTCGGATTATCTTGCGGGAGACACGATCAAAAGCTCTTACCGCAAGGGGATCGATTATTCGCTCAGTCTAGGCGGTGAATTTTAACAAATGGCTCATGGAGAGCTAACAGTGGTGTGATTTATTAGGGCGGTGCGTACGCAGGGATTTAAAACAGATGAGGGAATTATGAAGGCAACTAGGTTATTAGTGATTGGTTCTTGGGTGTTGGGGATTTTTATTTCCGGCGAGGCGGTGTCCGCTGAAAGCGCGGCTGTCAATTCAGGCGGCATGCCGCCCCAGTCATCGCTGGAAGAGACCCGGCTGAAGATGGATAAATGGATTGAGACTCAGCAGATCATTTCAAAAGAAGGCAAAGACTGGCAGCAGGGAAGAAATATTCTCAACGGCCGTCTTGAACTGGTCAAAAAAGAGATGGCGACGATCGAGGAAAAAAACAAGCTGGCTGAAGCCAGTCTTGCCGAGACCGGCAAAAAACGCAGCGAACTTCTCGTCGAAACCGATCAGTTAAAAGCGACGGGCGCACAACTGGCTGAGATGATCACGGGCGTGGAAGCGGACATCCGGCGGATTTATAAGCAGCTTCCGCAACCCCTTCAGGAAAAGCTGCAGCCGCTGCATCAGCGGATCCCGGCCGATCCGGCCAAAACCACCGTCTCCACGGCGGAACGGTTTCAAACGGTGCTGGGGCTTCTCAATGAACTCAACAAGGCCAACAACGATATCTCTATCAGTTACGAAGTTCATAACCTCGCTAACGGCAAGCCGTCTGAGGTTAAGGTGATTTATGTGGGTCTCGCGCAGGCCTATTATGTCAGCGCCCGCGGGGAAGCCGGTATCGGCCGTCCCGCCGCCGACGGCTGGATATGGGAGCCGTTGAAAACCGGCTCCCGCGAAATTCTCGTTGCACAGGAAATTCTTCAAGGTAAGCAAACTCCGGCCTTTGTGCCGCTTCCGGTTAAAATCCAATGAAAACAAAAATAAACATAAACAGCGTTATATTAGGCGTCTTCTGTCTGGGCATCAGCGGCTGGGCTGAACAGCCGTCCGCCAGTGAGTCGATGGATCAACTGTCCAGTTCCTCCTCGCAGGAACTGAACAAGAGCATTCAGGAACTCAACCGGCTGCGCGACCAGATTGCGACCGAAAAACTTCCATTGGCTCAGGAGCTTACCGCTTCTGAAGAAAAGCTGGTTCAGCTCCGGCGCAACTACGAACAGAACGCGCGCATGGTGGATGCCGGCAATCTGGAATTGGCCAACATAAAGAACGGGATCAAAGCCAGACAGGATGAGATGACCTATGTCGGCAATCTGCTCGATGAGTACGCCCGTTCGTTTGAGTCCAAAATCAACATCAGCGAATTCCAGTATTGCGGCGAAAGTCTGGACAGCGCCAAAAAGGCGGCGGAAAACACAACCTTGTCTGCGGCGGAAAAATTTTCCGGCCAGACCTCGTTTCTAAAAGTCTCCGTCGAACGGTTGTTCAACGCGATCGGCGGAATGCGTTTTCCCGGCGTAGGTGTTGATACGAAGGGAACCGTGGAAGATGGACAGTTTGCCGTCATCGGGCCGGTCGCTTTGTTCCGCGCCAATAACGGTAAAACGGCAGGGCTGGTCATTCCGCAGTCGGGTTCAACCAAGCCGCTGATCCGTCCACTGGACGGCGCGATGCAATCCGGCATCAAGGCGCTGGTAGAAAAAGGTGAAGGGATTATGCCTCTGGATCCGTCGCGCGGCGGTGCGCTCAAGGCGCTGGTGCAGCAGAAGGTCAGCCTGATCAGCATTTTCAAAAAAGGCGGTCCGATCATGTGGCCGCTGTTGTTAGCGGCCGGTCTGGCTGTTTTTACCGTCATCGAACGTGTTTTATTCCTGATCGGCCAGCAGGCGAAACGCGATATGAAAGCTATGGATAAATTTTTCGCGGCGGTTGAGCGCGGCGACACAGAAGCTGCCGTTCAAATCGGCAGCGAATCGGAATTCTATGTTGTCCGCACCTTGGGCTACGCGCTGCGGCACAAAGAAAAATCGCTGGCCAACGCTCTGCTATATGCTCAAGAGCAGGAAACGAAACGCTTCCGTCGCGGCATTCCGATCCTGGACACAATCATCACGCTGGCTCCGCTGCTCGGTCTGCTGGGAACGGTTACCGGGATGATGGGCTCTTTCTCGCTGATCGGCGGCGAACTCAGTTCGCCGGGCGCCATCACCGGCGGTATTGCCGAGGCGCTTATTGCCACGGCGTTCGGTCTGGGCATCGCCATCACATCGCTGATTCCGTTTAACTATCTCAACACCAAGATGGAAGAAGCCCGCCTCGAAATTGAATCTGCTGCCACGCAGTTGGAACTGCTGATCCATCCGGCGGTGGTCGACGGTGCGTCAAACGGGTAGCGGTGCCGCGCTCAGGCAAATTAATACGGAGAAGAAATCATGCACGGCTCATCTGGCGGAAGAGGTCCAAAACGGGCGAGGATTGAAATCATCCCGCTCATCGACATCATTTTCTTTCTATTGGCGACCTTTATCATGGTGTCGCTCTCCATGACGAAAAATGAGGGTGTTAAGGTCGCCTTGCCGACGGCCGGAAGCTCGACCCCGCTTGAGAATAAGGAAGAAGTGGAAAAGGCGATCACCCTCAGCGTTACGGACAAAGGCGATGTGTTTTACAACAAGGAAAAAATCACCCTTGCCCAGTTGCCGATGAAACTCCAGACATTCAAGTCCGCTTCGAAAGACCCGAAAGTGATTATTAACGGCGATGCCGGCGCGGACTTCAAGAATGTGGTCACCGTCCTGGATGAGGTTCGCAAAATCGGTATCGCCAAGGTCGGTATCAACACGGATAAGAAATGAGGATTGAATACGGCAGAAAAATAAAAAACGGCCTTTTTATCGGCATCGCCTGTGCCGTTGCGCTGCATGCCGTCATGATTCTGTTTGGCGGAGCATTTATCAAAAGCTCCGGGGAAAAACACAGCGCGCCTCAGCAGGTTGAGCTGTTCAGTAAGGATCAGGACATGGTCGTGGAAGAGAAGCCTAAAGAGCAGCCGATTGAGGAGGTCGAGAAAATCCCGGAGGAAAAACCGGAACTGGAAGCCGCCAGTCTCAGTGACATCGAGGCGGAACTTAGCGGTCGGGCGGCCATCGGCGGCGATTTCGCAGCGGCGCTGAGCTTCTCTTCCAGCGGGCGCATGGGCGGCAAAGGCGGTGCCGGCGCAATGGATCAAAGTATGGATAATGCCTTCAGTCTGTCCGAAATAGACCAGAAGCCCCGTGTGATTTTTCAGGCGGCGCCGGTCTATCCGTCAGGAATGCAGAAAATCGAAGGCGTTGTGAGCGTTCTCTTTATCGTGGATCAGACGGGCAAAGTTTCCAGCCCGCGCGTTGAAAAGTCGTCGCAGAAGGAATTTGAAAAACCGGCGATTGATGCGGTCAAGCAATGGAAGTTCGAACCGGCCATTAAAGCCGGGCAGCGGGTCTCCTGCAGAATGCGGGTGCCCATCCGGTTTCAGCCGAAGTGAAGTTTATGGATAAAAAATTTCCAGATCGTGTTCAAAATTTTTCCGGTGCCGCCGGTCTGGCGGCGCGCCGGCGTCCCGCGGGTCTGTTCATCGTATGCCTGCTGGTTTTTGTATCTGCCGCTATGTGTAGGGCGGACGGTCCGGCTGCCGGAGGAAGTTCGTCCGTTACCGATACCAGAACCCAGTCAGAGATAGAAACCAGCTTTCTTTCGCAGTTGCCTGCCGTTCCGCAAATGTCCGGGGTTACCGCCATCAAGACCTTTTTTCAGAAGATCAGTCTGGTTTTCATTTTCAAGAAGGGCGGACCGGTTATGTGGCCGCTGCTGCTGGCATCGGTTCTGGCGCTGGGCACGGTGATGGATCGCATTTTTTTTCTGGTTTATGAAAAGCAGAACCGCGATCCGGAAGCTCTGAAAATGTTTTTCGAAGCCGTTCGGCGGGCTGATCTGGAAAGGGCGGCCGAGATCAGCGGCGCATCAAAATTTTACGTGGTGCGCGCGCTGGGCTATGCCCTGCAGAACAGGGAGAAATCAATTGCCAACGCTCTGCTGTACGCCCGCGATCAGGAAATGAAGCGCTACCGGCGCGGGATTCCGGCGCTGGATACGATTATCACCTTGGCACCGCTGCTCGGTCTGCTTGGAACGGTTACCGGCATGATGGGATCGTTTTCGCTGATCGGCGGCGAACTCAGCACGCCCAGCGCCATCACCGGCGGGATCGCCGAGGCGCTTATTGCCACGGCGTTCGGGTTGGGCATCGCCATCACTTCGGTGATTCCTTTCAATTTTCTTAATACCCGGATGGAGACGGCGAACATGGAGCTTGAATCTGCGGCGACGCAGTTGGAATTACTGATGCATCCTCAGGCGGATATCACGGCTGACGAGGCGGCTGCTCCGTTAGAAAACGCTGCGGAAGATAAGAGGCTGTCCGGTTTCACGGAATCATTTCGCAGTTGGATTGCCGGTCGAATCAGTTTTTTGAAAGGGAAATACACATGATAAAAATAAAATTTCAAAACCTCGTGTTCTTAGTGCCGGTTCTTTTGACTCTGGCGACAGCGGGTTGTTCGTCATCCAAAGCTGGTAAAGCTGCGGAGGCTTCGGCTCTCCCCGGGGAGTTCGGAGTCAATATCTGGAACGATCCGGTATTCAAAAAACAATTCATTGCCAGCTACGGCGTTAACTCCGAAGTGGAACCCCGCGTCACGGCGGAGGAAGTCGCGGTTCTCGAAAAAATCCGTCCATTGATGGCCGAGGACTTGAAAAAAGCCGAAGGAATGCTCCGGAGACAGATCAAGCCGGAAAGCTCCGCGATTCTGGATTTCACTCTGGGCAGTATCTATTTCCAGCAGGATAACATGATCGACGCGCAGGAGAATTATCTCAAAGCGATAACCAAGTTCCCCAATTTCCGCCGCGCCTGGCGGAATATCGGTCTCATCTATGTCCGCAGTGGAAAATATGACGAGTCTATTAACGCCTTTACGCGGATGATTGAACTCGGCGGCGGCGACGCGTATTCGTTCGGTCTGCTTGGTTTCGCCTATGCATCCAAAAAGGACTATCAGGCCGCCGAGGCCGCGTACCGGAATGCCTTGCTCCTTCAGCCCGATAACACCGAGTGGAGGCTGGGCATCACCCGCTGTGTTTTCAAACAGCAGAAGTTTGAAGACGCCGTCACGTTGCTGGAGGTGCTCATCGCGCGCTATCCGGAGAAAACCGACTTCTGGTCATTGCAGGCCCAGGCCTATCTCGGCATGAAGCAGCCTCTCCGGGCTGCTGAAAATCTTGAAGCCGTTGACCGTCTCGGCAAATCGACGCCGGAGAGTCTGCACACGCTCGGTGACATTTATCTCAGTGAAAACCTGATGGATCTCTCGGCAGGCGCCTACCTGCGGGCAACGAATGTGGAGACCAACCAGCCTCTCGCCAGACCACTTCGTTCCGCTGAGATGCTGGCCGGCCGCGGCGCAGTGCCTCAGGCAAAACGGGTCGCATCGCACATTCGGGAGGTTTGGAACAACCGGATAAATGAAGCGGACCAGCGGAGGCTGCTCAAACTCGAAGTTCGCCTCAGTATGGCCGAAGGCGGCAGCAGCGCGGAGACAGCCGGTGTGCTGGAAGAAATCGTGAAAAACAACCCGCTTGACGGCGAAGCGCTGATCATGCTCGGTCAGCATTACACCGCGCAGAATCAGCCGGATCGCGCCATCTTCTATTACGAACGGGCGGAAAGCATAGAAGCCTTCGAGGTGAATGCGAAAATCCGTCACGCACAGGTTTTGGTGGGCATGGGTCGGTACGGTGAAGCCGTTCCGTTGCTTCGCCGCGCCTTGGACATCAAACCGAACGACGAAATCGCCGCTTATCTGAAACAGGTCGAGCGCATTGCCAAATCGAAATAGTTTCCAGCCATTGGAACTTTCGCGGCTTGGCGAAACTGAAAGCGAAGTCGGTTCAGCGGGTTTTTCCAGAGATTGGAAACCGGTAATTATTTAAAGACGGTGTTGATGCCCATGGCCTGCTTCTGCGCAAAGTCGGGGAATACGCGGCGGTTGACGCGCCGGATCAGCGGCTGAAGGGCCGTATAGAAAGTGAGTGCGAGGATCCGGTCGAGTTTCCGGTAACCGCTCTGACGGCGCATTAAAATGTTGATGATTTTCCGCAGGTGAGCGCCCTTAAGAGGAAACGGTTTGAGGTCGATCTGAACCTCATAACGCGGCTCCGGCCATTTGGCTTCGTAGTTTTGTTTCATTTTCTGCAACAGCCGCAGGGTGCACTCCGGATGCGGCAGGAAGTAATAGGCACGGGCAACGGCGATGATGCGGAACGTGTCGTACTGAAAGTCGAAGTCTTCCTGCGGCAGGCCGAGTTCGCCGGCGAGCTGCTTCATGCGGCGGATGTCGCGCAGCGCATGATAGCCGGTTTTGACCAGTTCGCGTCCCCAGGAGGGGGAAACATAGCAGCGTAGAATTTTGCGCATGAAATGACTGATGAGGATGTGTTTCCAGTAAACCGCGATGAGCGGCGGCATGCGCAGACGGCGGAAGAAAATGCGGCGGGTGGCGAATTCATCAATGTAGAGCAGGTTTTTGATGACGCGGTCGGAGAGATCGAGCAGTTCGTGCAGTGCCGGCCAGTTTGCCGATGCGAGGTGTTCTTTGCAGAAGGCTCGTGTTGCCTCATCGGTTCTCAAATTATCCCGGAAAATGCGGAGGGTGACATACGTGTTGATTTCGTTCCAGATGCCGCTTTTGTCCAGCAGCGTGAGGTTGCGGAATCCGCTCCATCCGCCGGTCTGGCACCAGACCGAGATGCCGGCCATATTGCGGGCGAAGGCAAGCTGTTTTCGGATCGCTTCATAATCGCGTCCGATGAAGGAGGGGAAACGTCCGAATCCCTCGTATTCACGGCGGGTTTGCAGTTCGACCAGTTTGCGGTGGTCGCTCTCAAAAAAGAGCGGATTGAGGGGGAGATAGCGAAAGAAGTCGGACTCGCCGTATTTCATGGAAATGATGAGATTCGGGCTGTGGATGTCGCTGAAGACGCGGTTGAAGGTTTCATGGTTCCAAATGAGATCACCGAGCCCGCTGATGCCGACGGTCCATGTCCGGAAAATCAAAAGTTTATCATGCTGTTCAAACACCGGCAGCAGCGTTTTGAGCATCCGGCGAGCCTGCGCCGGAGTTTTTAGAATCAACCGGCTGCGAAAGTCGCCTTCCACATCCACGCCGTCACTTTCCCCGATCCGGAAAATAATTCCGCCCGCCTCCGGAAAATCTTCAAAGAATCCGCGGCAGCATGCGGAGATAAAGTCGCCGGTTTTTTGGTGTTTTTTGCCAATGAGCTTTTCAATGACCGGATTAAAAAAAAGCAGGTCGGTGGTGATGAAGACCCGCATGCCGGATTCTCCGGCGATGGCGAAAAGTGTCCGGTAGAGTTCTCGATACTGCTCAATTTTTTGTTTTAGTTCGGCGGAGTAGAGCGAAAGGGGTGTCAGATGAGCGAGGTCATCGAGAGTCACCGCATTATATCCCATAGCCGCGGCCTTGATGGTGAACGTGCGGAAATCGTTCTCGATCTGCCGGCATCGCGCATCCGGAATGCGTCCTCTCGCGTCCAGTTCGGCAAAGTCGATTTTTGACCAGTTGATCTCCGTCCGGCGGTTTTCCTGAAAGAACGGGCCGATCCCGTCGATCAGAAAAAGTTCATGGTTTAAACGATTCATGCTCCGATAGTAGCACTGGTCTGTGAGAATTCGGTTAACAGTCTGGAAAAATTTGCAATCCATCGCTTCGAAACCCAAACGCAAAACGAACGCGATTCTAATACGCATCTAACCGGTCAGGTTTAGATTCCTATGCATGATTTACAGTAAGTCCATGCAAAGCAGGGCTGACCTGCACGTTCACAGCAAATACTCCGACCGCCCGAGCGAATGGTTTCTCCGCCGCATCGGTTCTCCGGAAAGCTTTGTGGATCCGCTGGCGCTTTACCGCACCTGCCGGGAACGCGGGATGGACTACGTCACCATCACCGACCACAACAAAATCAGCGGCGCGCTCGAGATCGCCCATCTGCCGGGAACGTTTCTTTCGTCTGAACTCACCACCTACTTCACGGAGAACAACTGCAAAGTTCACTGTCTGGTCTGGGGAGTCACCGAGAAGACCTTCCGTGATCTCGACGAACTGCGCCCGGATATTTACGACCTGCATCGCTACATGAACGATAACCATATTGTTCATGCCATCGCCCATCCGCTGTTCCGCGATAACGACCGGCTCACCGTCGAGCAGTTTGAAAAACTCATCCTGATGTTCAAACGGTTCGAAGGAATCAACGGTTCACGCCATCCGCGCGCCGGGGTTCTCGCCGAAGCGGTTTTTGAAAATCTGACACCGGAACTGATTGAAAAACTCGCGGATAAACACGGCATCGCGCCGACCGGTTCCGAACCCTGGAAAAAATTCATCACCGGCGGCAGCGACGACCACAGCGGTCTCTACACCGCCGAGGCTCATACAGTCACTCCGCGCGCCGCGACCGTCTTTGACTTTTTACAGAACCTCGGCGACGGAAACCACCAGCCCGGCGGCCGGGCCGGAACCAGCGTCCGGCTGGCGCACAGCCTTTACGGCATCGCCTACAGTTACTACGAAAACCGCTTCCTTAAAAACGCCACCGGCAAAGACAGCGTCGTCGGCGCCATGCTCAAACGGATCGTCGAAAAACCGGAAGCACCGGAGAGCGGATTGCGCGCGACGTTTGTGCAGCCGATTAGCCAAATGATCTTTGACCAGAAGAAAAAACAGCTCAACGACATCGAAAAGATGCTTCTGGAAGAAATTATCGCCATTCGTCAGCGCACCGCCGCCGAACCGGTTGATGAAGGCGATATCCCGCATCACGAGGACGACCGGAAATTCAAAGCCGCCTGCCGGATCGGTCACCAGCTTACTTTTATTTTCGTCCAGCGCTTCATCGAACAGCTTCAGCGCGGCGGACTGATTGAAAGCATTCAGTCTTTCGCTTCGCTTGGTCCGGTCGCTCTCGGTCTGGCGCCGTACCTGACCGCGTTCAAGGTGCAGCACAAAGACGAAAAATTTCTATGCGACATCGCCGCGGCTTTCCCCGGAACGGAAAAACTGACCCGGCGCTCCGGCAAACGCGCCTGGTTCACCGACACGTTCACCGATATGAACGGTGTGACAAACACCATCCACACTCTCGCGGCGCTGGCTCACAAGGAAGGGAAGGAGATCACGGTGGTCACCTGTCTGCCCGAAAAACCGGAAGCGGACTTTCCGCTCAAGAATTTCCGGCCTGTCGGCACCTTCACGCTGGAGGAATATAACCGGCAGGAACTGGTCTATCCGCCGTTTCTCGAAATCCTCAACTGGCTCGAAGAGGAAGAGATCGACGAGGTCATCATTTCCACACCCGGCCCGGTCGGTCTCGCCGCGCTCGGCGCGGCGCGCCTGCTCAAACTTAAAGTGCGCGGCATTTATCACACGGACTTCCCGCAATACATCCGCCACTTCGCCGACGATGAGCAGATGGAAGACCTCACCTGGCGCTACATGTCATGGTTCTACGAAGGTATGGATCAAATCGCTGTTCCCAGCCGGACCTACCTCGACCAGCTTGTGGAAAAAGGTTTTGACCGTGAGAAGCTTTATGTCATGCCGCGCGGCGTTGACCTTGAACGCTTTTCGCCCGGCAAGCGGGATGAAAACTTCTGGGCGCAGTTCGGCTTGAACGGTGGATTTAAATTTTTCTACGCCGGACGTATCTCGAAAGAGAAGAATCTCGAAAACCTGCTCGACGCATTTCGCTCGTTGCACGGCGATAAAACGTTCAACGCGCAGCTTATTCTGGCTGGCGACGGCCCGCATTTGGAAGAACTCAAAAAGGAATATGCCAATGAACACATTATCTTCACCGGCCGTCTCGACGGCGAGGAGCTTGCGCAAGCCTATGCCGGCGCTGACTTCTTCGTATTTCCCAGCCTTACCGACACCTTCGGCAATGCCGTCCTCGAAGCCCACGCCAGCGGACTGCCGGCTATTGTCTCGAGTGAGGGCGGCCCGTGTGAAATCGTCCGCTCGCACAACTCGGGTCTCGTGGTTGATGCGCGCCGCCCCGCTGCGCTGGCCGAAGCGCTCCGGAACGTCCGGCACAATGACGTTCTGCGCGGCGAGCTGAGAAAAGGCGCCTTGGCCCGCGCCCGCGCCAGCCGCTGGGAAACTGTCCTCGCACAACTGTAAACTCTGCGTTATCTTTTCTTCGATGAAGGAAAGAATCACAGAACCCGATGTTTGGAAGTATGCGCTCCCCGGAGGCTGGGAGGCCCTCGCCGGGAAGACCGATGCCGACAACGATCTGCTCAGTATGAAAACGGCGCGGGCGAACGATCTCTGGTTTCATATTCATGGACTCCCCGGCAGTCATGTCGTCCTTCAAGGGCCGGAAGGGGAGGCGGCCGATAACGCTATCATCAAACAGGCGGCGGCGATTGCCGCGTGGCACAGTAAAGCGCGCGATGCCGGAATCGTTCCCGTCTCCTGCACCGAAGCAAAAAATGTCTCCAAGCCGCGCGGCGCAAAACCCGGCACCGTTACCATCAAACGCGAGAAGACGATTAAGGTTCGTCCTGCACTGCCCAGACTGCCGCAATAGTCGAATTTTATAATACCTGCCTACCGCATAACGATTTGCCGTTGTAGTGGATCGCTTTACATGAGTTTCTGATTCACCTTTTCTTGACTATCGTCGAGATTTTTTTAAACTACTTAAAATAGTACCCGTGATTCGGTTGCTTGCGTTATGAAAAATAAAAACTTATGTTATGGATTTCACTGCGTCCCGCGGCGAGCGACGGCGGTTTTTGCACTCTGTGCATTGATGTCTGTTTCCGGATTGGCGGCCACAATTTCTTTCAACAACGGTGCAACGGAATGGAACAATGTAGCATCCTGGGCGGGAAGTGTGATCCCCACTTCAAATGATGTGGCGTATTTCAATACGAGTACTGCTTTTGCCGCCAATATGAAGCAGAACCAGTCCGTTCTTGGTTTGCTTTTCAACCAGAGCGGTTCCATAACGCACAACGACGGTGACAATCTATTCTATTCTCTCTTCCTTGGTTCCTCGGGCTTAACGGTCACGACGGGAACCGTAAGCATTGGTTCGGCCACGGCAATAGGGAAGGTGAACATTGCCCTCGTCGCCGCGCAGTCGTGGACGAATAACTCGACGGGCACTCTGACGATTCAAAATACTGTCAGCAACGGCGCGAACCTTCTCACCATCGGCGGCACGGGAAACACCGTTATCAATGGTAGCATCGGTAACGGGAGTGGCGGCATCACGAAGACCGGCACCGGAACTCTGACACTGGCCGGCACGAACACCTATAGCGGAGCAACCACGATCAGCGCGGGTACCTTGCAGATCGGTAACGGCGGAACCTCCGGAACACTGGGCACTGGTAACGTCACCAATAACAGCAGGCTGGTTATTAACCGTAGTAATGCGATGACGGTAAGCAACCTCATCAGCGGCAGCGGCTCGCTGGTGAAATCCGGCACGAACACCCTGACGCTCTCCGGCGCGAACATTTACTCTGGTGAGACAACGATCAATGCCGGCGCGTTGCAGGTGTCTAACTCACTGGCCATGCAAAACAGCACGCTGAATTATACGAATAACGGCGGCACAATACGATTCAGCAGCGGCATTGCAACCTACACTCTCGGCGGGCTGGCCGGTGACAAAAACATTGCTTTGACCAACGCGGGCGGCACAGCGGTCGCTCTGACGGTCGGCAACAATGCCAGCAACACGACTTATAGCGGTGCGCTCAGCGCGGGCGGAAGTCTAGTCAAGACCGGCGCAGGAAACCTGACACTGACCGGCACGAACAGTTACAGCGGCGCAACCACGATCAGTGAGGGCACCTTGCAGGTCGGCAGCGGCGGAACCAGCGGAACGCTGGGCACCGGCAACGTCACCAATAACAGCAGACTGGCTTTCAACCGCAGCGACGATGTGACGGTAAGCAATCGCATCAGCGGCAGCGGTTCATTGATCAAGTCCGGCGCGGGCACTCTGACTTTTACCGCCGCAAGCACTTATACGAATACCACGACGGTTTCGTTCGGCGGGCTGATTGACCTGACCCCCTTAAACGAAACCACTCGCAGAGTTAGTATTCTGCGGGTAAAAACGAATAAGGAGGACACATGTCGATCAGGAAAAAGTACAATGCCGAACAGATTATCCGGATGCTCCGGGACGCTGAGATATTGCTG
>CAIKWE010000057.1 GCA_903831085.1 uncultured Verrucomicrobiota bacterium | reverse complement strand
TCCGGGGTTGCGTTGGTGTAATTGTTCGTCGGATACAGGATGTTGTTATTCAGATTCGTGAATCCTTTCAGCAGATTCGTCGACCAGTAGACTGAATAGATCCGTCCGGAAACTGCGCTCCAGCTGATTACGTTCCGGTTGTTCTGGGCCGCCTTGAGGACGGAGGCCGCATTGGTCGGAACGGTTCCGGCAATGTATTCCTGCCAGGTTGTCAGACCGTCCAGGTCAACATCGTTCGTGGCATCCGTGTTGTAATTGGTCAGTCCGTATTGCGCCAGCCACGAGTACGGCACCTGCGCCGGGGCGTTCGTGGTCACCTGCGCCGTGAAGGTCGCGGCCAATACGCCCGAGGTCTGCACGTTGCTCCAGGTGAAGTTGGTGGTCGTGCTGCTGTTATTAAATGTCATCCCTATTACAGCGGCTCCATTGGTCGTCAGCGTCGCGATCCGGTAGTAATTACTCGCCGTGATTACGAAGTTCGTACTGTTGCCGGCCAGCACGACTGCATTCGTCGGCGAAACCATTCCGTTGGTTCCCACGCTGGTTGTCAGCAGGTGATAAACGGCGGCATCTGTGTACGTCGCGGTCAGGGCAATAGCCCGGGTCGGCATCGTTACCGTGGTGTTCGAGGCGGTGACACTGGCTACAACCTGAGTGTCGCCGGTCCACTGGCTGAAGGCTTTTCCGGATGCCGGAGCATCCGCCGTGATCGCTACCTGCTGTCCGTTGGTATACAAACCGTCCCCGTTGCCGTTGTTGACCGTCAGGGTGTAATAGACGGTGGGCTCTGCAGAGCCTATGGTTCCAAGTGCACTGTTGGTTCCGATCGTCATGATCACCGTTTCGAGTCCTTCAGCCGCCTGATCCGCTAAGGGATAAACGTCGATAAACGCCTGGTCGCTGCTCGCAGCAAGGGTTACAACGCCGGTAGCGCTGTTCGGATAGTCCAGTCCAGGTGTGGCTGTTCCACTGAATACATAGCTCACGGTGATTGGATTGGTTAGGTCTTCACCGAAACGGCTGATCCGAAACCGGATGCGGGCACCGCCTTCCACGCCGTCGGGCTCAGTCACCGTCAGTGCCAACGGCTGATCGGCGGCAATCGTCCCCTGCTGAGTTGATTTGTTCTGATCAACTTGAAAACCGCTCCCGGGGTAAACCGTCAGAATGACGCTTTCCGGACCTTCGAGGAGGCTGTCTGCCGTTGGATTCACGTCGATATATTTTCTATCACTACCGGCGGCGATGGTATAGGTGCCCGTAGCGGCATTTGAATAATCCACCCCCGGGGTTGCTGTTCCGCTGAATCTGTAGCCCATGGTAATGGCGCTGGACAGGTCTTGCTTGAACCGGTTGATCCGAAACCGGATGCGGGCACCGCCTTCCACGCCGTCGGGCTCCTGCACATCAAGCGCGATCGACAGCGCCTGATAGTTGCCGGGCGCATCATAAATCACAGCTGTCGCGTCAGACTGCGCCGCATCAATGCCATACGCCGAATTTGTAACGAGACTCAAAATGACTGTTTTGTCCGGCGGCAACTCCAGATATCCATCCGCACCCGGAGTAAACGACACCAGTGCAGAGGTCTGCCCGGACGGAATCGTAACCACGCCGGACGGAGCCGGATAGTCAACGCCTGAAGTGGCGGTTCCGCCCATCGTGTAATAAACCGGCAAGGTGTTGCTGGTTGATCCGGCGCGGCTGATGCGGAACGAGACAGGATCGGAAGGCTCTGTTCCAACGCCATCCTCGGTCACTACCGAGACCCCCTGCGTCACAAAACAGACTTCGATTCCGGACAGCCCGCTCCATGAACCATCGTTATCCTTGACGCGAAGATCCAGCGTGTGCGGGCCGGGGCTGAAGGTGTAGTTAACGGACGAACCTTCAATAAGTTTTACACCGCCTTCATACCAACAGTAACTGTCTATAGTGCCATCCGTATCGTAACTGGCCTCGGCATTCAGATTAACCGTCCCTCCGTCGCCCTCCGGATCCAGTGCGACCAGTTTCGCAGCGGCCACCGGCACCGGCGGCAGATTGATCCGGTCGTCCATAACATAGACCGTATAGTTAGTATGGATCCCTTCCTTCCAGCTGTTTGCCGGAATCTGGCTCGCCAGCGAAATCAGATTGGTTGTTAGGCGATCCCCCGGGGACACCTTGAGCGCAAACCCGTTGAAACGGACAAAAATTGTCCGCCCGTCCTGCGGACGATCGGACAGGATGTAGGGATCGTCGGTCAGCAGAAAACTTTGCGTCTGCTTGTCATAAAGGGTGAAGATCGGTGTTCCGTTTACAATCGGGCGATCCCACAGCCGTAAGTGCGGATAGCTTACTTCAGAACCGTAGCGGTTCAGGCTCAGCGTTCCGGCGCGATGGTCAGGCGCATCAATCGAGTACGGCTCCAGATTGCCGTAACCGGCATAAGGTTCCAGCGTTCCGGCTGTTGCCTGAATCCCGCCAAAATCATCCAGTACAAAATACTGCTTGGAATACCGCGTCTCGCCCGGAGCGATCCGATCTTCATGTGTCGTTGAGAAGACCGTCAAATCCATTTGGGTAGAAGTATTGCCCCCGTACGAGGCCGAGGCATTGTTAAAGCCCAGTTCCCGGGTTCCATAGACAAAACCAATCCCCGGCTTGCTGTTATTAACCGTCCAGCCCGGGTCAGGCATGTCCGTGCCAGTGGGCGAAAGACCGTTCACGGCCGCTGAAACCAGCGCCATCCAGCCCATGCTATCGCCATAAAAACCGGATCCGGGTCCGCTTCCGACCCCGGCACGACCCCCGGTAAACCAGTTGCCGGAAACCGCATCGGTCGGCACAGGCACCATCTGATTGGTCTCCGCAACCGCCTGCTGAACCGGATCGCGCCAGGCCGGCTTCCAGCTCACAAAACCCGTCCACATCGGCGTCACCCCTTTTAAGCCGAGCTCACCGAAATTGTGAATGATCGCGACCCGTTCAAAAGCCCCGTTGCCCACATCGCGAAGGTAGGTCCAATGCAGCACTTTCGGGTGCGCCTGAGCCGGAATAAGCGCCTCGCCGCCGCCGATCAATGTCCCGGTGTTCTGCATAATAAACACCAACTGCACGTAGTTGAAACTGCTGCCGCCGGCTGGATCATTCTGCGTAAACTTATAGCCCAGATTCGGGGAAAAATAAGGCACCGTATAATTCGTCAGCACCCCGTCCAGCCGCGACCCGGCCTGATGCATCATGCATCCGGACGTATAAGTATTCGTCCAATACGGCTGGAGGGTCTCTTCCGGAGTTACCGTTGTCTGAATGACACGATCCTGCCACCGGTTCTGCGTCCCGGCCTGATTGCCGATGTATTCCCGGCTGTTCGTTACAACGGATGCATTTTGCAGAACCGAATAGATCTGCCCGCCTTTGCCAACCCGCAAACGCCAGTTCTTGTCGGGGTCCGGTGAATCATGCCGCAGTTCACGAAAAAACACATACTTCTCGTTGAGCGGTATTTCATCGTTTCGGTTTGATATATACGTCCGCATCGTACCGTTGGTGCTTAACGCCATGACGGCATCATTGGTCAGCAGCGGGGCGCGGTTCGGAATATCCAGCCAGAACGAGTCCGCGACCGCTTGCGGAATCGAGCGGTTCTGTATCGGTTCATTCGTCGGCGTCATCCCGGGCGGGGAATAAATGTTGGTCGATACACCGGCATCAAAATACGCCGTCTCGGCCGACACTGAACCGGGCTGTATTGCAATGCCGCACAGCGCCGCACACAGCACGACACCTCCGGCCGTTTTAAAAAGGCTGGCGGTAAATAGCGTTTCCTTTTTGCTCATATTCATCAATCCTCCGGGGCTATTCGAATAGCGCTACCGGATTAAGTTCAGCGTGACTACGCCCGTACTCGTATTCTGATCCAGAGTATATTTTGAAAATCCAATGACATTAAAACCGGCTGCAATATTTTTGAGAGTTCCTGCGGTCAGCAGGGTAAACGTTGTGGCACTGCCGGTGTAAGCAGACCCATCGATGGTCAGTGCGCTATTCGACAAATCCGCAGCGCCGGAAACGTTGATCGGGCTCATTCCGCCCGCTCCGAACACCAGCTTGATTTCCGAACCTGTGCCGGCCGTGGCACTCAACGACCCGAAAGAGATCGAAGCGGAATTGCCGCTGACAGAAAGCGCCGCATCGACTGTTACCGTCGCGGCTGTAATTTTGCCTCCCGAAATATTCAGTTCACTGCCGTGAATTGAAACGGTCAGCGGTCCTGATACAGAAAGCTCCCCGCCCGAAAGATCATATTTCCCGGCCTTCCGGTCGCTGCTTTTTTTATCGTCGTCAGAAGCAGGAACGGTTCCTCCGACGTAAAGAGCAGCAGCAGTCACTTGCCCGGCAGATTGAATAAGCTTTCCCTGAGTTCCGCCTTTACGCCCGATCTCAATCGCTTTTTTGGCACTCAGCGTATAGTTCTGATCAACGATCACGCTGCCGTCACCGCCATAGTTGATCCAGATTTCTGAAGCAGATATGTCCTTATCCAGAACAACCGTATGACTGCGGACTCTCAACTGATCCGTCGCTGAAAGCGGTTTCCCCCATACGGACGCGCTGGAAGCATTCCCGTCTGAGACCGACACATTACTGCCAGCCAAAACGATTCCGGCCACTGTACAAAGACCGAAGACAACCATCTTTTTATCCATTTTCATCATGGCAATCCCTTTGACTTACAGCTCGCGAAGACACTTGATTCTCTACCTAGTTATTCTACTCCAAAACCCAGACGGGCCAACGGTGAATGTGCATCATTCCTTGCTGAAGTTTATATCCTTTTGAACAAAGCGCGACCCAGGCATAAACCGCTATAAGGATGACCCTTGTCGTGAATATCGCTATCGATCAGCGACTTGACTTCCGCTCGATATAATTTTTCAACTGCTCGAAGAGTTCAGTGGCTTTCACTGGATTTCGTGAAATGAGGTTGGTCGACTCAGAAGGATCTTCCGCCAGATTATACAGTTCGAATGCGTTGATATTGACCATGTTCGACGGGATGATCGCACCGTTCCCTATCGTATAGGTGGTGTTCGGTTCAGGCAGACACAATTTCCAGTCGCCTTCGCGATAAGCCAGACTGCTTCCGCCGTAATTCTCATGAACGGAATTAGTCCGCACTACACCGGTCGCGGGTTTTTCCAACAGCGCAGGAAGCATGCTGAAGCTGTCAGGCCCCGCTCCGGCAGGCAGTTCTACTCCGGCGATTTCCGCAAAGGTGGCCATCATATCGGTAAAATTTACTAATTGGGCACTGGTTGAACCC
>CAIKWE010000056.1 GCA_903831085.1 uncultured Verrucomicrobiota bacterium | reverse complement strand
GCAGATATTGAGCGGCCTGTTCGTGATTGCCGTTGACCAGAAACAGCGATGCGGAGTTGGCGACCAGCCCCAGCCACGGCCGGTGGAGCGTGTATCTGGCTGCAACAAGATCAGCATTGATGCTGTTGGTGGGAATGTTGTCCACACTGAAATCGTCGCCGATCAGCATGTAGAAGTCGGGCTTGTCCGCCGCAGCACGGGTCAGCGTATTGGTGTAGAGGCTGGCGTTGAACATGCTGCCCGCACGCTCGGGGTGGGTGTCACCATGTATAGAAAAGGTGAACGTGCTGCCCGGAGCCCGCTGCGTGTGGAAGGTGTGCTCCGTATCTGCCAGATATGCTGGATCTCCGGTACCCTTGTACTGTAGCCGGTAGTAATAACACGTATTCGTCTGAAGGCCGCTCAACTCCACATCCAGCGGCTGGTTGGCGGTGAGGTTTGTGACAGCGGTTTGATAGGAATAGACGCCCGATGACAAGCCGTATTCCAGATACATTTGCAGATCGTTGCTCGCCAGTACGCTGACGGTGATCGAGTGACCGGTCGGACGGCCGAGCACAATCGATCCAGAAAACTGCTGCGCCGCCGCATGGCCGGCAAACAGAACTTCACACAGCGTGACTAGCGCGACCCGGGCTACGATCTTTCGCATGATCCATCCTCCTTGAAACCCCTTCTAACTATCCATATCGTAACGCGCCGGGTGTTAAATGACCTATAAAATTTCTATTACGGTTCCGTAATCTGGAATAGAAATTGAATGGATTTGCCGCATCACCGCACGAGACGGACAAAATTATTTATACGAATCACATCTCCCTGCGGACCGCGGCCGTGCGGATAGTCGTAGGGATTTCCAATCTTCGGATCGCTGCGTTGAGCTCCGGCTCCGTGTACGTCGAGCAGTTTATACTCTTCTGATGACGGCGGCAGTTTCATCCATCCGGTGGCTTTGCCAAACGCAACATAAACGGCGGCACTGCCGCGCCGGTCGACCGGACCCTCAAGGTGTGATGTGCCCGTCCAGTACCACGCATTCGTGTCGCTCATCTTCAAAAAGTTCTGATTGATTGCCGGAACCGATGAATAGTCCACGATGCTCTGAAGTTCCTTGGCATCGGGCAGCCGCCAGTCATTGTGCCCGAGATAATTTTCCGAGTTCTTTTTCTGAACCCACGCCAGCGCTTCCTGCCAGTTCATCCCCTTGCCGCTGTCGTCCTGCTGCCACATCAAACCGGTGGCACGGTCGGTGACCGTGCCGTCGCCGTTATCTTTGAAATCGTTTTTGCCGTAGTCCGGATTGCCGCGAACATAACGGACGTACATCGCGGCAATTTTGCCGTTAGGAAAACTCTTCGGGTATCCCTTAATGCGGCCGTCGGCAAAGTTGACGCCAAAGGCTGTGGTGTTGCCGCGCATTGTTTTGCCGATGTATTCCGTCGCCGACCAGTCCTGGCAGTCGATGATACGAAAGCCTTTGGATTCATCGCCGTAAACGAAGTCAAAATATTTGGTGTCGATATACGGCGTGGAGCTGGCCACCGTGCCGGCGCAACCGCCGTTGAAGTTGATCAGCGAATAGAGTTCCTTAATCGTCGGCATCCGCCAGTCGTCATAGCCGCCAACACGGCAGGCCTTCGCGCCCGAAACGGCGGTGTCCCATGAAATTTTTCGCCGCGCGCCTTCACCCAGGTCAGCCCTGTATTAAGATCGCTCACCGTGCCGTAGCCGTTGTCCTTATAGTTCGGCATCGGTTCCGGATACTGCGCGTCCTGACCGTAGAACGGCTGTCCCGCTTGCGGTGCCGCGATCTCGCCGCGGTCGCCATAACACTTCGTCTGGCCGGTGCCGACGACGACGTACGGCTTCTCGGCGCAGAAACCGATCCCGGCGAGTAGCACGATGCTTAGATTTACAACCCATGTTTTCACGATTACCTCCCCGCCTTGATCCGATAGAACTGTTTGCTAGATGCGCCGGGTTGAATAACAGAATTGGTGACGGCTGTAGGCGGAACGTTTGTGTAAATAACGTTCCATTGATTGGAAGCGAGGTTCCCGGAACATTCGAGATATTGCCACGCATTCGATCCGCCGATCCATGTAAGGCGGACGTCGTTGCCGACGATGCTGAGATCGGTGACAGCGAGGCGCGAGGCGGCGTTGGCGGGGCTGAGGTCGGCGAGATAACATTGGAGAATGGTGTTGCCATTCATGGCGGTGACCGCGCCGAACCCGGTGACCGTGGGGTCGAAGCCGTACTTGATGGCCCAGCCGTCGGGAATGCCGTTGGTGAGGGATGACCACGCCGTCGGGTTGAGGCCATAGTTGTATTCCTGGATATCCGTCAGGCCGTTAGTGGAGTGGCTGCTGGTGGCGGTGACGGCGGAGAGACTGCCGAAGTGGGCGCGAACCCAGGTGTCCGGCAAGCCGAGCCCAACCGTGTCCGTGGCCGCGCCGGTGTAGGTTTCAATCGTGCCGCGCGGGGTAAGGTCTTTGCCGGCGAAGCCCGCGAAGTTGGTCGGGTAGCGGTTGACGCGGAAAACGGCGTTCATGTATTGCCCGTCGCGGCCGGGGTCGGCAGGAACGGCGCTGCCTTGAGCGAGCGGCGCAGTGACTTCGGGGCAGATATATTGCCAGACGGTCACGCCGTTGGTGGCAACTTCGAAAAGGTTGCCCTTGACACCTTCGCAGATGAGGGTGTTGCCGTTGGGCAGGCGCTGGGCACCGGAAATTTCGGCCGAGTAGAAGTTCGTTGCCGGGCTGCCCACATAGGTCCAGGCGGACGTGCTGGGGCCAAAAGCAGCACTGGCCGCGCGAGAGTAAAAGCCATTGGAGTCCACTGGCGGGACGATCTCGTTGACACTCGAGTAACCGCGGCCGATACCGTTGTTGAAGATGAGGATGCGTCCGGCGCCGGGACAGTTGGTCGCGATCCAATGGGTGTGGTGCTGTTGGAAAAGCTGCTGGGGCGAACTCGCGCCGCGGTCATATTGCTGGGCGTTGCCCCAGCGATAGAGAATGTCGCCGCCCTTATTGTAAAGACCGTTGGTGTGAGCGGCCGCCTGCGCCGTTGTCGTGCCGTGATCAATTACAAACAGCTCACTGTTGTTGCGGACGCTGAGCATGATCTGGTCGAACTGCTCGTTGTAGTCGATCCCGTTCACGTGGTTCCAGAACTGCTGAATCATCTGGCCGGTCCCGTTGACGTCGATCAGTTCGACGTGGTTGCTGACAACGCCGTAGTTATCCTTGGCGGGATTGAAGTCCTGAATCATATGATCCCACATGTGCCACTCCCAAACCACTGTGCCGCCATAGGGCCGGGTCGGTTTTACTTCGACGAGGCAGTCGGGAAGCATGTAGCCCTGCGTGACGATACTCGTGTCCAGCAGAGCCGGATTAAAGCCGGCGGCGATGACTTCGGCATAGGTTTTCTTTTCTGCCACAAGAAGAAGAACGTTACCGTTGGGCAGAACCTTGAAGTCATGGTGGTGGATGTAGTTCGTGCTGTAGTAGTCAATGGCCCACACCAGATTGCCGAGCCAGTCCTTCTCCTCGATGCGGCCGCCTTCGCCGCCGCCGGTCGATGGGCCGCCACTCAGAACAGCGCAAGCGCGCATCAGGTGCCCGTTCTCCAGCAGGTAAGAAGCGCGGCCCGGCTCGCCGGTGTTGGTCCACTTATGTACGTACTGGCCGGCGTTGTTGATCAAATAGGTGTTGGTGCTGTGTATCGGCGACATCAGCGTATAGCCGGGATAGGCGTTCGTTGCGTTTAACATCAGGCCGACGGTCTGCGCGATTTTTTCCGGGCGCATGATACGGAAGCCAACTTGAAACCACGTGGAGATATCGTTGCCATCCGGTGACGGACCGCGCGACCAGGACGGATCGCGGTTCGAGACGCGGCTGAAGCCGTAGAACTGCTGTCCGCCGCCATTGTACCACGTACCGCCGCGCAGATTCCGGTAGGCGATGTTGCCGTAGGCGGTGAAGAGCGTGCCGGTCGCGGGACCGGGCGGATTGCCGACAATGCCGCTGATGATGCAGTTGGTGTAGTAATCGGTCGCGTACCAGTCATTGACCCACTCCCAGACGTTGCCGGCCATGTCGTAAAGGCCGAACGGATTTGAGCCATCGCTCGTCTGGTACGTGGTCTGACTGCCGGGCCAGTTGTAGTCGGTCTTATAGCGCAGCGCGCCGTTGTAGAAACCGACCGGCGTGGTGTACGGATAGGCACCGGTCTCGAACGGATCGCCCGAATTTTCCCAATTGGCAAAAGTACCGCTGGCGTTGGAATTCGTGCCCCACGGGAACATGCAGTACGGATTGGTCTGGCCGCCGACCGCAGCGTATTCCCATTCGGCTTCGGTCGGCAAACGGAAACCATTCTTCGTAAAATCCACATCGCCGGTGTCGAGGTTGTAGCACGGCTTGAATTCACCGCGCTGACTCAGCCAGTTGCAGTACGCGATCGCGCCGAACCAGCGGACACTGGTGATCGGATGCGTGTCGCGATTCGTCACGGAAACGAACATGCCGTTGGTGTACTGAATGCGGCTGTAAGCGGATGCGCCGTACGTATAAAAATATTCGTTCGTGCCTCCAGCGGCATAGACAATGTTGGATCGGACTTCGATCAGACCCTGATAAAGCGCGGCGTTGAGATAGTCGCAATACTCGCGCACCGTGATCAGCGTCGTGTCCATATACAGCGGCGAGATATAGACGTTGTGCAGCGGAAGTTCGTCACTGGGATGATCCGGATCCACGAACCCGAAGTGATCGCCCATGACAAAACTGCCGCCGGGAATGCGCACGAATTGCGCGCTGAACGAGCTGGTGATGTTGGTCGTGCCGCCGCGTACACAGCGCACCAGCAGATTCGTTGTCTTGAGGGCGTACGTGGTGATGCCATACTGGCAATCGAGATACCACGCCTCGTTCGTCGAGTTATGCATGCTGGTACTCGACCAGTAGCGCGATGCGGTGGCTCCGGGAAAATACACGGTGGAAACGGAAGGCGCCGCCAGCGTCTCGTCGTTGATGGATTGAAGCTCCTTAATATTCGGCAGGCGCCAGTCGGTGTTGCTTCCCAGCGTGAGTGACGCAGCGTATGCCAGCGCTCCTTCCCAATTGGTCGAAGCCGGGATTTCGCCTTGCTGCCACATCAGGCCGGTATCGGTGTCGGTGATGGTGCCGTTACCGTTGTTGACGAAGTGATGAATCGGGCTGGCGCTCGACGGTGCGGGTGCGCTGCGTACGCAGCGGACATGGAACCGGGAACTGCCGCCAGCGCTGATCGTCTCGGTCTTCGGATGCGCGCCGATGCCGCCGCCGGCGTTGCCAGCCCAAATGTGGTTCGAACTGTCGACCCGCTGGTCGCGTGTCCACCAATACTGGGCGGCGGTGACGGCGAAGTAGTTCGTGTTGATCGCCGGGTTGACCGCACCTTGCTTAGTAATGCTGTACAACTCGTGCGCCGTTGGCAGACGCCAGTCGGCGTAGCCACCGGTGCTGTTGGTCGCCGCGTAGGCGGCGGCGCTTTCCCACGTCATCTCGCCGCCGTCGGTCTGCTGCCACATCAGACCGGTAACTTTGTCACTGACGGTTCCGTCGCTGTTGCTGACGTAGGCCGGCGGATGAATGGCGTAATCGGAATCTTCGCCGAACGTGCCGGTATAGCTGGCGGTTTGTCCGGTGTCAGGAAGCGCGAGCATGCTCCAGTTGGTGCTGGAGCCGCTGCTGACGGTGTAGGACAATCCGTTACTCGCTCCGGCAACAGCGCTGCTGCCGGACGCATTCAAGGCGGTGATGTGATAGGACACCGTGGAGCCAAGAGACTGCGCCGGGATCTGCGCGGTGTAAACGCCGTTACTCAGACTCATCGTGATATTCGAGGAAACGCTGCCCGCCGTCACGGTCTTGAGAGAGATCTGATCGAGCCCGATGCGGTTCGACGAGACACCGCCCGCGAACTGAAAACGAAGGTAAAGATTGGTGACCAGCTCGCTGGACTGCAGGTTGTAATGATAGAGCTGGTAACTGTGATTCGTGCCGGGCAGTTCGCTCACCCGGGTGACATAGCCGGTTCCCGCGTTGAGCTGGAAGGTCCAGCCGGCATTGGTGGTCATGCCGTCGGTCCAAACATAAAATTCCGCATAGGCGGCGCTACCGGTGGCCGCGACAGCCGCCGTGGCGGTGATCATACTGCCGGTCAGGCTGGTTGTGCCCTGTTTAAATTGCATCCCGCATGCGTTGCCGGAACCGTAGTTCCAGCTTGTTGCCTGCTCAAACGAGTTGCTGCCGGTGACGGTCCATGCGTTATTGCAGTATAAACCGGTCCAGGGTTTGATCGTGGTATTCGTCGCCGCCATCGTCTCCAGAAAAACGGTGTTGGTCGCGGTGCTGCCGCTACCGACAACATAAGTGAGCGTGACCGATGCAATGGCGACCGTATCGGCGACCACCGCCGTGATCGTGACCGGATCGGTACTGGTCGGCGAAGCCGACGACTGCGTGATATTGGTGATCACCGGAGCCTGATTGGTCGCCCCGGCCAGAGGCATCCCTTGAACGCGCATCTGAAGCGAATAGAGCGATCCATTGTCCGTGGTGATGAAGAGCGTCTTCCGGTCGCTGCCACCGAACGCGAGATTTGTGGGCCGGTTTGTGATGCTGATTTGCTCAACCTGCTGGCCGGTGGAGGCATACACGAGGACGTTAGTCTCGGTCAGGTAGATGTAGCCTTCGGCGTCCAGCGTCATGCCGTCGCATTGCACGGAGGCGAACGCGGCTTTGTTCGTCAGCGTGCCGTCGCTGTTGATGCTGTACCGGTAAACCGTGCCGGCGCCCCAGTCGGCAATATAAAGCGTATTGCCGTCGGACGTGCCGACAAGACCGTTGGGCCGAACCATGTCGGCGGCGACGCGGATCACGCTGCTGCGATCCGGCTTGAGATAATAGACATATTCGCCGCCCTGCACAGCGGTGTGGCCGAAATAGACCGGATCAGTGAAATAGACGCCGCCCGCCGAATCAATCCAGAGGTCGTTCGGTTCGTTATAGCGCAGGCCGCCATACGTGCTGGTTAGCACCGTGACATTGGTTTGCGGCGTGATGGAAACCAATCGGCCGTTGTCGCCTTCGCAAGAGAGAAGATTGCCGGAGCTGTCGAACTTGAGACCGTTCGCTCCGCCGGAATTCGTGCGGAAAACGGAGAGCTGATTCGCCAGCGACCATTTGTAGATGATGTCGGCGGTGACGTCCGAGAAGAAGATATTGCCCGCTGCGTCCGCGGCCGGCCCTTCGGTGAACTGGAGACCGGAGACACGCTGAGTGAGCACAGCGCCTGTCGCGATCACGCTTTGATAGACCGTGTACGAATACAGCGCATCGGTGACGCTGTTGCCGAAATCGTCAGCGGCGCTAATGAAGTAACGTACCGTCGTGCTGTTGGAATGGGCTGGAATCGCGGCGCTGTACAGCGCGCCGGCGTTGGTCATGGTGACCGCGTTGGTGCTTGTGCCGACGACGTAGGTCAGCATCGCGGAGGCGACCGCCAAGCTGTTGGTGATCGTGGCGCTGACAACAACCGTGTTGGTGGATGCCGGCGCGGCCGGACTGCGAGTTGCGCCGCTGATGGTCGGCGCGGAGATGTACGCTGGCTCGCCGCCGGCGATGGTGGTCGAGCCGGTGAGTGTGCGGCCCGCGAGTGCCGGATGCGTGGCGCTATAGCGCGTCGCACGGTAAACGGCGTTGTACAGCGGCCAGTTGTCGCGCTTGTAGGTGACGATACCGTTGGTCGTGACGGGACTGATGTACTCCCAGACGACATTAGAGGCCGGGGTCACCTCAAAGATGTGGCCTTCACTGGCGGCGCAAACCAGCGTGTTGGAGTTCGGGAGACGCTGGACGCTGCCGCCGATGTGACTGAAGAACGCCTGGTTGGCCATCGACATATACGTCGAGACAACCTGCCGCGAAATGTTTTTCTTCTCCTTGTCCGTGTCGTGGCCTGGCACTGCCGAGGCGTTGTAGCCGGCATTCGGCGGATTCACGTAGGCACCGGTGTCGTTGGTGCTGGAGTTGAGGTAACCGTTGACCTCAAAAATGTACGACTGCGGCGTGGTTTCGAACAAATCCTGGCCGTTGTTAAACACAAGGAAATGTCCCGCACCGGGCGCGTTCGTCGGAATCCACGTCACCTGGCTGACGCCGCCGATCTGCTTGCTGCCGGTACTGGACTTGGTCCAGTTCAACTGGATCGAAGGCGCGCTGCCGGCGTTGTAACGCGCCGGATCGCCGAAGCGATAAATGAAGTTGCCATTCGTGCCGGCGGCAAGCGCGATGCTGGCGGCCGGACTGCCATTTGTGAACGTGCCGCCGTGGTCGATGACGTAGAACTCGCCGCCCTCGGCAGCGATGACGATCTGGTCTAGGGACTGATTGTAGTCGAGAGAAACGCAGTGCAGCCAGTCGTTCGTCAGCGGCCGCCCCGGCAGATTCAGATTGATCCGGCCCGTCGCATTCGAGATGGAGGAGACATAGTTGGATTTGGATGCGCTGTAATCCTGCACGCCGTGATCGAAGAAACACCATTCCCAGACAACGGTACCGGCGGCGTTCACTTCGATAATGGCATCCACCGTGACGTTGGTGTACGGGCCGTTCGCCGGATTGCAGCCGGCGGCGATGCACTGGTTAGAAGTGACGGCTTTGTTCGCGATGTAGAGCGTGGTGTTCGTTCCAAGCTTTGGATTATAGATACGGAGGAAATCGCCGTGCGGAAAATAGTTCGTGCGCGATTCGGTGTAGGCCCAGACGTTGCTGCCGTTCCAGTCGAGTTCGAGGAATGTCGAATTCGTGACGTCGAGCACATGACCGTTGTCGAGCAGGCGCGGATTCGTGCCGACCGGCCACGTGCGAACGACGCGGCCTTCCATGTCGAGCAGATACGTCGTGCCTTGCGCGCCGAAGAACGTGTAGCCGTCGAACGTCTGTGTTTTGTCCCAGTAGGTCAGCCCGGTCGGCCCCTGCAGCCGCTCGTACGCGAGACCGCTGAGGCTCAGAACCGCCAGCGCAAAAATGGTTAGAACCTTTTTCATGGCGAGTAGTACGACGGTGTGCGTCCGGTGATCGTGTTCGTGGGCGTGAGGATGCGGCCAAGCAGCGGTGGATCTGTGGCAAGATACCGGTAAGCGCGGAAAATCGAATTATACATCGGCCAGTTGTCGCGCTTGAACTTCAGGATGCCGCCGGAGGTGACCGGATTGATATATTCCCACACCGCCTCGCCCGACGGCGTGACTTCGATAATGTGACCCTCCGTGTCAGCACAGACAAGCGTGTTGCTGTTGGCAAGCCGCTGGGCGCTGCTGCCGATGTGGCTGAACATGCCGTGGCTCGCCTTGGAAAAATAGCTCCACACAATCTGCCGTGACATCTGCTTGGGAGCCCGGTCCGTGTTCGGGCCGGGCGTCGGCCACGTGTCGTAGCCAGCGGCGGGCGAGTTGACGTAAGCGCCGGTATTGTTGGTGCTCGCGTTGAGATAGGGGTCGACCTCAAAGACGTATGAACCTTGCGTGTGCTCGAAGAGATTCTGCGAGTTGCTGAACATCAGCAAATGTCCCGCGCCCGGCTTGCCGGTTGGAATCCAGCTCACATCGTGCGTGCCGCCGATCTGTTTGTTACCGGTGGTGGACTCAGTCCAGTTGGTTAGGATGGATGGCGGACTGCCCTGACTGTAACGCGCCGGATCGCCGAAGCGGTAAAGGAAGTCGCCGGCGGAGCCAGCCGCAAGCGCGACGCTGCCAGTCGGATTGCCGGCAATAAATGTGCTACTGTGGTCGATGACGTAGAACTCGCCGCCGACCGAGTTGATGACGATCTGATCGAGGGTCTGGTTGTAATCAATCGAGTTGCAGTGCAGCCAGTCACGCTGAACCGGACGGCCCGGCAGGTTGCAGTTGAGCCGGCCGGGATAATTCGAAATACTCATACCCGAACCGACGTAATTGGACTTGGTCGCGTCGAAGTCCTGTATCAAATGATCATAGAACCACCATTCCCAGACGATATTTCCGCTCATGTCCACCTCGACGATGGCATCCATCTGGGCGTTGGTGTAGAAGCTCGCCGAAGCCGGGTTGCAGCCGGCGGCGATGCACTGATTCGACGTGACGGTTTTGTTGGCGATGTAGAGCGTGGTGTTTGTGCCGAGCTTTGGATTGTAGATGCGGACGAAATCGTGGTGCGGAACGTAATTCGTTCGTGCCTCGGTATACGACCAGAGGCTGCTGCCGTCCCAACTGATCTGCTTGAACCCGCCGAAGCCGCTGGGATCGTCCGTCGAGGCGTCCAGAATACTGCCGTCGTCGAGCAGGTGCGGATTCGTTCCGATCGGCCACGTGTGAACGACGTACCCCTGCATATCGATCAGGAAGGTCTTCCCGCCCACGCCGAAAAATGTGTAACCGTCTGCGGTCTTTGCCTTATCCCAATATAACAGTTCGGTCGGCCCTTGAAATGCTTCATAGGCCAAGACCGAACCGGCGATCAGGATGACAAAAACCAGCAGGCGTTTCATGAAACAACTCTTTTATTTTGCGGTCTGGTCACTGACGGGCTGTTGCCGATCGCCGCGATTACCGCTGCGCCGGTTGTGCCGCTCTTCAAGCGCCTTGGTCAGCTCGGCCAGCGTCAGACCCGTTTTGTTAGCTGAAAATTTCTCGATCATTTCCGCTGCGGCCTTATCGGCCGGCGGAGGTTCCGGACGCTGTTCGCCCTGAACACTCTGACCGGAAGCCTGATGCACAGCACCGGTGGACGCTCCGCCCTGATGAGCCGGTCTCTGCGGACGGTTTTTGTGCATATCATCCAGCGCCAGCGTCAATTCGGCCTGCGAAAGGACGCCGTCCTTGTTCGCGTCAAAACCGCTCATCATTTTCGCCGCCGTTTGCGTCGGGTCAGGGCGCTGACGCTGTTCTCCCTGAGCGGGTTGAGCGGGCTTTTGGACTTCGGCTGCAAACAATGAGCCGGTAAATAGAACTGATAGAATTACTAGACGTTTCATTTTCATTCTCCTTTATGGGTTGTTGTTGTTGTCATCACTGCGCGGCGGACGATCAGTGCGTTTATCTCCGCTTTTGTCTCCGCCGCCCTTTCCGCGGTCCTTGCCTCCGCCGCCCTCATTCGGTTTCATGTTGGCGTGCTCCTGGTCGGCGCGGCGTTCCGGCGAAACCGGATTCTCGAGATTCTCCACCAGCAGGCCGCGCGGCTTCAGCTCGCGGCCTTTGAATGCCGGATAATCCGGCGCGTAACGTTGCGCTTTGAAAATCGCGTTTTGCGCATGATAGCGGTGATCCAGCGGGACGGTGTCGCCCTGCTTCAGAATGCGGGTGGTGACCGGATTAACATATTCCCAGACCGTTTTGCCTTCCGGCGTCACTTCAAACAGTGTGCCGTGAACGCCCGCGCAGATCAGCGTATTGCCGTTCGGCAGGCGCTGCGCGCTGGAAATTTCCTGCGAGAAAAATGTCTTCGGATCGGGATCGGTGTAACTCCAGACCAGCTTGTCCGGGCCGTACGTGCCGTCGCTCTTCTGCTCATACGTGCCGTCGGCTTTGAGCGGAGCCACCAGCTCATCCACGCTGGTATAGCCGCGGCCGAGCCCGTTATTGAACACCAAAATATTTCCGGCGCCGGGGCAGCCGTCGGCAATCCACTGCGAATCGTGCTGCTGGAAGAGCGTTTGTTTCGCGCTATGCTTATACGTCGACGGATTACCCCAGCGGTACAGCAGATCGCCCTTTGTTCCCTTGGCTTCTTCCGTGGTTGTGCCGTGATTGATAATCCAGAACTCGCTGTTGCCGCGCACGCTGATCACAATCTGATCCAGCTTGGCGTTGTAATCGATCGAGTTGAAATGATTCCAGAACGCCTTCGCCCGGCGACCCGAACCGTTCGGATCAATTTTTCCCGGATTCGCCGCGACATTGCCGTAGTTTTCTTTCGACTTGTCGAAGTCCTGAATCAAGTGATCCCACACATGCCATTCCCAGACAATTTTTCCGGACTTCGGACCGGTCTTCTGAATCTCCACGATGTAGTCGGGGAAGAGCTTGCTGTCATTCACCGACTCCGGATTGAAGCCCGCCTTCACGGCCTCTTCCATTGATTTCAATTCCACCACCATCGCCAGGATATTGCCGTTAGGTAGCGGCGCAATGTCGTGGTGCATCAGGTTTTTGTCATCTGAAAGGACATATTCCCAAACCAGATTCCCTTCCCAGTCAAATTCTTCCAGCCGTCCGCCCTCGCCGCCGCCGATAAACGATTTGTTCTTGGTCAGACAGCAGTGCAGCAGATTCCCGTTCGGCAGCAGATAGACCGACTGACCCGGTTCATACTGACTCTTCCATTCGTTCACAACCTGCCCGTCGTTGGCCATCAGATAAATACTCGTGTAATGCTTCGGCGCGAACAGCGTATAACCCGGAGCGGCTTCGCTGGTGTTTTTAATCACACCAAGCTGCCGGACTGTATCGGCGTATGACGTGACCGGCGAACGAACCGGTTGCTGCCCCGTCGCGCAAACACCGCACAACATCACTAAACCAAGACCTGTGAGTATTTTCTTCATGGCTGTTCCTCTCTGCGTTTTTCGTCCCTGTTGTCGCCCTTCTGATCCGTCGTGACGCCTGCCGGACGCGAATAAACGACGCGCAGTTCCGCCGAGGCGAGAATGTGCCCTTCCATCGCGGCCAGCAAAGCGTCGCGGTCAACCCGCTCCGGCGGAACGCTCAGTTCCGGTTTCTCCGACAAAGCATAAACCGTGTAGATGTAGGTCTTCTGCCCCGGTCCTTTCGACATCGGTGGAGCATAGCCGATACGATTGTTGGCGCTGTTGTTGCCCAGCGTTCCAACCGACTTCACATTCTTCGGCAGGCTCTGAACGTCCGCCGGTATATTGTAGAGAACCCAATACCACTTGATCATGTCCGGCGCCACGTGGTGCATAATGACGGCGTAACTCTTCGTTCCTTCCGGCGCGCCTTTCCACTCCAGCGGCAGCGTCGAGGCGGCTCCGTCGGCGGTGAACTCCGCTGGCAACGATCCGCCGTCCGCCACTTCGGGACTGCTCAGCACAAACGAAGATTTATTCTGCACCGGGCTGGCGGCGGCATCATTGCGAACTTGCTTCGGCACCCCGGTACGCGCCGGGCGGTCGCCGCCGCCCTTCTGTCGATCGCCACCGCCGCGCGCCACCTTCTGCACCGGCGTCGGCTTGATCACCGGCCGACTCTCGGCATCAACCGGCAGAACGACTCGGAAACTCAAATGATAATACGGATGATCCGGATCTTTCGGTCCGCGGTAATACGACGGATTGCGGTTCGACACGCGGCCGTGACCGTTCTCTCCGTTGTACCAGTTACCGCCGCGCATCCCGCGATACGGCTTGCCGTCCTGCAGCAGACTGCCTTGCGCCGGGCCGGGCGGATTTTCGGCCGGGCTGTACGCGTAATAATCACGGCCGTACCAGTCGTTGATGAACTGCCACGCGTTGCCCGACATATCGTACAGGCCGTAACCATTCGCTCCGTCCGAGGTTTGGAAACTTTCCGCAGAGCCCGGCCAGTTGAAGTCCGCCTTGTGCTGCAACTGCCCGTTAAAAAATCCGACCGGCGTCGTCCACGGCTGCGGACCGGCGCGGAACGGATTTTTTGATTCGGGCCAGTTCGCCTTGGTGGCGTCGGCGTCGCTGCCCCACGGGAAATTGCCGTACGGATTCTGTAAACCGCCGCGCGCGGCGTATTCCCATTCCGCCTCGGTCGGCAGACGGTAACCGCTCTTGTTGAAATCGCAGTCCCACGTCGCCGTGTTGTAGCAGAGCGGCAGATTTTTCTGCGCGCTCAGCCAGTTGCAGTAAACCGCCGCGCCGGGCCAGCGGATGCAGATGATCGGATGTTTTTCTTTTCCGTCGAGCACGGAAAATATTGAGCCGTCCCAGTCGATCCGGCTGTACGGCGACATTTTCCGCGTTTCGCACAGCAGATCGTTTCCGCCGGCGAGATAAATTCCGCCGTCGCGCACTTCAATCTGCTTTTGCGCCAGCGCCGAATTCAGAAACTCGCAGTATTGCGCCGTCGTGATGTCGTAAATGCCGATGTAAAAGGAATCCAGCCGCACTGTGTGAATCGGCGTCTCGTCGCCGCCGTGTTTGGGATCCACGAAACCGTAATGATCGCCCATTTCGAATTTACCCGCCGGAATCAGCGTCGTCTGCGGAACATCCGCCGCCGTGGCGATGGATGTGATAAGCGCCGGAATCAGTAGTGACCGAAAGTTCATGCGAGCCTCCCTTTTAACGTCAACAGGATAACGCTCAGGCCGCCAAAAACCCCAGAGGTTTTGAATTACGGTTCCGTAATCTGCCAGAAGCGGCTCCGCCGGAGGCTCGCAATCCAAAACCCTACTGTTTGTCAGGCTCGTCAGACCGGTCAGACCCGTCCGCACACCGTATTTCCAAAACACCGCGACAATCCGGATAGCCGGAACAGCCCCAGAATGACAACCCTGCATGCGGGCCTTTCCCGGCGGTACGCTGCCGCATCTCTTTTCCACACAACGGACAAGGAGGAGCGGCTGGCGCACCCTTTGTACGCGCCTTTACCCGTGCAGCATAGAGCCGCTCAGTAAACCCGCCCTGCTCGACAAAATCCCGGCTCTGTTGTTCCACCAGACGGCGAAGAAGATACGCCGCCTGATTCACCGCACACAGCATCGCATTTCCGGCAATCTCCGCATCCGCCTGCGCGATAAATTCTGCAAGCCCGTTCAGACCGGCCAGACGCACCGCGCCGGCCGGGGCTGACGGCAGATTGGGCGCAATATCGTGCTTCAACCGTTCTCGCATCGCCAACGCTTCGCGCGAATCCTTTTCCCAGACGCGCAGTCCGTGCTGCGTCAAAAAACTTTTGTAATCCTTGAGCAATTCATCTGAAAGGCTGGCGCGGGCCACATTAGTCAGCAGCATCTCACTCTTACGCGATGTCGCCGCCGCACCGCTACCTTCACTGATATTGCGGACTCCACTGCGCGCCGCCTGCACCATCTGATCATGCGTCCGTGACCGTTTATCAACAAACCGGCCGCAAAAAACAACCGTCGCATCATACACCGCCTCCGCCACCTTATAGGCGCGCAGGTTTTCATAGCCGCCATGCGGCAGAAGCGGACTGTTGCTATCGCTCATTTTTCCCATCCTTCGGAACCCGCATCGTTAGATGTTCGGACTGACTCTGGCGCGCTCGACCAACTGATCTTCTGTGGAGGCGTGTCGAATCACTTTGCAGTCTCCGCACTTTGTCCAGGCAATTTTGAAAACGTGAATGTTTTGCCGGTCAGCTTAGTCCCCGGCCCCTTACCCGTCAACGCAAACGACGGAAAGAGACACAAACTTATTTAAGTTGATGGCAAAGTCAGACAGAAAACCGTTTGGTCGGCGGCGCTGTTTTCCAGCACCAACGTGCCGCCGTGAGCGCGGGCGATTTCGCGGGCCAGACTCAGGCCGAGTCCGGCGCCGTCAATGGAACGGTTGCGGGATTTGTTCGCGCGGTAGAAGCGTTCGAAAACCTGATCGCGTTCTTCGGGCGGTATGGTTTCGCCGCGATTGGAGATCCGGAAGACCGCGCGGTCGCCTTCGGTTTTCAGCGAAAGAATAACCGGCGGTTCGCCGCGACTGAATTTCACCGCGTTGCTCGCCAGATTCTGGATCACCTGATTGAGCAGGTCCGGATCTGCGGTTATTTTTACGTCAGGCTGAAGCGCCGTTTGAATCTCAAGTCCGGGAGCGAGAATCTGAATGTCTTCGCCGACGTCTTCGATCATGCGTGTCAGGTTGACGGTTTCTTTGCTTAGCACCATCTGTCCGGAGTCGGCCTGCGCCAGCAAAAGCAGTTTGCGGATAATGGATTTCAGTCGCTGAACTTCGTCGAGCAGTTCCTTGTAGGTGCGCTGATCTGAGGAGCCGTCGGCGGCGGCCTGAAGCGCGTTCTCCAGTTCGCCCTGCAGAATGGTCAGCGGCGTTTTCAGTTCGTGCGCCGCGTCGGCGCTGAACCGCACCGCCTGCCGGAAACTTGATTCGAGCCGGTCGAGCATCTGGTTGATCAGCGTGACGAGCTGGCGGAATTCGTGGTCGGCGCGCGTCACGGAAATCCGCTGATCCAGATTGCGGGCGGTTATTTTTTCGACGGTCTTGGCGATGGTTCGTACCGGACGCAAGGCCATCAGCGCCAGTAGCCAGCCAGCCGTGATCATCAGTAACAACGCCACCGGCCCCGCCAGCAGCAGCGCATTGCGGAAACGGATGACTTCCGCATGCACCGGCTCCAGGCTCATTCCCAGAAACAGCGTCACCTCCGGATTGCGGATCGCCATCAGCCGCCAGTTTCCATGGGTTGTAAATGCCGGGCCGCTGATTTCCATCGGCGGCGGCGCCGGCGGACGCTGCCTTTGCGGCTGATCAAACGGGCGCGGACGGTTGTCTTCTTCCGGAACTTCCGCCCGGCTCTTGACCGGCGCAGGGGGTTTTAAAGCAGCGGCTTCGGCCGGCCACTGCGAAGAAGTAAACAGAACTTCGTTGTTGTCATCGATGACTTTTAAAACAAACTGCCGATCCGCCTCGTCGCCGTAGAGTGTTTTGATTGAACCGTCAAACCGCGCCCAATGGTTGCGCGGCTGGGTTCTGCGAATGTTGCCTTCCACCAGAGCGCGCAGTTCGCGGTCGGTACGGTCAATGCCGATCCGGTGGATCATCTGTAAAAAGAAAAGGCTGAAGCCCATCAGCAGCACACCGGTGAGTGCGACGCTGTAGATTCCAAATTTTAATTTAAATGATCGAAACATGGATATAGTTATTGGTTATTTGTTATTCGTGATTCGGAATACCGGATACGGAATTCGTGTCGATTCGTGTTCATTCGCGGTTTTCTTCCTGTTTAAAGCGGTAGCCGACACTGCGGACGGTTTCAATAAACTGATGTCCGTCGCGGTCGATCTTTTCGCGGATGCGCCGGATGCAGACGTCAACCAGATTGGTCTGCGGATCAAAGCCGTAGCCCCACACCTGCTCCAGCAGTTGCGTGCGGGTGAAGACCATGCCCGGAGACCGCATCAGGTGTTCGAGCAGGCTGAACTCGCGCGGCGCGAAAATAATTTCTTCGTCGCCGTATTTCGCTTCGCGGGTGATCAGGTTCAGCATCAGCGGACCGGAGTGCAGTACGCTGAGCGTTTCGCCGGAGGTGCGCCGCACCACGGCCCGCAGACGTGCCAGCAGTTCGTCCATGAAAAAAGGTTTGGTAATGTAATCGTCGGCACCGAGATTCAGTCCTTCGACGCGCTGATTCATTTCCGAGCGGGCGGTAAGCAGAATGACCGGAACCGTATTCCGCCGCTCGCGCAGTTCTTTGAGAATGCTGAGACCGTCGCGGCCCGGCAGCATAATATCGAGCAGGATGACATCGAACGAACCGGCGAGCGCCAGTTCAGACGCCTTGTCGCCGTTGTCCGAAACCGTCACGGAAAAACCCTGCGCCTCAAGCCCTTTGCGGACGAACGACGCGATTTTCTTTTCATCTTCGACGAGAAGAACCTTCATGGCCGTGAGCATAGCCTGCCAGCCTCACTTGAACCATCTCTTTTCGGATTACGGTTCCGTAATTTTCCAAACATCGGAACCGGCGCGTTGCGTTTTCCAATGTTCGGAAACTACCAGAACCAGTAGGCGCCGGTCTGGACGGCGTACCAGCCGAGCAGTCCGTTGGTGACGGCGTGCGCCAGAATCGCGGCCCAGATGTCGCGGGTCTTCACCATCAGCCAGGTGAAGAACAATCCGCAGAGAAATCCCATCAGCCATTCGTTGTGTTCGAGAGCGAAGACAGCAGCGATGAGGATGCACATTTTTGTGTCCATCACGCCGATGTCTTTTTTGAAGAAAGGACTGCCCTGCATCCAGCGGTAAAGGAATCCGCGGAACATAAACTCTTCGATCGCACCGATCACCAGCGTTGTGCCGAGCATGTGGACCCAGAAGAGCGGCCAGCCAGTCGTGCGCGGATCGTAGTGATAGAGTCCGTTGGCACCCAGTTCGAGAGGTTCGCGCAGTTTGCCGATTTTCATCAGGCCGACCAGATACCGCTCGTAAAATTCACTGACTTTCGGAAAAACGCTTTTGCAAAATTCCGATTCCAGACCGACCCAGAAAACAAACATCAGCAAACCGACCGCCAGCGCGAGCGGAACATTTTTCAGTTTCGGCGCTGTGTACCAGCGCCACGGGCGGCAGATCAGCAGAAGAATAATTCCGCCGACGGTCTGAATGGCGTAGCGCGTGCCGGACGGATCGCCCAGCAGCGACATCATCAAAAGCCACGCCAAATACGGAATGACATGCGTCCAAACCGCTTTGTCGTTTTCTTTATCCAGTTCCGGCGTCCAGCCAGCCTTATCGGCACTCATTTCAGCCCTTTTGCCGTTTCCTTGATGTACTCGCTCAGTTTTTCGCGCAGGTCGTCGCGCTTTAACGCGAACTCAATATTGGTTTTAATGTAGTCGAGTTTATTGCCGATGTCGTAGCGGCGGCCGTCAATCTGCCAGCCGTACATCGGCCGCTCTTTCACCATTTTGCGCATGGCGTCGGTGAGCTGGATTTCGTTATTTTTGCCGGGCGCGGTTTCAACGAGGTAGTCAAAAATTTCCGGCGTGAAAACATAGCGGCCCGCGAAAGCCAGCAGCGAAGGTTCGGTGCCCGGCTCCGGCTTTTCAACAAAGTCGCGCACACGGTAAAGCCGGCCATCTTCCTGTTCGCCAGCCATCACGCCATAACGCGACACCTTTTCTTTCGGCACTTCCTCCAGCGAAACCACCGAGGCGTTTTTCTGATTATAGACATCAATCAGCTGCTTCGTGACCGGCCGTCCGGAATCGGAATGCAGGATCGTGTCGCCCAGCAGCAGCGCGAAGGGTTCGTTGCCGACATGCGCCCGGGCATAGGACACCGCGTCGCCCAGCCCTTTGAGCTCCTTCTGCCAGACAAAATAAATGTTCGCCAGCGAGGATATCTTGCGGACTTCCGCCAGCAGCTCGTTCCGGTGTTTGGCTTCCAGTTCGGCCTCCAGCTCAAAGTTCCGATCGAAATATTCCTCGATCGACCGCTTGCCTTTGCCGATTATCATCAGAATATCCGTGATGCCGGAAGCGACCGCTTCTTCGACCACATAATGAATGGTCGGCTTGTCCACCACCGGAAGCATTTCCTTGGGTTGCGATTTGGTTGCGGGCAGAAAGCGCGAGCCGAAGCCTGCCGCCGGGATGACTGCTTTACGGACCATGACAATTCCTTTCAGATTAAATGCGGTTTCAGCACGTGAATGCCCATGGGCTCGAGCACACGGCACAGATTTTTATACATCGATTCGTCGCGGTATGTACCGACAATCGCCCCGCCGGAACCGGTGAATTTAGCGCTCGCTCCGACAGACCGCGCCCCCTCGACCATGGAAATGTTATCGGGATGAATCCGGTAAATCTTCCGGCGGCGGTCGAAATTGGCGTTCATCAGTTCGGCTAATTCTTCGGCGCGTCCGGCCATCAGCGCAGCGCGGGCGCGAACCGTCAGGTCGGCCCAGAACCTCATGGCCTCGACCACCTCAGGCTCGCCGCGGTTGTAGCGTCCGCGAATGTCGTTATGAAACACATCGGAGGCTTCCGCCAGATCGGTGCGGTAGGCGATATAAACCAGGGGCAGCTTCTCCGGCGGCAGCTGCTCATAGTTTCCCCAGCCCTGCTTTTCCATCACCGTGCGGTCGAAATCCATATAGACCAGCCCCTGATAAACCTGCGCGACGCGATCCTGCAGTCCGGCGGAGATGCCCAGTTCATCCTTCTCCGCCGAAAGAATCAGATTGGCCAGCAGCGGCTTCGAAATTTCCACGCCGTAAAACTGCATCAGCGCGCGGAAGCAGGCGGTGATGATCGCGCTCGATCCGGCCATACCGACATGCGGCGGAATATTGCTGAAATAGCGGAGCGAAAAATTCTTTTTTTCCAGCTTTATGCCCGTTTCGCGAGTGTAATCATAAAACCGCTTCAGCGCGGCTTCGACGAGCCGGAGTCCGCCGTAATAACCATACCGCTCGATGCTGTCAGAAAGCCCCTCCAGGCCACCAAACACTGTCCGGTCGCGCGGCCCCGGCAGCAGTTCCAGCTCGGTCGATGGATAAAGCACCACTTCGGCGAAAAAATTATCAAAGGTGAACGAGATGGTGCGGCCGTGATACCCGTCGGACGGGTTCCCGATCAGGCCGGCGCGCGGATAGGCTTTGCATCGAATAATCATAATTCACTTCATCAAAGACCGCGCCACCCTACGTAAACACCGGCGTGTTTTAAAGCCGAAACTGCCAACGACTGTCATAAGAAATCGACTAAACTCGTCTTTTTCTAGAGAAGCAACAGTGTTAAGTTGCAACCAGAAAATTAACTCGGCATATTGAGGAGATCCTTATGAGCGGCCATCACAACCAACTCACCACCAATGACGGCCTGGTCAGTTCCAAAATGCTGATGAAGTCCGTGGATGAAATCCTCAAACGCGTCCACCTTGACCGCGACCACGACATTCCGTACCTCGCCGGTTACAGCGTTGACCGCTCCAAAATCTATATCGACCGACATCTCCAGAAAACCTATCAGGACAAACAGGGCCATCATCATGAGGTCGACAAATTCCTGATCCTCCACGAAGCCACCGAAAAGGCGCTGATCGACACCTGGAACCTGCATTACCAGCACGCCCACCAGATCGCCCTGCGCGCCGAAGAAGCGGCGGTCCGCGCCGCCGGACTCGAATGGCGCGAATACGACAACTTCATGCAGCAGTGGATCAAAAAGGCCGACTCCGAAAAAATCACCAAGGTTCCCGCTAACCTCGACCTCACGCCCTACCTCGACGAAAACGACAACGAACTCATCAAAGTCATGCAGCGCGCCATGGTGCTGTGATGCCGTTGACGGCAATCAGGTGTAAGAAGAATGTATCCATTCCTATCTCTTACCATAAAGATATGCATCGGAATCCGGTACCCGCTTAAACGGCGCATCCTCTCTCCAATCCACACTGAGAATAAACTCGCCATCGTACAGATACCCGCCATCAGGAAGTTTCCCAGAAGGAAGAAGTTTCGCAATTAATTCTCTCTGCCTTTGACTGAAGTGTGCCTGTAATGCAGATACATGTTTGTGGATATCTGGCATCAGTGGGGAACGCACGCGGAATTCTGTGCAAAAAAACTTCATTTGCCCATCTTTCCCAACAACTGCTCTAACTTCATTCGCCGTGTAGTTCTCATCGATTCGCGGAGCGGCAGAATCTTTGTGTCCGAAAATCTTGTCTCGGAATGTCATCATATGATCGTGCATGGCATGTAGAGTGACAGGTATATCCGACTTTTCTAGCCATCCGATCCCGGCACATCGATGAAATGGCCTCCCATAGACAATGTAAATCGTATTGACCATACCAAAATACTGCGGCGAATCATCAGACGGCAAACTTTCCGCTAAAATGACACTTAATGTCTCAACGATCTGAAAAGACGCTAAGGCGTAGGCGATCAGCCAAACCTCACGCCTAAGATCATAGTTGTCCGGCGGTTGATGTGATGAGCGAGAGGTGTTTTTATTGTCGAAGTTCATTGTCGTGCTTTTGTGCTCTACAAGATTTTCCGCAACCTCATCCGTTCATTTATCTGATATCTTAAAACTAAGCCGAACCCCGTCGGGTAGTTGATTGCGTACTTCATCTATACGCCCGGCATAGTCGTATGTGATGGTGGAACTTCCGATCCTATCAATACGCCCGGCATAGTCGTACGTAATGGTGGAGCTTCCAATCCTGTCGATACGCCCGGCATAGTCGTATGTAATGGTGGAGTTTCCGATTCTGTCGATACGTCCGGCATAGTCGTACGTAATAGTAGAGAGACCAATTCTATCTATGCGTCCAGCATAGTCATACGTAATGGCAGAGCTTCCTACCCTGTCAATACGTCCAGCATAGTCGTATGTTATGCGGCCCGAATCACCAACATCCATCTTTGATATCGTTCCGCCAAAAGTCAGAGTTAAAGAGCTCCCATCAGAGATGGGTACCTGAAGCCCGTTAATACTTATCTTTTGATCTTCAGCAACCGCCAAAGACACGGCCATAGCCGCCAGTAAAAAGATGCGCTTTATCATTATCTCCGCCTTTCAAACAGATTTTCTTTGCCAGCTACTGAGTGTGGAAACAGAGGCTAATTCTGTCAAATTGAAATCTGGAATAGTAAAAAGGCTGCCGACAGGTTCCAACCATTGGAAAAATTGTTTCCGGAGCTTGGAAAAAGCGCGGAATTCCGTAGTCTGTTGCGGTTTACGAGGAATGACCCATGAACGAGAAATATCCTTTTTCTGAAATTGAACCGAAGTGGCAGGCGCACTGGAACGAGCACGGCTTGTTCAAGACCGATCTGTCGAAGACGGCGCAGAAGTATTATTGCCTGATGATGTTCCCTTATCCGTCCGGCAAACTGCACGTCGGCCACGGCCGCAACTACATCATCGGCGACGCCGTCGTCCGCTACAAAAAGATGCGCGGTTTCAATGTGCTCTCGCCAATGGGCTGGGACGCGTTCGGTCTGCCCGCCGAAAACGCCGCGATCAAGACCGGCACGCCGCCGCGCGAAAGCACGCTCAAGAATATCGTCGTGATGAAGGAACAGCTCGCCGCCTGGGGCTGCTGCTACGACTGGGACAAGGAAGTCACCTCCTGCGAGCCGGAATATTACAAATGGACGCAGTGGCTTTTCATTCAGATGTTCAACCGCGGACTGGCGTATAAGAAGAAGAGCAACGTCAACTGGTGCCCGGACTGCGCGACGGTGCTGGCGAACGAGCAGGTGGTCGACGGCCTCTGCGACCGGTGCGATTCGACCGTGGTGCAGAAGGCGCTCGAACAGTGGTTTTTCAAAATCACCGACTACGCCCAGCGGCTGCTCGACGATCTCGATACGCTCGAAGGCTGGCCGGAGCGCGTAAAGACGATGCAGCGCAACTGGATCGGCCGCTCCGAAGGATCGGAAATTGATTTTGCGCTCGTTCCGCGCGCCGACGGCAAAGCCGACAGCTCGAACAAAGTTTCCTGCTTCACCACCCGCGTGGACACCATTTACGGTTGTACCTACATGGTACTGGCACCGGAATACGCAAACCTCAAAGAGATGATCGCCGGTCTGCCGCAGGAGCAGGAAGTCCTGAAGTTTGTCGCCGACAGCGCGAAGCTGACCAACCTCGACCGCGAATCCGACGTGCTCGAAAAGAAAGGCGTCTTCACCGGGCGCTATGTCGTTAATCCGTTCACCGGAACGCAAGTTCCGCTGTGGGTCGGCGACTACGTCCTGATGTACGGCACCGGCGCGGTGATGGCTGTTCCGGCGCACGATACCCGCGACTGGGCTTTCGCCAAAAAGTATCTCCTGCCCATCAAGCTCTCCATCCAAAATCCGGAAGGCTCGCTCGTCCTCGCTGCAATGGACAACGCCTACACCGAAGACGGTACTTGCTGTGACTCCGGCGAATTCACCGGGTTGCCGAACCGCGAAGCCATCAGCGCGATGATCAAGCACGCCGAGAAAAAAGGTTTCGGCAAAGGTACCATCAATTTCCGTCTGCGCGACTGGCTGATTTCCCGCCAGCGCTACTGGGGCGCGCCGATTCCGATCGTCTATTGCGACCGCTGCGGCATGGTGCCAGTCAACGACGACGAACTGCCGGTTCTGCTACCGACCGACGTCGAGTTCAAGCCGACCGGCGAGTCGCCGCTCAAAGGTTCTGACGCGTTCATGAATTGCACCTGCCCGAAATGCGGCGATCCCGCGCGGCGCGAGTCCGACACGATGGACACGTTCGTCGATTCGAGCTGGTACTTCCTGCGCTACCTCAACGCCAAAGACAGCACACAGGCGATTGACACCAAAGCCGCCAATAACTGGCTGCCGGTTGACCAGTATATCGGAGGCATCGAGCACGCTATTCTGCATCTGCTCTACGCCCGCTTCTTCACCAAGGTCATTCACGACCTTGGACTGATCGGTTTCGACGAACCGTTCGCCAAACTTTTCACGCAGGGGATGATCTGCAAGAAGAGCGACAACGACGGCAAGCTCTACAAAATGAGTAAATCCAAAGGCAACGTCGTCAGCCCGAACGAGCTGATCGAAAACTACGGTGCCGACACCGTCCGCCTCTACACGCTGTTCATCGGCCCGCCGGAAAAAGAAGCCGAGTGGAACGACAGCGCCGTCGAAGGCTCCTACCGCTTCCTCGGCCGTATCTGGCGCCGAGTCTGGCAGCACCGCGATCTGTTGATCGCCGCCAAGTCGCTGGTTCCAGACCTTGGAAAAATGGACAAGCCGGAGCGCGACCTTTACCGCAAGCTGAACGAGTCGGTGAAAAAAATCACCAGCGACCTCGACGGTGCGTTCCATTTCCATACGGCGATTTCGACCATCATGGAGTTGATGAACGCCATCGACGAACTCAAGATCGACGCCGCCAGCTCCGACCAGGCTAAAGCCGTCTTCCGCGACGCCATCGAAAAAGTGATCGTGCTGATCTCGCCCTTCGCGCCGCACATCGCCGAAGAGCTGTGGAAAGAACTCGGACACAAAGGCGGAATTCTTGCGGCTAAATGGCCGGAAGTTGTCGAAGCCGCGCTGCACCGCGACGAAATTCAAATGGCCTTGCAGGTTAACGGTAAAGTCCGCGGACAAATCACCGTGCCGTCGACCGCGACCAAAGAAGAGATCGAAAAGCTCGCCGTCACCGACGAAGCCGTTATCCGCTGGAGCGAAGGCAAGACCATCAAAAAAGTCATCGTCGTTCCCGGCCGTCTGGTGAATATCGCTGTCGCATAACCACGGAACACACCAAGTTCTGCAAGGCGGGGTCACGACCCCGCCTTTTTCTTTCTGTAGGTGCGGGCGGTGACCGCGCCCACCGTGCGCGGCTACAGAGCTTCCAATGTTTGGAAGAGTCCCGCCTCAGGTCTCAAGCCGCAAGTCTGCGGCCTGTCTCTTAAAACCGGCGTCCGCTGTGTGCGTTTCCGTGCATTCTCTGCTGTTTGGGGAGCGGCGGAGCTTCCAGATGTTGGAACCGTTCCTCGGGGTCAGCAGACGATTTTGTCACGATAAACTTGTTCTAAATTATCTAATTTTAGTCGTGACAAAATGCGGGGTTAGGAGCAGTTTATCTGCGCATGAAAAGTTCCTCGTCCATCTTAACGCCGTTTGAGGCGCATATCCGCGATCTGCGCAAACAGGGCATTTCGCTTCGTAAAATCGCAGAAACGCTGAACCGCGAGCGCGGTCTGAGTGTCACTTACAACGCCGTATTTTCGTTCCTGAAGACACGGGAACAGGCGGAGAAGCGCCCCTCTCTGTTTTATGAAAATCTTCCCAGAGATATCCGAGACTCGCTGATTAAGCAGTTCACCGCTCTCTGGACGTATGGTTCGACTGGGATCGAAGGCAATACGCTAACGCTGGGCGAAACCGTAAAAGTGCTGGAACTGGGGCTGACGATCAGCGGCAAACCGCTGAAGGATCACGAAGAAGCCTACGGTCATGCCAAGGCGGTCGAGCTGATTTATGATCTGATCCAAAAAGAAAAAATCTCTGCTGACGATCTGTTCAATCTGCACCGTTGCGTGATGCAGAAGAGCCCGATTGATTCTCTGCGCCCGATCGGCAATTGGAAGCGCGATTACAATGGAACGACCGGCGTACGCGACGGCAAACCGGTTTATATGGAATACGCCCGGCCGGATGACACGCCAAAGCTGATGGCCCGCTGGATTAAAGAGTTCAACCGGAAGCTCCGTTCGGCAACGTCAGCGACAAAAGCTGTCAATGTCTATGCGTGGACGCATCTGAGCTTTGTGCGAGTCCATCCGTTTTTTGACGGGAACGGGCGCATCGCGCGGCTGATCGCCAATCTGCCGCTGCTGAAGTGCGGCTGGCCGCCCCTGCTGATTGCTCTGGCCCGCCGCGCTGAATACATTGACCTGCTGTGGAATTATGAAACCGCGGTCGGTGTTATCAAAACGGATAATCCGTTGCTTCCTTTAAGTCCAGCCCTTGCATCATTCAAAATTCTGCTTCGGGAAGAATGGCGCGAATCGCTCCGGTTAGTTGAAGAAGCCCGGAAACAGGCGGCGTTGCGCTAAAATCGGCGTCCGCCGTGCGCATTGCCGTGCATCCGCTGCTGTTTGGGAAGCGGCGGAGCTTCGAGATAGAGTCCGTACCATTCTTCGCCCAGTCCGGCGTTCGAGAACTGCTTGTCTTTGTTGTTGGCGAGCAGTTCCCAGTTTGCGGCAAGGGTTTCGTCGGAGGTGATGTCTTTCGCTTTAACCAAAAGCATGCGCGCTTTTTCAGACTCGCCCTGCTGCATATAAATCCAGGACATCAGACCGTAAAGCAGGGTGCCGCGGTTTCCCCGGAACCATTTCACACGACGCTTGAAGGTTTTTTCGGCGCCCGCCACATCACCGTTTTTATACTGTCGCGCTATTTTCATGGCAATCACCATGGGCTCCATCATCATCGGGCCGGTAAATAGTCCTGCGGTCGCAAGAAGTTTATCGGCCGCTGCAAAGTCCTGCAGTTGATAGTGGAACTGCAGGCGCATGGTGGCGATCTGCCGGCCCATCATCAGGGTCCATTTTTTGAAGGGCTCAAAGCGCTTGGTGAATGCGAGCGCTTGCGTAACAACCGCCTTCTGGTCACTTTCCAGCTGGCGCTGGATTTGTTTGATATTCCCGCCGGGCTTCGTTTGAAACATCTGAATCTTACGGGTCATCTGCTTCTGTCCGTTCGTGAGCATCTCTTGAAGCTCATTCTGAACCGCCGTGATTTTCTTCCGGACAATGAATCCGATTAAGAATTGCGGGAGAAGGAATCCGGCAAGTCCCCAGAAAATCTCCCCGCCCAAACCGATATGATAAACGATACAGGCGATAACCGCCGCGGCAGAAACAATCACTGAAATCAGCAATGCAACCATGATGTGCGTCCCTTCTGTTTAAAAATTAATTCCGTTGCAGGCAACTCTGCATGCACGGATTGTTCACAAAGGGCGGCATCGTACAACAGGCGGCAGAAGATGTCACCTCTGCGGCGGCAACTTCCTTTAGAAATTCGGGGCAGTTAGCAGTCGGCACTTCCGGAATATCCTGTTATACACGGCGCTCATTTTCAATTTTTCAGCTTCACCCCGGATTGGACGGCCATGATTACAACATCAAAAATCACGATGCGCTTCAGCAAAACAGCGCTGTTTGAAGACGTTTCGGTGAAGTTCGTCCCCGGCAACCGCTACGGTCTCATCGGTGCCAACGGCTCCGGCAAATCCACGTTCATGAAAATTCTGACCGGACAGCTGGAGCCAAGTGAGGGAACGGTTACAATCGGCCCCGGCTGTACGCTCGGCTATCTCCGGCAGGATCATTCCGCCTTTGATGCGTACACGATTCTTGACACGGTTTGCATGGGAAATCCCAAGCTGTGGGCGCTGCATTGCGAGCGCGAACTGCTCTACTCAAAAGACGACCTGACCGACGAAGAGCATGATCGGTGCAGCCACATCGAGCACGACTTTGGCGAAGCGGGCGGCTACACGATGGAATCCGAAGCGGCCACACTGCTGGTCGGGCTGGGCTTTACCGAGGATCTGTTCGGACAACCCATGACGGTTCTACAAGGCGGCTTTAAACTGCGCGTTCTGCTGGCGCAGGTTCTTTTCGGCAAGCCGGATCTTCTGTTGCTCGATGAGCCGACCAATCATCTGGACATGGAGTCGATCGAGTGGCTGGTTGAACTGCTCCAGGATTATGACGGGATGCTAATCACGATTTCGCATGACCGCTTCTTCCTGAATCAGGTTTGCACGCACATCGCCGATCTGGATTTTCATGAGATCCGTCTGTTCACAGGAAATTATGACGACTTCACCATCGCCAGCCTGGAAGCGCGCGAGCTGCAGGAAAAACAGAACCAGAAGGTCGAGCGGCAGGCGAATGATCTGAAAGCGTTTATTGCCCGCTTCAGCTCTAACGCTTCGAAAGCCAAACAGGCCACCTCGCGCAAGAAGACGCTCGAAAAACTGGAGATTACAAAAATAAAAGCCAGCAGCCGGGTTTCGCCCTTCATCCGCTTTAAACCGAAAAAACGGCTGGGCGACAAAGTGATTGAGGCCGTGTCGGTTGCCAAGTCGTACGACCAACCGATTTTCAGCAACTTTTCCTGCACGATCGGGCCGGAAGAGCGTGTGGCGATTGTGGGCAAAAACGGAATTGGCAAAACGACACTGCTCAACATTCTTTGCAAACAGATGGAGAGCGATACCGGACAGGTTCTGTTTGGCGAAACCGTTCAGATCAGCCTGTTCCCGCAAGACGCCTCGTCCCTGCTAAATGCTGAAGCCCCCGCACTGGAATGGCTGGGCCGCTTTGCCGACGCCGGAACCGCCGAAGTCGAACTGCGCTCGTTTATGGGAAAGATGCTTTTCAAAGGTCAGGATGTGCTGAAAAAAACAGGCGTACTCAGCGGCGGCGAGAAGGCCCGGCTGATCATTTCAAAAATGCTGCTGGAAGGCGGCAATGTACTGGCGCTCGATGAACCCACTAACCATCTCGATCTGGAATCCATCGAAGAGTTGAACTACGGCCTCTCGCTTTTCCCCCACACACTCCTCTTTGTTTCGCATGACCACCGCTTCATTGCGACGCTAGCCACGCGGATACTCGAAGTCACAAAAAACGGCATCATCGACTATCGCGGCACGCTGGACGAATTTGAAGCGTGGAAAAAAGCTCAGAAGGCGAAGTGAAACGGGCCGTCATCCGGGAATCCGATAGACCCGGACTCCCGGAAACGAACCGCTCTTAGAACGCGTATTGCGCGCTCAAGACGAGCCCATTGCCCAGTCCGACTTTTGACGTGGACGTTTCGTCGCCGGCGTTGACGTAGGCTGCGACCAGCGTCAGGTTTTTGTTAACAAACCAGGAAACGTGCGCATCCCAGTAGTCCGCGTTTTTGAAGTTGTCGAACTCGGCGCCCTGCTTGTACTCAAGACCCAGCGCGAGCCAGGACACCGGCAGGATGTCTATGTTGCCGAACAGCGTAAGATCCCGCTGATCGTTAAAACCAAACACACCCGTCACCTGCTCCTTGGTGGACAGAACACCGCCTGAAACCAGCACAGGCCGGGGCAATTGCGTGATCAGCTTGGTTGCCACTACGTAGTAGTCGAAGGCGGCATCATTAGCTGCCGCGCTGTAGTCGGTCGACTTGTAGAGCGTACCTGCCGATACAGCCGGAACCCAGGCATGACCTCCGGCGTTCTCGGGAATCAGTAACAGCTTAGCGCCTACATTATCTTTGTGAATGGTGTTTTGACCGTCCTGCGCAACTGTTTCATACCCATACGAGACTTCAAGCCGGTTGAAAAACGTCTCCGCGGCACCGATCGCCGTCCAGTCAACGTTTACACTTCCCAGGCTGACGTACCACGCCCCGAGCTGCGGCTTACTGAGCACGCTATCCCATGAGTTGCTTGCTGCAGTGTCCTGATTCTGCCCTGCCAGATAAGCCAGCGGGTTAAAGGCCACACCGCCGTTACCCTGCAAGCTGTTGAGAGGAACTCCCGCCAGCGCACCGTGCGCCAGCAAAAGCCCAATGATAATTGCGGCCACGCCGCTTCGTCTAAACCGACCACCTGTTTGTCTATTTCTGTTTTTCATAACTGCATTTCCTTTTCCTAACTGTTTTTTTCTCTTATTGCCCGGTGATTCCAAATCACCCCTTGTTTTTTGGTTTCTTTCCCCAAAAGAAAAACCCGCCTTCCGAACTTCGGAAGGCGGGCTATGCTGTTTTTATCTGTTGGAACGATCAACAGGTCCGCATTGCTCCTCCTCCCGGACGGGCACAGGCACACATGCACATACACATGGCTACGTTGCGGTTCGTTGCTGACTTTGTTCTAATATTTGTCATTCCACCCTACTGTTTCCTTGCGATCAATCAATAACCTTCTTTTGTGATAACAATTACCATGATTCCAAAACCACGAAGCCCCGTCAATGGTTTTTTCTCATTTAGTTCCCGCCGGCAAAAGCGAAAGAACCGATCCGTCAATCCGGCAGTTTCCGACGTTTGGAAGAATTATTTCGGCATTTCGGCGCCGCGGGTGGCGGCGGCTTTTTCGGAGACGGCGCGGGCTTGTTCGACGGGAGTCTTAATCCGGTTCACAAGATTGGTGGCGGCTTGATCCGTCAACTCGTTTGTTTTGGAGCAACCGGAAAGAATAAGACCGACCACAAAGAGCCATGCTGTTTTTTTCATCTGTCCCTCCTTTAATATCTGTCCGAGCGGCTCATCCGTCCGCTATTCGAGGATGAAGAACTCTTCATGGTCGTCATAGGCCATCTGAGTTGTGCCTGTGATTTTGATCAGAGTGCCGGCCAAAAGACCGCATCCGAGAGCCAGCGCAACGGTGACGGCGATGCCGATCAGCTGGGCCGAAGCCACGCCGGGCACAACGAGAATCGCAATCAGACCGCCCATTAGCCCAGGCATTCCGTGCAGATTATGGACACCGCAGGTGTCGACAATTTTGAACCGCTTTTCCAGAGCCGGTTGGACAAAGACATAACCAAGAACACAAACCGTTCCAGCCAGCAGCCCGATACCGAACGCGACTCCCGGAGCCACAAGGTTGCACGTCGCGCCGATCGCCACCCCGCCGGCCAGCGCCGCGTTCGCCATATCGCCAAACGATGTTTTTCCTTTGCGCAGCAGCGTGCTGAACAGGTAGGTGCTGATCGTGGCGCCCGACAGCGAGAGTACGGTGTTCATCACTGTGCGCGGCATTTCGTCCGGCGAAACAATGGCGCTGCAGAAGCTGGGCCAGAACAGCCACAGCACCATAGAGCCGAGCATCGCAAAACGATCCGAGGTGGCATCCACCGTAACGACCTGCTGGCGCTGCGCCGCCGTAGTTACAGCCAAGGTCATACCGATGCCGAAATAGGCACCGAAGGCGTGGATGATGATCGATCCGGCCGTGTCCACAAATCCGCGCGTCACGCCCAGTCCGCCGTCCAGCACCATCCATTCATTAAGCAGATAGGCCGGAACCAGCAGGAGCGCCAGCAACGCATACTGGAAAACCCGCAGACGGCCGAGCACCGCGCCCATGGCGATCAAGGCGGCGGCCACGGCGAATTCCGCATAAAGAAGCGCTTTAATTGTGCTGGGGGCAATCGGCTCGCCGCAAAGAATTCCGGAGGCTCGCAGGAAAACATAAAGCGGAATCCCGACGGCTACGACCAGATAAGTGCCGGTTGTGGCGCTGTATCCGTATTTCCGGACGAACACCATAAGGAAACCGAAACCCACCAGCAGCATGGCGAGAATGTGAATGGCAAAATTGTACTGCGCCACCTGCTGTACTCCATCGGTGGCAGAAGCGAGGCCTCCTTCACCGGCCCAGGCGCTCGAACACAACAGATACAAGCTGGCAACAACAGGCAATATGCGGCGGAATTTATTTGTCATCTGGGCTCTCCATGATTTGTTTAAATTGGACGGGCGATTCTTATGTATGGCCGGATTTTGTCAAAGTAAAAGGGCCGTATTCCCTCAAAGTGCTGGGAAAAGCCGTTGCACTGAACGGGGGCATCACGCATAATGCCGCTCTTATGAAAAAATTCTTTCTGTTCCTCGCTTTGGCGGCTCCGGCGCTCTTCGCACAAACCAATGACGTGCCAGTGGCGGTGATCACAAACGGCCCGCTGACCACCGCCATTGACGGTTACGCGGCGCGGGTGGACAGCACGATCATTACCTACGGCGAAGTCCGTGAAAGCGTTGCTCCTTACATCCAGCAGATCACCCTCAAATATAAAGGCAGGGAACTTGCCGAACGCATGCAGGCCGCCTACATCGACGGACGCGAGGCGCTCATTGAGGAAGCTTTGCTCAAAGCCGAAACCAAAACGCGCGGACTTTCGCTCCCCGACAAGGTCGTCGACGAGGAAGTCGACCGGATGATCCGCGAGCGGTTCAACAACGACCGAGCCCTGCTCTCCCGCGCCCTGGCTTCCCGCCGGATGACCTTCGACGAATGGAAACAGGAAGTCCGCGATCAGCTTACCCTCCGCATTTTTTACAGCCAGGAAATCACTCGGCGCGCCAGCGTCTCGACGCAAGCTGTGCGCGATGAATACGAGCGCAACAAAGAACAGTATTTCTTCCCCTTCAAAGTCAAATACCGCTTCATTCTCATCAGCAAAGGAAAAACCGAAGAGGATCTTGCCGCAAAACGGAAACTGGCGGAAGACGCCTTGCGGAAACTGCGCGACGGCGCCGACTTTGACGCCCTCGCCAGAGATGTTTCCGAAGGCGACCTGTCCGTCAGCCCTTGGCGCACGCCCGAAGATGTGCGCGAAGAACTCCGGCCCGCGCTGCTGAACACACCGGCCAGACAGATCAGCGGCCTCATTGAAGCGCCCGGCGAATTCTACATCGTCAAAGTCCTGGAACGCCTCGAGCAAGGCTATGTGCCCTTCGAACAGGTGCAGAAAAATATCGAGAACAAACTGCTGGCCGCCGAAAAAGAACGTCTGCACGACGCGCTGATCAAAACCATCTCCGCTAAACATTTTGTTGAACGGTATTGAGTCATCTCATGAGCATCCGTATCGGCATAACCTGCGGTGACGTCAACGGCATCGGCCCCGAAGTCGCCCTTAAAGCCATTTCTTCCAAGCCTTGGAAAAAAGAGGTCGAGTTCATTTTCGTCGGGCCGGATCCCGTCAACGGATGTTCCGAACATTGGAAGATTCCATTCCGAGGAAAGATCACGCCGGGGAAAATCACCGCCGAGGCATCAAAGACCGCCGTCGCCGCGATTGAGCGCGCCGTGCGCGGCTGTCTCGACGGCGAACTCGACGCGATGGTCACCGCGCCAATTTGTAAAGAAGGACTTCATCTCGCGGGAATCCATTATCCCGGCCACACCGAAATGATCGCCGAACTGACCGGCACCAAACGCTACGGCATGATGCTGATGGGCAAAGGCCTGCGTGTGATGCTTGCCACGCGCCACCTGCCGCTGTGCGCCGTCGCCGACGCGCTTACCAAAGAAAACGTTCTCGAAGCGATTGAGCTGACCGGCGAAGCGCTGAAGTGGTTCGGACTCAAAAACGGCCGCATCGGCGTCTGCGGACTCAACCCGCATGCGGGCGACGGCGGCGCGCTAGGAGACGAAGAAGTAAAAATCATCACGCCCGCGATCGAAGCGGCGCGCGCCAAAGACTTCAATGCTGTCGGCCCGGTTCCGGCCGATGTGATTTTTTTCCAAACATTGGAAGGGCAGTTCGATGCCGTTGTGGCGATGTATCACGATCAGGGACTTGGCCCGTTGAAAATGCACGCCTTTGACTGCGGAGTGAATCTGACGCTCGGTCTGCCGATTGTACGCACCTCGCCGGATCACGGCACCGCTTTCAACATCGCTGGCAAAGGCGTCGCTAAGCCCGACAGCATGATCGCCGCGATCGAAACCGCGATTCAGCTCGCCGGAGTTTCCAATCCCTGGAAAAAATAGGAAGAAAAGTTCCGATGATTGGAAAACTCACCAGCCCCTCGATCATCAAAGCGCTGCTTGATTCGCTCGATCACCGTCCAAACAAAGGGCTCGGGCAGAACTATCTGATCGATTCCAACATTCTCGGTATCATCGTGGCGGCGGCGGAAATTTCCTCGGACGATCAGCTTCTGGAGGTCGGCCCCGGTCTCGGCGCACTGACGCAGGTGTTGCTGGCGACCGGCGCGAAACTGATCGCGGTTGAAAAAGACCAGACGATGGTCGCACACCTTCGCGAACATTTCCCCTTCGACGAGGCTCAGGGCAGGCAATCCTTGGAACTTTTAGAAGCCGATGTGCTCGACGTGAATCTGAACGAACTGTTCGCGGGCGGTATCAATAAGATCGTGGCGAACCTGCCCTATTCCGCCGGGAGCCGCTTCATCGTCAATGCGCTCGAAGCAACACCGCTTCCTGAAAGAATGGTTTTCATGGTGCAAAGAGAGGTGGCCGACCGGTTGACCGCGCAGCCGGGCGGTAAAACCTTCGGACCGCTGGCGATCTGGTCGCAGCTGAACTATGCCGTGAAGAACATCAAGAACGTCAGCCCGACCTGTTTTATGCCCGCGCCGAAAGTGTGGTCGGCGGTCGTCCGTTTTGAAAAACGGGCCGCCCCGCTGGCCGACGTCCAGGATTACGAGCGTTTCAAAAAGCTGATCAAGCTCTGCTTCACGCAGCGCCGCAAACAAATTGGAACAATCCTTCGGACTCAAGCGAAGCGCGAGGGGCCTCGCGAATGCGAGGCAGCGACCGAAGGGAGCGGCAATAACGCACCGGAATTTTTCCAATGTTTGGAAAAGTGCGGAATTGATCCGGCGGCGAGGCCGGAACAGATTTCAATCGAACGGTGGGTCGCGCTGGCTAACGCGGCTGATCGCATTTGAAACGCCCGGAGCCGAACTGAACGTGGCAGGCCGGGGCGCGGCTGAGGCGCGCACGGAAGTAGAGCTTCCAAACCATGAGAAGCGCTTCGAAAATAATGTTCTTCGACATTTTTGATGCACCGGAGCGACGTTCTTCAAAAACAATCGGCACTTCCACTATCCGGCAGCCGATCCGCCACGCCATGTGTGTCATTTCGACCTGGAAGGAATAGCCGCTGGATTCGATTTTATCGAGCGGAATGGCCTCCAGCACACAGCGACGGAAACACTTAAACCCGCCGGTCGGATCGGTGAACGGCATTCCGGTAACCAATTTGACGTAAACGCCTGCGCCGCGGCTCAGAAAAAGTCTGCGTAACGGCCAGTTAATGACGCGAATGCCATTCAGGTAGCGCGAGCCGAGAACCAGCCCTGCCTCTTTGGCGGCGGCGCGCAGTTTCGGAACATCGGCGGGGTTATGGGAAAAGTCGGCATCCATCTCGCAAATGAATTCGTACTGCCGCTCCAGCGCCCATTTGAAGCCGGCGATGTAAGCGCGACCCAGTCCGTTTTTCTCCGCGCGATGCAAAACCTTCACGCGCCCGTCGGTGGCGGCCATCTCGTCGGCGATGGCTCCAGTTCCGTCGGGCGAGTTGTCATCAACAAACAGAATGTCCACGTCGGGCGAACTGGCGAAAACAGCCGTAGCAATAGCGCGGATGTTTTCGCGCTCGTTGTACGTTGGTATAATGATCAGAGTGTCATTCACGATGCCGGGGAGCCTACTTGGAAAGACGCCCCGGACGCAAGCCGAAGCCGATTTTATATTGCGTTTACCCGAAGCTTCGCCGATCTTGTCGCGCTTTCACGTGCGGGGAGTAGCTTCCCGACACCCTTCTGGGTCGGGACAGGCAGTCTGGTAGTCCCGACATTCGCCCATGGCGATGTGGTCGGGATTGGAGGGGAACCGTATGTACTGGGTTTATATTCTGTACAGCAAAGATCTCGATAAATATTACATCGGCCAAACGAATGAAATTTCAAATCGTATACAATCTCACCTCAATAAAAAGAGTTTCTACACATCCAGAGCCGATGACTGGAAACTGGTGTTTGCGCAAGAAATGACGGATCGAATGGAGGCCCTTGCATTAGAAAAAAAGATTAAACACGCCAAAAGTCGAAAAAGCATCTTGCGCTATATTAACAATCCCCGTAATAAAGCGGCTCTATTTTTACACACCGGGGAGTAGCTCAGTCTGGTAGAGCGCTTGGTTTGGGACCAAGAAGTCGCAGGTTCGAATCCTGTTTCCCCGAGACTCTTCTGTTTTTCTTAGAAAAGTTGCAATTTACTAAGAAATTCGCCATTTTGCTACACACAACTGCTCCACAAAGGAGCGGGAGAAATGGTTATCACAATGGAATTAAAACACGTCATTCTGAGAGGCGAAACGTACTTCTTCCGTATGCGCGTCCCCCAGGACTGTGTCGAGCAAGTCGGCAAAAAGGAAATCACCTACTCCCTGCAGACCAAGGATCCGCTGAAGGCTCAGGCTACTGCAAAAGAGGCGGCGCAGGCTTGGGCCGCAAAGTTCAGACGGATCAGAACCCCCCTCCATGTCCTTGTTGCAAAGAAAGCGGGCCTCGCTGTTGTAGACGAGACTGAACCGCCGTTCAAGCAGGGGCTCATTGATCAGATGGAAAGGAGTCTACCTAAGATTATTGAGGAACCGGAAGAACATCTTCGGGGGCGATTTACCCATTACACCGCCATTATCGACCGAATCCAACGAAGCGACCATACCCGCTCGTTCGACTTGCCAGAATTAGGAGTTGGCTGGCCTTTTAGTCCTCCCATAAGCCCTAGGCAGGACCGGCAGCGCAGCCGGGATTTGATCGAGATTCTAAACCTGTTATGTGAAACCGTCGCAAACGAAATGGTCAGCCCTCCCACCAAACAAGAAGCCCCCCAGAAAAATAAAAAACGAGTTTCTGCTGAGCCAGGAGACAAGCCTGCTGCCGCCACTACAGAGAGGCACAACGTTATGGACGTTGCAGAGTTAATGATTGCCGCGAAGAAGCGAATCGCCAAGACCGATGCAACCATACGGGCGGACATCCGTCTCTTGCAGGAGTGGAATCGTGACAAGCACGACATCAGTGCCTACACCAAGAAAGACCTAATCGACTTCGTGCAGAACTGCCTGCCGTATATCCCTGTTAACATTACAAAGAAGAAAGCGTACGAGGGGAAATCCTTAAGAGAATGCGTCGCGTTAACCAAAAAGCATCCAGAGAAATATACACCAATCTCATACATCACCTGCGGCAACCGGCTAGTTAACATTGTCATGGTCTTCAATTATGCGAAAGACCAACTGGGCATCATTCCAATCAATCCGGCAAGGGGTATCGAGATTCCGAAAGTCCGCGTCATTGAGAATGGCCCCAAGGGATTTACCCCAAACGAACTGACCGCTATGTGGGCCGCGTTACAGGTAGTGAAAGAAGACGTAGAACGAAAGCCGTCGCGTTATTGGGCCACCGTTCTGAGTCTCTACCATGGATTCCGTTTGAATGAGGTTTGTAGTCTGTTTCTGGGCGACGTCTATGAGGACGAAGACGGTGTTTTCGTGATCGATGTTAACGAAGATCACGCGACCAAATCGGTCAAAAACCAAAGTTCTGTGCGGATTGTACCGGTGCATCCCTTCGTGCGCGACCAGCTTGGGTTCAAGAGCTTTGTCGAAAGCCAGAAAAGCGCCCGAACCGACGGTATGCTTTTCCCGGACGTCAGCTTTGTCGAATCAAAGGGATATTTATCGATGGTATCAAACTGGTTCGCCAAGTGGAAACTTGGATGGCTTACCCCAGAGGCCCAATACAAACATTTCCACGACCTGCGCTACACGTTCAGTCAGGCGGCTCAGAATATTGCAAAGATGCCCGACCGGCATGCACAGGAAATCACCGGTCACAGCATCGAGGGTGTTTCAGCGGTGCATCTGGGTTACAGTGGACGGCTCAAGCCGGCCGTCTTGCTGGAAGAATTGCAGAAAGTAAAATATGGATGGGAGACGGTTCAGGAATCTCCGGGGCAGTAACTGAGTCGGCACAGCGCTATTTGGACACCCGCTGATATGACCTGACCCCCTTAAACGAAACCACTCGCAGAGTTAGTATTCTGCGGGTAAAAACGAATAAGGAGGACACATGTCGATCAGGAAAAAGTACAATGCCGAACAGATTATCCGGATGCTCCGGGACGCTGAGATATTGCTG
>CAIKWE010000055.1 GCA_903831085.1 uncultured Verrucomicrobiota bacterium | reverse complement strand
TCATTCGGACGGCTCGGAGAGCCGTCCCTACCTTGGACTCGGAAAGCGGCTCGCTAGGGACAGCTCGCCCTACCTTTGGAAACAAACGGGGAAACGCGACGGGGGCGTCGCGTCTACGTTGGGCAATAAAAAACCCCGGTAAAGACCGGGGTTTTCGAAACAATGAGAATGTTTCTTAAGCCTGCTGACGGCGGCGAAGGAGCCAAGCGCCCATTCCACCGATACCGAACAGAAGCATCGTGGCCGGTTCAGGAATTACCTGAGCGGTAGTCGCGCCAGAGTTAATGGCGTCACCGAAGTCGACGTCATTGTTTAACTGGAGGCTTTGGGCCGTCATCAATCCGGTGATGTCTTGCACGGACACCATCGGGGTGTAAAAATACCAGTCACCCGCGTTCAATACGTTGTCCTGGAATATCATGGCATACACGAAACCGGCAGGAGCAGTTCCCGCCTGTTGATAACTTTGAGCCGTCGGGAATACAGCGTAACCAGCGAAGCTTGATCCATCTGCCGTGATGGTAAGCGAACTCCACATTACGTCATTACCGCCAGCAAACGACAACCCGTTGAGACCAATACCACCGACGCTGCCTGCATCCTGAATCGCATCAGGGCTGTACATCAACTGTGCAATGGTCGAATTGCCGGAATTATCAAGACCAAGAATCCCTGTATTAGGATCCGCAGCGAAGTAAAACCCGCCGCTCGCTAACCAGCTAATATCCACGGCACCGTACGATGTCGCCACGAGACCTATCATCATCATTGCTATTACTATCTTCTTCATACTTATTCCCTTTCCTTTCTTGTGAACCATTATCCTCTTATTCTAACCAAATCAGTTCCATGAGTTCGTATACGGTCTAGATTCAATCACGGTTCTATTCGTAACCGCCTTATAAAATATCGACTGCCCAACCGTAAGCTGAAGGTTTGTGGCTGAACCCCATCCGGCGCGAGTCTTCCCATAAGTTGACCATGCACCGTTAGTACCAAAAACCGAAATCTCATCACCATTCGCCGATAATCTTCCCAGCACGGTGTTGGTGAAGGGCATATCAGCGGAATAAGGAAACGACAGCACCGTGTACTTATTGCTTAAGGTATAAAGATTTGACGTGGCAGCCATTAAAACATCACCCGACAGATAGAAATTTGTAACGGCCGGTATTTTAACGAATACACCGGAACCGACGGCAAGCACGTTGCTCCCGGGAACGCCCCATCCAGCGCGGGTTTTTCCAATTGTTGCGCTATAAGCTTGCGCAGATGTGCTCCAGAAAATCAGTTCAGACCCGTTCGGCAGACTCGCAAACAAATTACTAACGGTGGGGTTCGAATTGCTGAAATTGAGCGCAACCAGAACGTATACATTAGACTTAACATTGATTTGGTTATAACCGACCACGTTGGCTGAGGTTACTACGTTGGTTGGATTTGCCGCAAAGGCGGCTCCGCCGACCAAGGCTGTGATGATTGCTGTAGCTATAAGTTTCTTCTTCATTTCTCTCTTCCTTTTTATTTAGGTGACTTCGATGGTGAACTTTTTCTCCTGCCTGTACCAGAAAAATTTGAAACTAAATCCACTTCTTTTTCCGGTTCCTACTTCAACTATGTATGCAGGATATACGTATCCCCTATACGTGTCAATACGTAGTTCTACTTTTTTTTGGAATATTTTTTCTGAATTTTCTGTAGCCGGGGCCGGGTGGCCCCGGAAGAGGCGCGGCCACCGTCCGCACCCACAGTAAGAGAGAAGGCTCCCACGAAGAAACAGATGGAGTTTTCTGTAGCCGGGGCCGGTGGCCCCGGAAGAGGCGCGGCCACCCTTCGGCGGTACTCAGGGCTGGCCGTCCGTCCGCACCCACAGTAAGAGTAAGAGATAGGGTACCCGCGGGAATAACCGCCCCTAATCACATGAATTAACACGAATGGGTTCCAAGGGCTGGAAAACGGAACCACGAGCCGACCGAAGGGAGGCAGGCTCCGCTATTGCGGGGCAGTGACCAAAGGGAACGGCAATTGCACGAATCAAGACGAATGGATTCCGAGGGGTGGAAAAGATTTTTCACAGAAGGAAACGAAGGAAAAACAAAGGCTGGATAATGGAATCACAGTTTTTAGGTTTTTAATTTCCTTCGTTGCCCTTTGTTTCCTTCTGTAAACAAACGCAATGCGGTTTTTTAACTGCGGGATTCGACCCATTGGACGGCGGTGCGCAAGAGTTGCGCGGCGTCTTCGCACTCCAGTTTTTTCTTGATGCTGGCGCGGTGCACTTCCACGGTCCGGGGGCTGAGATTGAACTGCTCGGCGATTTTGCGCGTGGTGAGTCCTTTTCCGAGGCATTCAAAAATTTCTTTCTCGCGATCCGTCAGGCTTTCCACGCCGCTGCTTACCGCGCTGTCGTCGCTCTCAACATAGGTGCGGAGCAGTTTTTCGTTGATGTCTCCGCTGACGTGGAGTTTTCCGCTGAGCACGGCGCGCAAAGCTTCGACGAGCACTTCGTCGGCATCTTCTTTCATAATGTAACCCTGAGCGCCGGCCCGCAGGGCTTTTTCGGCATGGGTGGCTTCGTCGTGCATGGACATGACGAGGATGGGGAGGGTGACAGAGGTCGGAGGCCGGAGGTCAGAGGTCAGAAGGTTGTCTGATCTCTGTTCTCTGTTCTCTGACTCCTGACGTCTGATTTCCCGGATGAGGTCGAGGCCGCTCCGGTCGTAGAGGATGAGGTCTATGACGGCAACGTCGGGTTTGAGTTCGCGAATGGCCGTCAGCGCTTCGTCGTAGGTTCCGGCCTCTCCGCACAGAGTCAGATCGTTCGCGCCGGAGAGCATCACGCCCATGCCGTAACGGACAATGGCGTGGTCGTCAACGATCAGGACGCGGGCCGGTTTATCTGCCGAGTAATTCATATCTTTAATATTCACCGATCGAATATGCTTAATAGCCACAAAAAACACAAGAAATCACAAAAAGGTTCCGAGGGGTGGAAAAGATTTTTAACAGAAGGCAACGAAGGGAAACGAAGGCCGGGTTTTGTTTTTCGATTTTTGAATTCACAGTTCAGGGTTCCGTTGGAGAGAATAGCCGCAAGAAACACGAGAAGCCATAAAAAGATTCCAGAGGTTGGAAAACGGAACCGCGAATGAACGCGAATTAACACGAATGGGTTCCGAGGGTTGGAAAACGGAACCGCGAGCCGACCAGAGGGAGACAGGCTTCGCGAATGCGAAGCAAGGAGCAAGGCGACGGGCAAAAACACCAAAAGGCACAAAAAGGTTCCAAGGGTTGCCTGCCCTGAGCTTGCCTGCGGTGAGCTTGTCGAACCTGCCGAAGGGGAAGAGATTTTTCACAGAAGGTAACGAAGGAAAACGAAGGGGAAGACCGCCCTCAGAACACGCGGAAGAGGCGCGGCCAACGTCCGCACCCACAGAAGAGAGAGAATCTAATTTTCTGTAGCCGCCCGCAGTGGGGCGGTAATAAAAGCCGCAAGCAAAGAGTTTTTTACAGAAGGAAACAAAGGTGAACGAAGGTTGGCTTCGGATGATGGAACCGCAGTTTTTAGAGTTTTTTAATTCCCTTCGTTGTCCTTCGTTACCTTCTGTGAAATAAAATTATCCATTACGCATCACGCATTACTGGTTACTTCAACGCGGGTGCCGCGGCCGGAGGCCGGGCTCATGGCGAATCTGGCTCCGATCAGACCGGCGCGGTGCCGCATGATCCGTATGCCCATGCCTTCTCCGGCAGACTGCTGTGTCCCGGACAGTCCCTTGCCGTCGTCTTCAACGCACAGCTTCCAGCCGGCTTCACCGCCGGTCAGCCGAACGGTTACGCGTCCGGCCTGCGCGTGGCGGGCGGCGTTGTTCACCGCTTCGCGGGCGATGAGGTAGAGCTGTTCTTTGGTTTTCTGACCGAGAGCGGACAGGTCGTCGCATTCGGCGACCTCGCACGAAACACCGTACATCCCTGTCATTTCTTCAGCCAGCTGTTCGAGCGCCTCGCAGAGGCTTTCGTCGTTGAGGGTTACAGGGGCGAGTCCGCGCGCCATATTCCGCACCTGACTGACTGCGGATTTAAGAGTTTCGTTCAGCGTCCGGGCGTGAACTTCCTGATTTTCGATTGCCGATTGCCGATTGCTGATTTCGGACTCCAAACCCCTGACTCCTGACTCCTGATCTTTTCTGTTCGAAAAATAGTCCAGCAGGGAACGGCTGAGGAAAACGGCTCCGGTGAGCTTCTGGCCGAGCGAGTCGTGCAGGTCGCGGCCCATTCGGCGGCGTTCGCGCGCGGCAAGCTCATTCATTTCCTCTTCAAGGTGCGCCCGTTCATGGAAACTTTTTTCAAGGCGGGCGTTGGCGATGCGCAGATCTTCCGTGCGGGCCAGCACCTTAGCCTCGATTTTTCTGGTTCGGCCACTGAGGAACAGCAACTGGCTGGTCATGAGCGCGGTGATGAGCAGTCCGGCCGCCAGCGCCGCCGCAGACCGGTGACCGGTGACGGTGCCCGGCAGAGAACACTCAAAAATCCATTGAGCGTCGATGGCTTCCAGCGGATAGCGGTAGAGCCACGCGCCGTTGACGAGCTGGATCGTTTCTTTTGCCTTCGGATCCGGCGGAACCATTAAATTCAACCGGAGTCCGGACGGCGACACGGAGGAGCGCGCGGCAACGCGTTTCAGGATCGTCTCTGGATGGAGCACCGCAACGGCAAACCCGATGACGGTGTCCGGCATATACATGGGGTTGGCTTCGACCCGTCCCGGCACAACGGGAGCGAAAACCCAATAGGAGTTGGCGCCGGACGCGGAAAAGTCGGGGATCGGCGAGGGAACTAAGGCGGTGCGGCGGGTCTGTTCGATCCGTTTGATCGTGCGGCGGGCCTCGCTCAGAGAGGAGAAGTCGAATCCAATGGGGATGTTCAGCGCGTCTTTCCGGTTTTGCCATGTGAGAGGATAATAAGCGTTCCGGGGTTCGGACGGAACCCAGGTTCCGTCCGGACCCTGCTGCAGGAAGCGGTAGCCCGTTTCCGGATTTGCTTTTGTCTGTTCTTCGAGCACGGCGCGCAGCCACGGGCTGATCCGCTGGGTGAGTCCGAACGCCCCGAGCACGGCGTGCTGGTGAACCAGACCTTTTTCAATGAATTCGTCCATGGCCGCCTGATTGACCGCGGCGGACAACGCGTGCAGGGCGCGAACCGATTCGAGCACTTCGACGAACAGGTTCAGCTCCTGTTCGGTGTTCAGCCGCAGGGTTTCCGCCGTGAGCCGCGCCGTGGTGGCCTCTGTTTGCGCAATGCGGGAGCGGAGGTACACAGAAAGGCAGAGACCCGCCACGGCGGTGAGGCCGGCGAGGATCAATGGCCATCGGCCGCGCAGGGATCTGGTTGAGTCAGACTTCATATTGATCGTGAAGGTTCGCGATTTGATTCTCGAAGATCACCTATCATATTTTGAACAGCCCACAAAGGATTTATCTTATTCTCTGAATCACAGGGTTTGGAAAGAGATTAACCACGGATGGACACGGATGAACGCGGATGGGGATTTTCACCACAGAGGGCACGGAGGCACAGAGAGGATTCTAAGGGTTGGAAGAGGGATTCACCACGGAAGACACCGAACACACGGAAAGGTTCCGAGGGTTGGAAATCATGGAGGCCGGAAGATGGAGAGATTTTACAGAAGGAAACGAAGGGCAACGAAGGTTCCGAGGGTTGCAGAACACGCGGAAAGGCGCGGCCACCGTCCGCACCCACAGAAGAGAGCGAATCTAATTTTCTGTAGCCGCCCACGGTGGGGGCGGTAATAAAAGCCGCAATCAAAAACAGACTGCCCACTAATCACACGAATGAAGACGAATGGGCTCCGTATAATTCCGGCCCCAGGAAGCTTTTAATGGCCGGGGTGTTGCGCTATAACTGTCCGGCAACTACCCGGCGGGTGAGCGATCAGCCAGGGATGGGTTATTTTACGGTCGTGAGCCGGGCGATGGGTTTTTATGATGAAGCGGAGAGAAAATGGGCGAAGGAAAAGCAGGTCATTCTAAAATTCCGGTCTCGGTGGGCATCCTTTCTTACAAGGCTCCGCGGACGATTGAGGCAACCCTGAAGGCGTATGCGCAGCACAACTTTTTAGACCTCTTCGCGGAAACGAAACTTTTTTTTCAATGCGTTTGCGATGAAGATATTCAGACGGCCAAGAAGTATAATTTAGACTGGTGCGGGCGCCCCGATAATGTCGGCATCCAGAACGGGATGCGCTGGGTTGTGGAGAATTTGAACAGCGAATACATTCTGTATCTCGAAAACGATTGTCCTTTGGTTGTGGATGCGGCGACAGCGAAGTTTGAAATAAACAGGGCCGTGAACGGTCTCGCGTCGGGACAAATTGATGTGATGAGGTTGCGGTCAAGATTCACCCCCGGCGAGCAGTTCGCGGATGTGCGCAAGTATACGACAGTTCACACCCCGTCTGAGATCGATGAGCGGTTTGTTCAGACCGATGAGGTTCAGATTTCTCAGCGGCGGAAGTCGAGCCGTTTTCTAAAGCGTCTTTTTTATCCGAGTTACGGAATCCGCATGATGGGGCGGAGCCTTTACATCGAGAAAAATCCGGAACGATTATTTCCGAAGTATATCTGGAAGGCAGAGGATGGAATGTATATCGTCGATTCCAAGGTCATCAACTGGACGAATCAGTCTATTTTGACCACGAAAAAGTTTTTTCTCCAGATGCTGGATTATGCGGATCGGCATCCGCGAAGCCGCACTGTTAACGGTTTTCAGGATATGGAGAAACCGCTGAATTGCCGGTGGTGGCGGGGTCAGCATTTTAAGATTGGTGTTTCAGGCGGTCTGTTTACACATAAACGGTTGGATCGTTAATCACGTAAGCGACAGTTCGTATGAGAATCGTACACGCAGCCCATTATAGTCTGACCCGTGACGGCACGGAGTTTTTCAACTGTGAATTCAAGTTTCATACCGGGCTTTGCCAAGCCGGGCATTATGTATATCCCTTTTCGATCAATGATCGCGCCCGCGCCAATATTTTTGGATCGAAGAACTTTGGGAAGGGATTTGCCAACCAGTGTCTGCTCGCCTGTTGCAAGAACGTTGAGCCCGATCTGTTGCTGCTTGGACATGCGCAATACATAAAACCTGAAACACTGAGGACGCTCAGGCAGTCGCATCCCCGAATGAAGATCGCGTTGTGGTATGTCGATCCCGTTTATCCGCCGCACGACTACGATCATCTGTTTCCGAAGCTTCCTTATCTGGATGCGCTGTTTGTCACAACGGGCGGGGAGCACCTCGATCAGTTTCGTAAGACTACCTGCCGCGTTGCATTCATCCCGAATCCCGCAGACAGCAATCTGGAGCGGCTGAATCTGGATGAAGATCATTCGAAGAAGGAATATGACCTGGTCTATATCGGCTCGGACAAAAACCGTCCCCAGCGAAGAGCTTTTCTCGAAGAGCTGGCCCGGAAGTTGGACGGGCTTCGGCTTGGATTTGCGGCTTGCATGGATCAGCCGCCTGTATGGGGTCAGGCAAAAGACCAGCTCCTGCGGAAGTCATTGATGGCGCTGAACCTTTCGGACAGGAACGATATTGCGCTATACAGTTCGGATCGTCTTGTGCAATTGACCGGGAACGGACTCTGCACCTTTTCTGATTCAGCATCCGGCTTGCAGGCGCTTTATGAGCCGGATCGGGAGATGGTGTTTTTTGATTCGCTTGATGATCTGGTTGTGAAGGCGAAGCGGTTGGCGCAAAGGCCGGAGGAAGCGTGCGCGATCGGCCGCGCGGGCCGGATCAAGACCCACCAGTACTATTCAGGAAAAGCGATCGGGGATTTTATGTGCAAGTTCACTTTCAACGGCACCCTGGCTGAATTCGCCTGGCCGCAGTAACGACGGTTTATTATGAGGTGCCAACGCATGGAACGAAGTTCGCCATACCACATTTATTTCTGCTGCAATAACGCATCGTATGCCCGGCATTATGTCGTGCTGATGGCCTCCATCCTGGCGAACCTGGCGAAAGGGGCGCGGGCAAGTTTTCATCTTATCTATTCCGGGTTGGCGCAGAGTGATTTGGACGCCTTCACCCGGATGAAGCAGTACCGCGATTGTGATGTTGAATTCATTCAGATCCATGAATCTGATTTTGCCGGATGGAATCAGGTAGGGATTAAACACCTGACGATTGGCGCTTATTACCGGATCAGGATTCCCGAATACGCTCCCAGGGACGTTTCCCGCGCCGTTTATTTTGACGGCGATATTATTGTGGACGGGGACATTTCACCCATGTGGAACATTGATCTGAATGGATATTGCGCCGGTGTGGTTCCCAATGGGCCCGATGATCTTGTAAAAACCAGAGAATCTGACCGCTATTTCAATTCGGGAGTTATTCTTTTCAATCTGGACGCCATCCTGAAGACCGATTTTAAAAGAGAAGTTGACGAGGCCTATAAGAAGTCCGGGAATGGTTTTGGCGATTTAGATCAGGGGCTCCTTAATGCGACATGGAAGGGCCGCGTTCGCTTTATCCCGTTCTGCTGGAATACACAGACGGCATTTTTGAAGATCAAAAATAAGTTTAAATACAAACTTTGGAAGCATCTCAAGACGCCGGTCGTCATCCATTACACCAATGCGTATAAACCCTGGTCGCTCAAATGTAGAAACCCTCTGTGGCGGAAGTATTATAAATATCTGTCGCTGACTCCCTATCGCATCAGCGGGTTCGAATATCTGCTGTTCAGTCTGCGTCATGCGGCCGTACAGGTGTTCAATGTCGAACGAAAGGAAAACGGCAGGCACTCTTGGCGGGTGCAATTTCTATTTTGGTTCCAGTTTAATCTGCGTTTAAATAAATAAGCTCGATCGAACCGCGAATGATTCCAAGGGTTGCCTGCCCTGAACTTGCCGAACCTGCCGAAGGGGAAGATCGCTCGCAGGCTGAAGAAAGCTCTATCCTGTGTCTTCTGTGGGGCCTTATCTCTTACTCTTACTGTGGGCGCGGACGGTGGCCGCGCCTCTTCCGGGGCCATCGGCCCCGGCTACAGAAAATCTTTCTCACTGTGGGTGAGCCCGCCGGGCTCGCCGTATTCCGAGGCAGCCCTATTAACCACTCCTCTGCGTCCTATCAAAGCTTTTGCTGCTCTGGTTTGAATATTTCCTTTTTGCCTTTTCAGCCTAAAGCAAGGTACAGTCCGAAACAGATGACTTATGGCGAGGACGAGCGTATGGAAACGATCAGGAAAGAAAACGTACTGCAGGATTTGAAGCGGTTTCAGCGGGAGTTCGGCCCCCGGTATGGCATCCTTTCCCTGGGCCTTTTTGGCTCACTGGCCAGAGATGCGGCCTCAGAGGACAGCGACATTGATATTGTCGTTCGCCTGAAAGAACCGAATCTGTTTACCCTGTCGCGAATCCGGATCGAGCTGGAGGAACGGTTGCACCGGCACGTGGATATTGTCAGCTATCGCGAGCGGATGAATCCCTTCTTGAAAAATCGCATACAGCAAGAGGCCTGTTATGTCTGACGCTCAGCTCGCGCCGCAGTTGCGGGCCGAACTGAATCTTGATGTCAAGATGTGCGATGCGCAGCACGGGCGGCCGTTAAAATAAATCAAAAAGAGCAGTGGCATCCGTGTAATCCGTGGTCGAATAAAGGTTTTTATGAACATCATTCAGATATGGGGCGGGTTGGGGAACCAGATGTTCCAATACGCGTTTGCGAAGGGCCTTGCTCATAAAACCGGCGAGCCCTTTGGTGTGGACCTCAGCTTCTTTGACGCCCAGGACCCTCAGCATCGTTGTTGTATCCGGACGTATGATCTCGAACGGATCTTTGGATTGAAGCCGCCGGTTTTTGGGAAAGATGTGCTTCACAGGCTTCAGAAAAAATCTCCGTTCAACTGGCTCATCGGGCGGAATCTTAAGATCCATGCCATCAATCCCTGGCGCCGCGACCGGGATGAAAAATTTCACCCCGAAATGTGGAAGCCGATCTGGCCAAAAGGCACAGACGTCTATTACAAGGGATATTGGCAGCACGAACAGTATTTCGACTTTATTGCGGAAGAGATTCGCCGTGACTTCACCTTCAAGCCCTTAACCTCGCAGTATTCAAACGGCTTGCTGCAGCAAATCAGAGACTCCGCCTCAATTAGCCTGCATGTCCGGCGGACAGACTTCGTAGGTTCAGAGAACGAAGCCGGACTAGAGTATTATCAGCAGGCGGTACATAAGATCATCACGCAGTCGGTCTTGATGAATGCGCAACCGCACCTGTTTGTTTTTTCCGATGACATTGAATGGGTGAAGAATAACTTCAGGATGGATCTTCCGGTGGTCTATGTTGATCAGACGACGGATCAGGCCGACGACATGTTCCTGATGAGCCAATGCAAGCACAACATCCGCGCCCCGAAATCATCATTTTCCTGGTGGGCGGCCTGGTTAAACCGCAACCCTCAAAAGATTGTCGTCTGATACGCAAAGGAATCATATGCGCAGTGTTCTCATACAGGATTTCATTGATTTTTTACGCCGGGCATGGCCTTTTGGAGCTCACTTAAAGATAGAAGGATAAATTAAAACATGAATCCGGAACCGGAAATTTTAGTAATATCCCATAACTCAAGCGCAGTAATATTTAATCTGCTGGATGAGCTTTATGGAAAATTTAATATTTCAGTGGTTGATAATGCCAGCCACGACTCAACCGTAGAAAAGATCAAAAGCGATTATCCGCAAATAAATTTAATAGAGCTTAAAAACAACATCGGCTATGGCAATGCGTCGAATATCATTTTAGAAAACACGAAAAGCAAATATGTACTTTTGTTAAACCCGGATATTGAAATTAAAGCAGAAGAGATCCTGAAATTTCTAAAAATTTCAGAAACCTTAGATTTTGCAGTTACAGGAATTGCTAATGATGAACAAAAAGTTGTTGGGCCATACCGCGAAACCGATTGGGTAATGGGTTGCTTTATGCTGTTTAACATCGAAGAGGTGCAAAAAATCGGCTTTTTTGACAAAAACATATTTTTATACGGCGAAGAAAATGAGTTGTGCTTCAGAATAATTAAATCTGGCAGTAAGATTTATTACATCCATGACATCGAATTTAAGCACCGCGTCACAACATCGTCTCCATCAGACAATCAGTATATTTTTTTAAGAAAATTTCATCAAACCTATAGCGGGTTCTATTTAAAATCAAAGAAGTATGGCCGTATTAAGGCTGCGAGGCTCGCCATAGGGGGGGTATTAAAAGGAACAATACAGGGCGCTTTCAGCAAAATTTTAAAGAAAAACCCGATAGAACAAAAAGCGCGCAGGTTGGCCTCAATATATTTTTTATTAGACAAAAGCCCTTTTGATAAAGATGGAAACGGACTGTTTGCTGTAAAAGATTAAGAGGCGGATTATGCGCATTGTTCTCATACAGGACCTCATTGATTTTTTGCGCGGGGCGGGGCATTCCGGCATCGAGCGGAAAAAATGGGTCAAGCGGCACAAAGAGAATGACACCATCATTGTCATAGGGGATTCACACACCTATTTTTTCAGCGGGCAGGAGGTCATTCGTCCCCGGAAAATAGCGTATCACCACGGCGTCATTAATTCTTCAGAGAATCTCATCCCGGAGTTTTCCCCGATCCATATCGGGCCGGTATTGGCTTATAACTCGGATAAATACGGGACGAAAACCAGGGGCAGGGAAAAGGTGGCCTATTTGATTAAGAAACGGGTGATTGAACGTGGCGCGCGGGTGTTGTTTTGCTACGGGGAAATTGACATCCGGAACCACGTTGTCCACCGGGCAAGCAATCAAGGGATTGCGATGGAGCGTGTGGTTGATAAGGTGCTTGCAAACTATCTGTCTTTTCTCGTTTCCATGCGGGAGGAAGGGTTTCGGGTCGCTTGCTGGGGCCCCACGCCGTCATTTCCGGACGCAGCAAACCCGAGTGATGAGTTTCCCGTACAAGGAGACGAAACCACATGCAATAAAGTGACGTTGTATTTTAATGAGCAGTTAAAAAATCTATGTCAGCAGAACAACCTCGGTTTTATTTCGATTACCGAAAAGCTGATTGATGAGCGCGGACGAATGAGACAGGATTACTTTGTTGACGGGTGTCATTTGAGCCAGAAAGCTTGGTCGCTGGTAGCCAAAGAACAGTTTCAGTTTGGCTTGTGAGGAGCGGGAGTGTCAAAAATTAACAAAATGCAGAATGGTCTTTGGTGGTATCTCTTGCGCACGATTCGAGGGAAGATTTACAAATTGCGTTCGCATAGCGGGCCAGCCGATTGGGCTGATCCCACGGTAGATTTTAATGCGCTTCTTCGAACTGCGATAGAGGCTGGCGAGCCCAAAATGATCACTCGTTTTGGAATCACGGAAGTCTCCTGCTTGATCTCCTATCAGGATCTGTATTTGCGCCCCAGGCATTGGTACGATTTTTTACGATTCATCCTGGTTCAATCGTGCGCCTATAAAAATTTCGACCCGAAGTTGATTCGAGGGATGCAAACTAACGCGGGATATTTTCCAAGCAATACGGAAACTCTAAGCCGGTTTGCCAAATTTATCCTCGAAGATATAGTCCCTCTGATTGATGTTCTGATAACACTTTGTCCGGATTTTGAGCAAAACCTTGCTGAATACTTGAAAGGGAAAACAATTTGTAACGGAGGCTTTTCTTTTGATGCCTCCGATTATTGGGGCAAGGCTCTCAAAGGCAAGCGGGTTCTGGTCATCCATCCATTTGAAGCCACGATTCGCGAACAATATGCAAAGCGCGAGAAGCTGTTTAAAGATCCGGACACATTGCCGGAATTTGAATTACTGACATTAAAGGCTGTTCAAAGTTTAGGCGATTCGTCCGTAAAATTTGAAGATTGGTTTCAAGCACTTGATTGGATGAACTCGGAAATTGATCACATGGACTTCGATGTCGCAATTATCGGTGCGGGTGCGTACGGCATGCCGCTTGCGGCGCATGTGAAGAAAAAGGGTAAAGTCGCGATTCATTTGGGAGGAGGGACACAGATTCTGTTTGGCATTAAAGGGGCGCGTTGGGACAATTCAGATTGTTATAACGAACACTGGATTCGCCCGTTGGCTTGTGATCACCCGGCGGGCCTCCAAAAGGTCGAAAATGGTTGCTACTGGTAATCGTGTATGAAGCGGGAAAAAATATTAGTTTATGAACCCAGCAGCGAAGGCCATTTCCCTTTCTACTTGGAGCTGGTGATCGAAGGCTTACGTAAGGCAAATCATGAGATTCTTGTTGCTACAGATGTTGACAGCCCTATTCCGTTTCCTGAAGGGGTGCAGCGTATTTCGACGACTCGTGGCGTTGACCCGTGTGAAGAATCCATATCGCTTGCTATTCAGCATCAAGTTGGCCATCTCTTCTTCCCCTGTCTGGAAACTTTTTTCTGGGGCGGTAATCCCGGAAATATAAAGGCGCTTCCCCGGAATGTTACGTTGCATGGCATCTGGATCGGAGTGAGTCAAATTTTCAATCGTTCACCTTTGCGGTTTTTCAACAAAAAATATCAACGCACCTGCCGGTTAATTAAAGGGCTTGAATACCTTCAGTCACAGCATCAGCTGGGGCATATTTTTGTGATTAACGAACGGATTCAGAAAAATCCGGACCGTCTTTCTTTTCCGACCGCATTGCTCTGTGATCCGTGGCGTCCTTTTATATCTCAAACAAAACAAAATGCGCGAACACGCCTGTCTCTTCCTCAAGATCGCCGGATCTTTCTGCATATTGGTACCGACGAGAGACGTAAAGGATTGTTGGATGCGCTTAAGGTGATGGACGGGATTGATGCCAATCTGCCGTTGCTCGTCCGGGCGGGGAAGCTGAAGAAGCATACCTCTAAACATAAGGCGCTTATTGATCGTTTGGTTGCTTCAAAAAAACTGCTCTGGCTGAACGAGTGGATCACCGAAGAGATATTTGATCTTCTAATGCAGGCAGCGGATTATGTTTTACTGCCTTATCGGGCATTCCCTGATTCATCTGGAATTTTATCCCGCGCCATTGGGCATCAGAGTCCGGTTATTGCCAGCGACTACGGGTTGATTGGCGAGCGGGTCAAAAAATATGGCTGCGGTCTTGTTTATCCCGACCGGGATATAAAAGCATTGAGGGCGCTTCTTGAAAAATGCGGTGAATTCAAAACTCAACCACACTTTTCGTTTCCTGCGGAGAATTTTGCGCCTGAGAGTTTTGTTTCTGGAGTCGCAGAAAAGTTTTTGGCAGCGAATCGTTAAACAAGGGGTCGCATGCTGCGGGTGACTGTGTCATGCTTCACCAAAATGTAGGTACGTCAACGACTGCGTACAGACACAAAAACAGGATCGATTTTATATCTTAGCAACGCTGGGTTGCCGCCCGGTATATGGGGGGTCAATATATGAAAAAAAAATCTGCGGTAGTCTTCTGCGGAACTTCCAATCATCTCTTCGCGATGGCTTGTGTGATAATGGATTTGAAAAGATTCAGTCCGAATATTGCAGATGAAATTTTGATTTTGCACGATGGCGGCGTGCAAGATAGCGATAAAAAATTGATTAATAGAATATTTGCAACAAGGTTTATAGAATACAATTTTCCAATTCAGGATACTTCCATTTTTGATCAAGGGACGCTGAGATATTTTTCAGAAATGGTGTATGCCAAGTTTGAATGCTTAAAACTTCTAAATGATTACAAGACGATACTTTTTTTGGATTACGACATCGTAATCACCAAGGATATTTCAGAGCTGATGTCGCCCTGTGCTTCAGGGATAAAAATGCTGCCTGCGGGCAATAGCGTTAAGGATCAACTGCTGGAGGAGTATAGGAACATAAAGCTTGAAGGCTATGATTTGGATGCGGAAGGCATCTGCGGGAGTACGTTCGTTTTCCAGGATAATCTAAAAAATTACATGGAAATGTACGATTTTTGTTATGAAAAACTAAGAGATTGCGCAAAATACTTGTATACGGCGGAGCAGGCAATTTTTGATTTTATGATTCAAAAATTTAATCTGCAGGCAGTTTTTTTAGATCCATTGAAATACACTCCGCATCCAAGAGATCCTGTTAAGGATGCCAGTATCCTGCATGCTTATGGCCAGCCTAAATTCTGGAATGGAATTGAAAACGAACAATGGCAAAAAAATTACGCAGCATGGGTCGAAATGGGCGGGACAAAATATAATACGAAACAAACACCGAAGAGGTTTTTCAAAAAAACAGCCAGAAAGATTAATAACATGATTGATAGGGGGCGGTTTTTTGTCGGGCTGATAAAAAACTTCAAAAAGACAAGAAAAAACGCGCTTATTTATAACTATTTCTCGTCACAACAGTTTAAGTCCAATCCCTGGACATTTGATCAATGCAAAAATTACGGCAAGGATTTTGAAAAAACATTTTATGACAAAAATTTTGCCGAAAAGTTTGGGCAATTATTGTCCGGCTTGGATGACGATTCTCAAAAAGAGCTGAAGTTTATTTTTTTGCGCATGCTGTGGCTCGCGGCTTTTAATAGAGACAGTTTATATACTGAAAACGAGATAGCCGCTTTTACGCAAACCTCCGAGAAAAAGGCGCGAAAAGAAAAAGGATATTTCCTTTTTGAGGGGTTTAAGTTTAAAAACCAGAATATGACGGGACACAATTTTTATAATGATATGGGGCTCGGGTTGCTGTCGAATACTGTTCTGGCGGGGCTTAAAGATAAAGATGTTTTAGACATCGGGGCTTATGTCGGAGATTCTGCCCTGATGCTTTCTCGATATCCGGTAGCTCATATATATGCGTTTGAGCCATTTGATGATGCTTTTGATGAATTGACGTACAATATCAAATTAAATGAAGTGACTAACATTCACCCGGTCAAACTAGGTGCTTCTGATTTTGTTGGAACGAAAAAGCTATTTTTTGGAGGGGGGTTGTCAATTTCTACTAATAATCCTGACAATTCGCTTTCTAAAGGCTCTTGCACTAACGTCGTTCAAATACCAACGACCACAATTGATGCCTTTGTCTTAGAAAAGAAGGCTACTATTGGAGTCATTAAAATTGATGCTGAAGGTGCGGAGCAGGAAGTGTTGAGAGGGGCTGTTAATACAATTAAAAAAGATAAACCCATCCTATTAATTAGTCTTTATCACAATATAGATGATTTTATGAATATTAAGCCATGGGTTGATGAGCTAAACTTGGGCTATAAGTATAAGATTAATAAGCCAGAACCCACTACTTTTGTAGAAGAAACTTTGCTGGTTTGCTACTAGCCGGATCTGTGATAAGCACCACTCGACTGGTGGAGTTTAGGGCGGCGTAGAGGTTTCGGAGAAACAGAAACATTTTTTTGGACTTCTTTGTTGGTAGCCCGCAAAAAGATCGTGTGACCCGGTTGATAAATAAAGTTTTTAGACATGCGCAAGGAAAAAGCATGAACATCAAGTCGCTATCTATTTTAGGTGCTGCGGTAGTTGAAATGGATCCGCTCGTTGACCCGCGCGGTGTGTTCTGCCGTTGGTTTTGCCAGCAGGAACTGCAGTCCCTGATCGGCTCGCGGCGGATCGTGAACATGAATTTTTCCAGAACGGAAAAAACCGGAGCAATCAGAGGGTTGCATTTCCAGTATCCGCCGAAAGCGGAAATGAAACTGATCCGTTGCATTCGGGGTAGCGTGTTTGACGTGATCGTTGATCTGCGTAAAGATTCGCCGACTTTTCTGAAGTGGCACGGCGAGCTGTTGACAGCGGAGAACATGAAGATGTTGGTTGTGCCAGAAGGATTCGCCCACGGATTTCAAACGCTTGAAGAAAAATCGGAAATGCTCTATCTTCACACCGAGTTTTATTCAAAGGAACTGGACGCCGGTATTTGCTATCATGACCCGCGTATTGGGATTGAATGGCCGCTTCCTGCGGTTGAGGTTTCAGTGAAAGATCAAGCTTACGCCTTACTGGACGGCGCATTTGAAGGAATTAAAGTATGAAATGCCGACACTGTGGGACAGACGTTACCCTTACGTTAATTGATCTGGGCAGTGCGCCGCCCTCGAACGCCTATCTCACCAAGCTGACCATGCATCGGCCTGAGAAATGGTTTCCTTTGAAGGTGCTTGTTTGCGAGACGTGCTGGCTGGTTCAGGCCGAGGCCTATTCAAGAGCGGCGGAGTTGTTTAACGATGAATACGCCTATTTCAGTTCATTCTCCGATATCTGGCTGGCCCATGCGAAAAAGTATGTGCAGGACATGACCGAACGCTTCGGGCTGACGACAGATAGTCATGTGGTGGAAGTGGCCTCGAATGACGGCTATCTACTACAGTACTTCAAGCGAAACGGGATTCCTTGCCTTGGCGTTGAACCTACCGCAGGAACGGCGGCCGCCGCGCGTATGAAAGGTATCGAAACGCTGGAGGAGTTTTTCGGCGTCGGTCTGGCAAAACGGTTGGCTGAACAAGGGAGGCAGGCTGATCTGATGGCCGCCAATAACGTGCTGGCGCATGTGCCCGATATCAATGATTTTTCGGCGGGATTTGCCGCCTTGCTCAAGCCGCAGGGCGTGGCGACCTTTGAATTCCCGCACCTGATGCATCTGATCGGTCAGAACCAGTTCGACACCATCTATCACGAGCATTTCTCCTATCTCTCTTTTACAACCGTGGTGAAGGCTTTCAATGTCAATGGACTTTCGGTGTTTGATGTCGAGGAGCTGGATACTCATGGCGGAAGTCTGAGGGTATTTGCCCAGCGAAAGGATGCGGGCTCGCACCCGATTAGCAGCAAAGTGATCGAACTCATAAATAGAGAAGCCTCTGCAGGGATGAACCGCGCGGCATATTACCAAGGCTTTCAGGCGCATGCTGACAAGGTGAAAAATGATTTCCTTATTTTTCTTTTGGACGCCAAACGCCAAGGTAAGACAGTTGTTGCCTATGGGGCTGCCGCGAAAGGCAACACCCTGATGAACTATGCGGGGGTTCGGCCGGACTTGATCTCGTTTGTAGTTGATCGCAATCCTGCCAAACAGGGTAAGTCCATGCCGGGTAGCCGGATTCCCATTGTTGGCGAGGAGCGGGTGCGCCAGAAGAAGCCAGACTATATTGTCATCCTGCCGTGGAATTTGCGTGATGAGGTCATGGTTCAACTGGCGTATGCCCGGGAGTGGGGCGGAAAATTTGTCACGGCGGTACCAAAGTTGGAGATCGCATGACAGGAATCGTTCTGCTCACCGGAGCCACCGGCTTTGTTGGTCGCCACGTGTTGCGAGCATTGACAGAAAATGGCTCGCAGGTTCGCTTGGTGGTTCGTGACGGAAAACAAGGGAACCTTTCAACCTTGAAAGGTGTTGAAAATGTTGTCGCCACGTCGGATCTCTTTGCCGAAAGTGCCGACTGGTGGGCTTCTATTTGCAATGGCATCGACACTATCATCCATGTCGCTTGGTATGCCGAGCCTGGCAAATATATCCAATCCGCCAAGAATCTCGATTGTCTAACAGGGACACTGCAAATGGCGAAAGGTGCGGCTAAGGCTGGAGTGAGACGTTTCATTGGCATCGGCACTTGTGCCGAATACGACCTTACTGCCAGCATGTTATCCATTGAAACCCCTTTACGGCCATCAACACCGTACGCTGGGGCAAAGGCAGCTACTTTCATGGTGCTTTCGCAATGGCTTCCTTTGCAAAGGGTAGAGTTTGCTTGGTGCCGTCTGTTCTATCTTTACGGAGAAGGTGAGGACGCTCGCCGACTGGTACCTTATTTGCATGCACGGCTTAAAGCAGGGGAGCCTGCCGAACTTACCAGCGGCAGTCAAATTCGTGATTTTCTTGATGTAAGTGAAGCCGCTCGAATGATCGTACAGGCAGCATTAAATGACGAACAAGGCGCGGTCAATATCTGCTCTGGCATTCCCATAACGGTGAAGCAACTTGCAGAGCGAGTTGCTGATGAATATGGGCGTCGGGATTTGCTGAACTTTGGCGTTCGTCCGGACAACCTTATTGACCCACCCCGCGTGGTTGGGATCAAACTCAACAATTCTACTATGAATCAGAAATCTTGAAAAAACAGGAAGAACACATGGATTTATCCGCATACATCGCCACGCAAATGGATCATTTACTTCCTGACGGGTACACTCCGCCGCAGCTTGATGCCGCAGTTGGTTGCGCCAAAAAAAAAGTCCAGACATTGCTTGATTTAGTGTGCTTGGATAAAGGCGTATACAAAACCTTCCATCATTTGAACACACTAAATTATCCTATTTTTTTATATTTTCTCGCTCAAGCGCTCGCTGAGCAAGGAGATGAAGTGGGAGCTACTAAAATTTTTTACTTGAACAAAATACTTAACGGGATTGATTTGTATTACAAAATCAACTTGGGGTTCCCGTTTCTTTTGGGACATGTAATCGGTTCTGTATTCTGTCGCGCAGACTATGGGAACAACCAAGTTTTCTACCAAAATGTCCTGATTGGCGTTAATGACAATAAACGGCCATATCTAGGCGACGGGTTAATTGTATTTCCTGGCGCAAAGATTATTGGAAATGTCAAAATAGGAGAGAATGTTGTCATTTCGGCAGGCGTAACGATTATCGATAAAGAAATACCATCTAATGTTATTGTTTTTTCAGGAGAAAAGGGCGGATTGGTTTTTAAGGATTTAGATGAGCGCTACTGCGACCGTTACTTTATAAAGGCATCAAGGAATATACCCCATGGCTAAATATTCAATCATTCTTCCCGTCCGAAATGCGGGAGAGTACCTTCCAACATGCGTTGAAACCATCATTTCTCAAAACTATGACGATTATGAACTGATCATCAGCAACAACCATTCCAGCGATGGAACGAGGGCCTACCTTGAAACGCTCTCGCATCCGAAAATTAAAAAAATCTCACCGCCACAAGTTCTGTGCATGGTGGACCATTTTGAATGGACTCTCTCGCATGCACGGGGCGACTGGTGCCTGTTTCTCGGCGCAGATGATGGACTGCAGCCATATTTCTTCGAATTGGCAGACCATTTGACTGCTGTTGCAGAGAAAAAGGGTCTCCGAGCAATAAACTCATCCCGCGCCCATTTCTTCTGGAAAGGCTGTGAGGCGGGATACGGCAATGAGATGGTAACCTTTTCTGCGAAACCGATCGTGACCATTGAACATACGATTGTTCAGGTTTTGATTACATTGCTAAAAGGGAAGGATTATTTTGATCTTCCTCAGATGTACACCACAGCACTATTCAGAAAAGATTTAATTGAACAAGCCAAAGGGCTCCAAAACGGCCGATTTTATACATCGTTGACTCCAGACGCGAATGGCGCTGCGGTCGTGTGCAGTCTGGATAGGCGTTATCTAGGATGCAAGATTCCCTTGGGATGGGTGGGGTCTTCACCTAAAAGTAATGGATATTCGGCCAGTGGAAAAGTCGGCAATGCGGAACCCACCAAAGAGATTGATACCGCTGTTTGCGCCGACTTTAACGCATTAAATTTGTGTTCGAATATAAAATGGAATGATCGTGCCGGAACCCAGGATATATTTTCAATGACATTGATTTTCTGGGAATCAATGCTCCAGTCGTATCGGTTACAGTCCGGCTCTATGCGGCGAATGATAGTTTCCAAATTAATGAAAACATTAATGTTCGGCGCAGTACTGCGCGAAATACAATCAGCCAAGGATAAAACCCCGGCGCGGCTTGTCTGTTTATGTAAAACGATCGAGCGCAATCAGTGCAGTTTGCAAATGGCCAAATTAGCTGCCGGATTGTCTCCTTTGATCCGCAAGATCGCAAAATATATGGAGAAGATAACGACACGGACTGTTAGTAAGTCAAAGAATCGGGCGCGTTTAGTCTTGAGCCGGGCTGACCACGCCAATTTTGATCTGGGAATGGCCTCCTCCATGGTTGATGCGTTAAACAAGAAAGAAAAGTTTGTTGAACGGCTCGTGTTGTCTAAAAGTTGAAATAGGCGAATACACTGCGAATGTTTCCTTATGAAAGATGCTAAAAATACGCCGATCTTATTTTTGATTTTCAACCGCCCCAATACGACGGCGCAGGTTTTTGAGGCGATTGCTAGAGCAAAACCGCGGCGCCTGTTTGTCGCGGCTGACGGTTCTCGGCCCGGCAAAGAAGGTGATGCGGAAAAATGTCAGGTAGCTCGAGAGATTATCAAGCGGGTTGACTGGGATTGCGAAGTGAAGACGCTGTTTCGCGACCGGAATTTTGGCTGTAAAGAAGCTGTTTCGTCAGCAATTGCCTGGTTTTTCGAGCAGGTGGAAGAGGGAATTATTCTGGAAGATGACTGTCTGCCGTCCGATTCGTTTTTTCCGTTTTGCGCAGAACTGCTTGAGAAGTATCGAAACGATGAGCGCATCATGATGATCTCGGGCGATAATTTCCAAGACGGTGTCCAGCGGGGCGATGCCAGTTATTATTTTTCTTCTATTCCGTGGATATGGGGATGGGCGACATGGCGGAGATCCTGGAAGCTTTACGATCATGAAATGCAGACGTTTCCTTCTTTTGTGAAAGAGAATCGCATGCAAAGTTTATCTGCAGATAGAGCCGTACAGAATTACAGGTGGTCCGATTTTATTGCGACCTATGAGGGGCGTATCAACACGTGGGACTTTCAATGGATTTATAGCGTGTTGGTTAATCACGGGTTGAGTATCTGTCCGCAGATTAATCTGGTCAGTAACATAGGGTGTTCTTCTGAGAGCACCCATACCTCTGATGCCAACTCAACGTTAGCTAATATTCCGTTAGGTGAGATTCATAATATCTCGCATCCTTGGGCAATCCTGCCGGACGTTTTGGCGGATAAATATTTTTACGATCGTCATCTCAATATCCGGTATCACCGGATAAAAAACCCGATTATGCGTTGGAGAAAAATCTTACGGAAAAACTTTAAAACAAAAAAGTTGATCAGGCGGTTCGTCCAAGAACGTAAAGAAAGCATTGGATGATGATAAAAAAAGCATTATACGCGTGTTTTTCATGTGAAATTTCTTCCGCCGTACAGATAAGGGGGTTCCCGAGTCTAAGGAGGTCTCTCATCGGAAGTCATTGTCGAATAGAGAAGCGAAGCCGGATTTTAAATTCCGAAATTGGCTCTCACTGTTATATTTCAAGCCATTCGAAGCTAAAAAAATCGCACCTTTGTGAAGCGGTGAAGATCGGCCCGTACACGAAGCTGGAATCTGTTTCTGTGGGGCGTTATTCGTATATTTCTGGTCACGCCGAACTTAATAACGTTGAGTTTGGCAGTTTTTGTTCCATTGGCTCAAGATTGATGAATCACTTAGGCAATCATCCTTCCCGTACGTTTGTGTCTACATCTCCGGTTTTTTACATGCCTAATGCGCCAGTTCCATCCTTTTCAGAAAAAGAAACCTTTCCCAGTTACGGCGGGAAAGTAAAAATAGGAAATGATGTCTGGATAGGGCAGGAAGTATTGCTGATGGATGGCGTCACCATAGGGAACGGAGCCATTGTTGCGGCGCGTTCGGTTGTTTCTCGTGATGTACCTCCCTACGCCATTGTTGGTGGCGTGCCAGCCAAGCTTATCCGCTATCGATTCGATGAGGAAACAATTCAGCAGCTTGGATCTTTCCAATGGTGGGACAAGGAAATAGAGTGGATAAAGTCCAATGTTGATGCGTTTCAGGAGATCAGTAGATTTATTGAAATTATGCGCGCGGAGAGGGAAAAAAAGTCGGCCCGTGTATTGTAGCATTACAAAAATGCGCATGTCCCGTCGTCCAGGGAATAAGGAGTTTTATGCAGGAATGGTTTGATAAGGAGTTTACAGCCAAGCAGGTCTATGGACGCTTGTTCAAGCAGGCACGGAAGTATAGCGGGGTTTTGGCTCTGGGCATTTTTTCGGGTATGTTGGTCGGTGGGACTTGGGTGCCGGTATTCCAGGTGCTTCAGCCTGCGATCATGCAGATGCAGAGTCCTTCGGGCGGCGGGGGAGAACAGAAATCAGAGGTCAGCGGTCAGAAATCAGAAGTCGGGAATCAGGAGGCAGAGGGCGGCAGTCAGGAGTCAGGAGTCAAAAAACCGGAGAAGCTTCCCGGGTGGTTTAAGGACGCGGAGAAGGTTGCCAAGAAACTGGGTATTTCGATTGCCGACGAGAAGGGCGGCGTTAGGACGTCATTCCTTCTACTGATGTTGTTTGTGTTGCCGCTGGCGTTGGCTTTCCGTCTTGGAACGTTATATCTGAACGGTTATGCGCTACAGTGGGTGGGGTTGCGTGTGGTCAGGGATTTGCGGAATCAAATGTTCGACCATCTCCAGAACCAGTCGCTGAAGTTTTTCGGCCAGATGGATGTGGGCAGGATCATGAGTCGCTGCAACGGGGATCCCGGAACGGTTCAGGGCGTGGTTGCTCATACAGTTGCGGAGTTGTGCCGGGCGCCCTTCGAGATTATTGCATCCGTAGGGTTCGTCATCTATTTTGCGATCGCCAACGACATGGTCGAGATGATTCTCATGGCTTTTGTTGGGTACCCATTAGCCCTGTTGCCCTTGTTCATGGTGGGCCGGAGAATCCGGAATTATGCCCGCAGAGGAATGGAGCAGGGGGCTGTGCTGGGCTCAAGCATGTTGGAAAATTTGACGGGTATTCGCGTGGTCAAGGCCTATCACGCGGAGGAAGATGAGAAAAGGAAGTTCAAGAATGTTAATCAGCAGTGTGTGAAGATTTCGCTGCGCGGGGTTCGCGTCGGCTTGCTGGTTTCGCCTGTCATGGAGATGGTGACCATTTTATTGACCCTGATTTTTCTCATCATTTGCTTCTGGAAAGGAAAAACCCTTGCAGACATCCTCCCCCTTTTAACGGCTTTTGTTGTGGCCTACAAACCGTTGAAATCGCTTGGAAAAATTCAGGCGTCGATCGAGTCGGGCCGTGCGGCGTTGACGCGGATCTATTCGTTCCTGGACATGGACACCTCGTTGCCGCTGGCGGTGAATCCGGTTCCAAAGAAGTCGTTCGACCAGGCGCTGGTTTTCGAGCATGTGGATTTCTCCTATAATCAAAATGAGCGACGGGTTGTTCACGACGCAAATCTTGTGCTGGAACGTGGTAAGACCATCGCCGTGGTGGGTTCCACCGGATCGGGCAAAACGACACTGGCTAATCTTTTGGCGCGGTTTTATGATCCGATCAACGGACGCGTGCTGTTGGACGGGGTGGATCTTCGCGATTTGGAGATGGGAGATTTGCGGAATTTGATTGGCGTCGTGACACAGGAAACCATCCTCTTCAACACGACGATCGCCGAAAACATCGCCTACGGCACACCGGGGGCCACTCAGGCACAGATCGAATCTGCCGCGCAGATGGCCAATGCGCATCCGTTTATTATGCAGCATCCGGATGGCTACAATCGGATTGTCGGAGATAAGGGTTTTGTTTTGAGCGGCGGCGAACGGCAGCGCGTTGCGATCGCTCGTGCGATCCTGAAGAATCCTCCGATCCTGATCCTGGACGAAGCGACCAGCGCTTTGGATACAGTCACCGAGCAGCAGGTTCAAGAGGCGATTAACCGGCTGATGAAGAACCGGACGGTTTTCGTGATCGCGCATCGTTTGAGCACGGTTCAGCACGCAGACACGATTCTGGTGATGGATCAGGGGGTTATTGTTGAAAGAGGCTCTCATGCGGAACTGTATGCGAAAAACGGGGTTTATCGGAAATTGTGCGACGTGCAGCATGCGGTCAGATAACGTAGACGCGGTGTCCTCACCGCGTTTCCAAGCTTTGGAACCAGCAGGCGGAACGCGATCTCCGAGCGCGTTTCCTCCTACGGCGGACAAGTAAGCGTGCGCGGAGCGCCCGCCCCACCTTGGGATATGGAATGTGGAAGCGGCATCCTGCCGCAGGCCAGAGGCTGGACGCGAAGCGAGGCTTGAGCTTGCGAAAGCAGCGACCAGAGGGAGCGGCAACCCTCTTCCACTCTAGAAATCAGTTGATCAGGCGGGAGATGCCGGTGCCTTTTTCGATGCGGCCGACGACAATGGCTTTTTGGCCGGCCTTCTTCAATGTGGCGAGCGCGGTATCGGCATCAGCGGCGCGGACGACGATGACAAAGCCGATGCCCATATTGAAGACGCGGTACATTTCTTCGTGATCCACTTTGCCGACTTCTTCGATGAACTGATAGATCGCGGGCGTTTTCCAGGTCGAGCGGTCAAAGACGGCATCGACGGTTTTCGGCAGGACGCGTGGAACGTTGTCGACGAGTCCGCCGCCGGTGATGTGCGCCATGCCGTGCACCTGAATTTTGTTCATCAGCGCAACGACGGGCTTTAGATAGCTCTGGTGGACAGCCAGCAGAACTTTTTCGAAAGTGAGTTTGGTGCCGGGGACGAGGTCGCTCAGTTTTTTACCGGCGGTTTCAAAGATGACCTTGCGGGCCAGCGAGTAGCCGTTGGTTTGCAGTCCGGTGGAGGGCAGGCCGATGATGACGTCGCCTTTACGGATAGTTTTGCCGGTGATGACTTTTTTCTTTTCGACCTGACCGACGATGGTGCCGACGAGGTCATATTCGCCCTTCGGATAAAGTCCGGGCATTTCAGCGGTTTCGCCGCCGAGCAGTGCGCAACCGTTTTCGCGGCAGGCCTGGCATAAGCCGGAAATAACGTCTTCGAATACTTTACCGGAGAGTGCGGCGGTGCCGAGATAGTCGAGGAAGAAGAGCGGGGTGGCGCCCTGCACGAGGATGTCGTTGACGCAGTGGTTGATGAGATCCTGTCCGACGGTGGTGTGTTTGCCGGCCATGTGGGCGACTTTGAGTTTGGTGCCGACGCCGTCGGCGCTGGCGACGAGCAGAAATTCTTTGCCGGGCGACTGGAAGAGTCCGCCGAAGGAGCCGATTTCGCTGACGACACCTTTAATATTGGTCGATTTGACGTTCTTTTTGATCCGCTGAAGAGAGTCCATCATGACGTCGATATCGACGCCGGCCTGTGCGTATGCGCTTTTCTTTGCTGCCATAATTTTCTCCGGTTTAGAAGGCGCACAATGTAGCACGGCGGGCGAAGCGGACAATAGAAAAAGGGTTCCAAAAGTTGGAATGGCCGCACGGGCGTTCCAATGGCTGGAAAAAGGCCGGATAATTTTCCCAATGTTTGTAAAAATGCGCTTTTCAACGGGGGGTGCAGGACGTAAAACCAGTCCGCTTTTCAAGCTGAAGGAGAAAACGAGTGACTGAAAACGGAAAATGGTCGTCTGTCCAATCAACAGAGCTTTACGGCGTCGACAGCTGGGGTGCCGGATATTTCAGCATCTCCGAAAAAGGCGAAGTGTCGGTTCATCCGGACGGCCCCGGCGGCGCGTCGGTCAGCCTGTACGATGTGGCGTGCGGCATTCAGGAGCGCGGGTTCGATCTTCCGGTGCTGGTGCGCCTGAGCGACATTCTCGACGCGCGGATCAAGCAGCTCCACGAAAGCTTTGCCAAGGCGATTTCCGAATACAACTATCAGGGAAGCTATCGCGGCGTTTATCCGATCAAGGTCAACCAGCAGCAGCAAGTGGTCGAGGAAATTTGCGTATTCGGCGCACGCTACCATCACGGCCTCGAAGCCGGCAGCAAGGCCGAGCTGATTGCGGCCATGTCGTTTCTGCAGGATCCCGAAGCCTACCTCATCTGCAACGGTTACAAGGACGAGGAGTTTATCGACCTCGGTCTCTATGCGCTCAAGATGGGACTGCGTTGCGTATTTGTGATCGAAATGCCCTCGGAGCTTGAACTGATCCTTGAACGCTCCAAAGTGCTCGGTGTCATGCCGATCCTCGGTATTCGCATGAAACTTTCCACACAGGCCAGCGGCCACTGGACGGAATCGGGCGGCGAGCGCAGCGTCTTCGGCCTCAATACCGCGCAGGTGATCGATGTGGTTGACCGTCTCCGCAAGGAGAATATGCTCGACTGCCTCAAACTGCTGCACTACCACCTCGGCTCGCAGATCCCCAACATCCGCGATATCCGCGAAGCCATCAAAGAAGGCTGCCGCATTTATGCCGGACTGGTCGAAGAAGGCGCGCCGATGGGCGTGCTCAACCTGGGCGGCGGGCTGGCGGTTGACTACGACGGCTCGCACACCAACTTCACCAGCAGCTGTAATTACACCACGGCCGAATATTGCGCCGCCGTCATCGAAGAGGTGATGAGCATTCTGGACGAGAGCGGCACGACGCATCCCGTCATCATCACGGAATCGGGCCGCGCCACGGTTGCCTATTACTCGATTCTGCTTTTCAACGTGCTGGATGTCAGCCGCTTCGAAACTCACGCGCTGCCCGAGAAGCTGCCGGAAGACGCCCACGAACTGCTGGCCAATCTGATGGGAGCCTATACTTCACTGACGGCTAAAAACGTGCAGGAGTGCTACCACGACGCCGTTTATTACCGCGACGAAATCCACGAGATGTTCAAGCGCGGCGGCTTTACGCTGCGCGACCGTGCGCTGGCCGGGCAGATCTACTGGCATATTCTCACCCGCATCGCCGGACTGATCCGCGGCATGCGCTATGTGCCCGATGAATTCGAACATCTCAACAACGCGCTGGCCGATGTCTATTACGGCAACTTCAGTCTCTTCCAGTCGCTGCCCGACTCGTGGGCGATCGACCAGCTCTTTCCGATCCTGCCGATCCACCGCCTTAATGAAAGGCCGACGCAGGAAGGCATTCTCGCCGACATCACCTGTGACTGCGACGGCAAGATCGACCACTTTATCGACCTGCGCGATGTTAAACGCACACTGCCGCTGCATACGGTGAAAGACAATGAGGACTACATTCTCGGCGTTTTCCTCGTCGGCGCTTATCAGGAAACGCTCGGCGACTTGCACAACCTGCTCGGCGACACCAACGTCGTCAGCGTCCGCATCGACGCCGACGGACAGGTGCACTATGCCCGCGAAATCGAAGGCGACTCCGTGGCCGACGTGCTCACCTATGTTGAGTATGAGCCGAAGGAAATGGTCCGGCGCGTGCGTGAAATGTCCGAAAACGCCGTGAAGGCCGGGCGGATGAGCGCCAAAGAGCGCCGCGCCGTCATGGATGCCTACGAAAACGGTCTGCGCGGCTACACCTATTTCGAGAGAGAAAACTGAAATTTGAAACTTGAAATTGGAATTTTCCAATCATTGGAAATTTTAATTTGTTTCGTGCTTCGGATTTCGAAATTCGGATTTGAGGAAAAGCAACCCGTTTATGGCCGAACTTAACCGTTGCGGCCTGCCGCGGAAAGTCGTCGAGCAGGCGGTTACCGATCTCGGATAAGCTCCGACGTCACGCACTCCGGGGCGTTTTTATTGTTTGATTTCTTCGTCCAGCGAGACCCCGCAGAAGGGGCAGAGTTTTATCGTCAAAGAGGATCGAAGGGTGCCTCCCAAATTATTTTTGCATTTGGGGCAGCGCAGTCCGAACAGCTGAAAAATAACGCATACCATATAACCAATGAAAAAAATTAGAATCAATGGCGAAAGTCCCTTGCTGTGTGATCCCGTGAAGCGAGCGCCGACAAATAAAAACAAGCAGAGAACCGCCAGCACAAAACCGACTCTGCGTTTTTTCTCAAGTGCTTTACGAATTGTCATGCTCTAACTCCTGCAGTTTTTGAGTGCACTTTGAAATCATTGTTTTTGTAACGGCGCGATCACTTTAGCCAGAAACTAGAGGGTTGTCTGAAAGCGCTCAAGACAAAAGACAACATCAGGTTTGTAGGGCGGGGGCCGTGACCCTGAGGCGGTTTCTTATTGGCCGGTTTTTTATATTCGTTGTAGCCGCGATCCGGGATCGCGGATTAGACGGGAATCCGAGGTCATGGACCTCGGCTACAATGAGGTGGAACGCGATCTCCGAGCGCGTTCGGGAAACCTGCCCGGAGGTCAGGTTCCATCTTTTGGAAAGCGTGCGCGGAGCGCCCGCTCCACCTAAATCATTTCCGTGTGTTCGGTGTGTTCTGTGGTATAAGTTTCTCCCATGATTTCTTCAGATGTCATCATAATCGGCGGAGGGGCGGCGGGAATATTCGCCGCCGCCGTGCTTGCCGAAGAGGCACCGGAGTTGAAAGTCCTTGTGCTGGAAAAGGGCGCGAAGCCGCTGGCGAAGGTGCGCGTTTCCGGCGGCGGACGCTGCAACCTGACGCACGAGTGTTCCGACATCCGCACCTTTGTTCAAAACTATCCGCGCGGCGGCGCGGAGCTGATCGGCCCGTTTCACCGCTTCGGTCCGGCGGAAACTATTGAGTGGTTCGAGGCGCACGGTGTCCCGCTGGTTACGCTCGATGATGGTTGTGTTTTCCCACAGTCGGATACTTCGGAGGATGTCATCAATGCTCTGCTCAAAAGTGGAGCGGACATTCGAACGAACTCTGAAGTTTGCCGCATCCTTCGGCTGCTGCCCCGCGATAACGGGGCCCCTCTCGCTTCGCTCGGGTCCAAAGTGTGGAAGTTCGAGGGCGGATTTAACGTCAAGCTGGCGAACGGGGAGCAGCTTGCCTGTAAAAAACTTTTGGTCGCCACAGGCGGCGGGGCGTTTATCGAAGGACTGGGGCACGCGATTGAGCCGTGCGTGCCGTCGCTTTTCACCTTCAAGACGTCGGACAAAGATTTCACCGCGCTGGCGGGAATTGTGGTTGAAGACGTCCGCGTCAGCGCACCGGGGCTGAAAGCTGAAGGCGCTTTGCTGATCACGCACGGCGGAGTGAGCGGCCCGGCAGTTTTACGACTTTCATCGTTTGGCGCGCGGACACTGGCGGAAACGAAGTATCGTTTCGACATGAAGATCAACTGGCTTCCGGCGCAGAGCGAGGAACAGGTTTTCCAAACCTTGGAAAAATTCCGCGCCGCTTCGCCGCGTAAACTGGTCGGAACGTGGTCGCCGGTCGGGCTTTCTTCCAGGCTTTGGAAACTGCTGGTGGCCCGCGCCGGTGTGGACGGGACCCGTGAGTGGGGCGCGTGTCCGGTCAAGGCGCTGCGGCATATCGCGGCGCAGGTCAGCGGCTTTGTTCTTCCAATCACTGGGAAAAATCCACACCGCGAGGAGTTTGTCACCTGCGGCGGCATTCGGCTGAAAGAGGTGAATTTCCAATCCATGGAAAGCCGTCTTTGTCCCGGTCTCTATTTTGCGGGCGAAGTGCTCGATATCGACGCGCTGACCGGCGGGTTCAATCTGCAAGCCGCCTGGACGACCGGATATCTGGCTGCGAAAGCAATGGCCGCGGACTGATTTGCTCAGGGCAGGGAGTATTCTTTCTTCATCCAGTCGAGGGCTTCGTCGGCCAGCTGTTGCGGCAGAACCGCTACATTGCCTTCATAGATTCCGACGTAGTGTTTCGGAATATGGTCGATAATGAATTGTCCCTGAAAGAGCGTGCTGTCGCGGTCGCTGTTGCTGAGCAGTACATAGGCGCGCAGATCCGGATTTCTGCTGAGGAAGTTCAGGGAGACACCGGCTTTTTCAAAGCCGCGGAAGTCGGGATCCAGAAGGATAATTCCGGCAACAGGGCGCATAGTGGAAAATATGGCGGACGGAACTTTGCCGTTGATGAAAATCCGCTCTTTGTCTATCCGGAACCGCCCGATCGCATCGTCAAACGCGGCCAGAAAGTTTCCATTAATCGTCTTGCCGACTTGCTGTTGCGGGGCATCGGGTAGAATGACGACCATCCATTTTTCTTTACGGACGCGCTCTTTAACGCTGCCCCAGAGCGCTGAGGATTCAATGAAAAGGCACTTATAGGCTCTGTCGGTTGATTCGTGATAACCCTGAGGAATGTAAACATTGTATCCGTATCTTCCCTGCGCGGGGCGGATGGATTCAGGAAGAGTTTCCCAGTTTTCGGTTTTTTCGTAAACGCATTCGATGCGGACTATGTTGTCTTCCGGATAAAGCAGTTTTTGTTTTTCCAGTTCCGCCTGCTTTACCGCCTCGAACTCTTTGGCTTTGACGGCACGTTCTTCAGCCTGCCGCACATAGTTCTGTGAAAGATCGGCTTTAATCACCACGCCGTTCTGCAGGGTGACCGTACCTGTTTTAAACAGGAGAATTTCTTTTCCATCGCGCTGCATGGATCCAGACGGTTCGCCCAGCTCTGCAAGAACCGCATTACGGGCCATTCCTTTTTCAACGGCGCCGGCCGGCAGACGGATTAAAAGAAGTCCGAGAAACAGGAACTTTTTCATGTTCCGAAGCTTACCGGACGGATTCGGAAAAGACAATCCGCGAACGGTTGACTTCCATCGGCGGATTGCTTACAAGCCGGACACCGATGAAATTTATCCTTCCGCCTGTTTTTATACTATTCCTGATGCTGGTTTGCGGATGTTGCAACTTTTATCAGCTGCCGGGGAACGGATCCGGCGCAAGAGCGGAATGGGCGGACTGTCTGCCTGATGCGACCACCCAGCAAATGGATGAAATCCGGGTGGAGGCCGCGACCAGCGATGTGACGCTGCTTTTCGACCGCGGAGCTTACGGAGGATACACCACCAAACTTCACAGAGAGTTCGGCTGGAAGATTCCGGTGGGGCCTTATCATGAGCGTTCATTCTGGCTTCCCGGCAAGGAGAAGGGCGGACGCAGTCTGTGCATGAAACTGAACTGCTGGGGAACAACCATTCTTCCGTTTATCGCCGGTATGTTTGTGGCCGGTGATGCGGCGGTTTACGATTATCCCAGCGGTGAGTGCATTGCGTATGAGCGGTTCTTGCGAGCGGGCGTCATTCCTCTTGTGGCGTACCAGTCCAGTCTGATGCCGGTGACAGAAGGGGAGTTGATTCCAGGTTCCCCTAATATGATGTCACCTGAGTCTCTCTGCTGGTTTACCACATCGCTGGACGGCGTTAAGCAGGACGAAATGGGGTCATGTTATTCCTGGCCCGTGACATCCCTGAACCGGGCCCAGTATGACCGGCTGACATCCTATTATTTCCTCTGCGGTCTGCTGGCTTTCGGACAGAAAAACGACCGCGCCTATCTGCAGCTCGCCTGGATACCGATCCCGCTGTGGTCGATGGACGAATAATTCAGCTTTGTTCCTGAATAATCCGGCGGGCATGATCCAGCGCGTGGGCAAGGTCCTTATGAAAGTTAGCGTGGCCGATTTTTTCGATCAGCTTCGCCTTGTTCATCGCGTCGATCGGTTGTTTGTGGACGCGGGAAAGCAGCAGGACGGTGCCGTCACGCTTCGCCGCTTTGACAACTCCTTCGAGCGCCCGCAGGCCGGTGGCGTCAATGGCCGGAACATTCCGCATGCGCAGGATCAGCACTTTCGGCATTTTGATTTTGCTGATTTCATCCTGGAATTTACTGGCGGCGCCGAAGAAGAAGGGGCCGTTGATCTCAAACACTTCGACGCCCTTCGGCACGTTGAAACGGGTCAGGGCGTTCGGATCATTTTTATCGGCGGTTTCGTCATCCAGATTAACAACGCCGACGTTGGTCACCGTTTCCATGCGGCGCATGAAGAGCAGAGCGGAAAGCACCACGCCGGTCTGAATGGCGACGGTGAGGTCGGCAAAGACGGTCAGCAGGAAGACGGTGAGCAAAACCAGAACGTCGCTGCGCGGGCTGTAGAAGAGTTTCACGAAGAAATGCCACTCGCTCATGTTGTAGGCGACAATGAGCAGGACGGCGGCCAGCGCGCTCATCGGAATCAGCGCGGCATAGTGTCCGAAGAAAAGCAGGATCAGCAGCAGCGTGATGGCGTGAACGATTCCGGCCAGCGGCGTGGTGCCGCCGTTTTTAATATTGGTGGCGGTGCGGGCAATCGCGCCGGTCGCCGGAATGCCGCCGAAAAGCGGCGAGGCGATATTGGCGATGCCTTGCGCGACCAGTTCCATGTTGGAGCGGTGCTTCTGTCCGGTCATCCCGTCCGCGACCACGGCGGAGAGGAGCGATTCAATCGCGGCCAGCAGCGCGATGGTCAGCGCGGGCTGGAAAAGCCCGCGCATCAGCTCAAGACTGACGGAAGGGAAAACAAAAGACGGCAGATGGTTCGGTACTCCGCCAAAGCGGCTGCCGATAGTTTCGACCGGAAGTTTCAGCAGGGAAACGAGCAACGTGGTGACCAGAATCGCAACCAGCGAACCGGGGACACGGCGGGTGACTTTCGGCCAGATAATCATGATCAGCAGAGCCAGCAGGCCAAGCGCGGCGGAAAGCGGGTCAATCAGGTGCAGATGTGTACCGATGGCTTTGAGCTTGCCGATAAACTCGCTGGGAATTTTTTCGAGCTGTATGCCGAGAAAGGCGGGAATCTGCGTGACGGCGATGATGACTGCAATCCCGGTGGTGAAGCCGATAATGAGCGGGTAGGGCAGATATTTAAGAACCGAGCCAAGGCGGCAGACGCCCATCAACAGAAGCATCATACCCGCCATCAGCGTGGCGACCGTCAGTCCGGCCATGCCGTACTGTTGAACGATGCCGTAAACGATCACGATGAACGCGCCGGTCGGGCCGCCGATCTGCACCTGACTGCCGCTGAAAAAGGAAATGATGAAACCCGCGATGATGGCGGTGTAAAGTCCCTGTTCCGGGCTGACGCCGGAGGCGATGGCGAAGGCGATGGCGAGCGGCAGGGCGACGATCCCGGTGATCAGTCCGGCGATCAGATCGTTGGCAAAATGTTTCAGTGAATAGCCCGAACGGTAGCAGGTGAAGACCTGCGGAATCAAACGCGTGTGCATGGAACTCCTTTTTGGTCGCAAAATAAGCGGGCACTAATATACCTTTCCCGCCTGATTTAAAGAAAATTCCTATGAAATTACGGTTAAACCAACTCGACCTGCCGCCGGGATATACGCCGGATCAGCTTTTGAAAGCCGCCGCCAAGGCTCTGCGTTGCAATCCGTCGGCCTTGAGCGACTTAAAAACCGTCCGCCGCTCGATTGACGCCCGCGGACGTTCGCCCCGCATGACCGTCGCGGTCGAAATCGAATTTGCCGGCAAACTTCCTGCCGGACTGCGCGATGTCGAAGAAGTTTCCGAACTGAAACATCTTGTCCATGACCTCTGTCCTCTGACCTCTGACTTCCGTCCTCTGGTTGTTGGCGCTGGCCCCGCCGGACTGATGGCTGCGCTCGGTCTGGCCGAAGCCGGACTCAAGCCGTTGTTGATCGAACGCGGCGAAGCCGCCGCGCCGCGCGCCAAACGGGTTGAAGCCTTCTGGAAAAACGGAACGCTGGATGTCGAGAGCAACGTGCTCTACGGCGAAGGCGGCGCGGGTCTTTTTTCCGACGGCAAGTTGACGTCGCGCAGTAAAGACCGTCCGCGTGTTCGCCGCTTTCTCGAAGCGCTGGTCAGTTGCGGCGCATCGCCCGATATTCTGATCGACGCCGAACCGCACATCGGCAGCGACGTACTCGAAGAATTGGTTCCGGCGCTGCGCAATCGCATTATTGAACTGGGCGGCGAAGTGCGTTTCGGCGCGCGGCTCGACCGGCTGGAAATTGAAAACGGCGCGGTGCGCGGCGCGGTGATTTCCGGCGCAGAATTCCGCACCGACTGCTGTGTGCTGGCGACCGGCCATAGCGCTCGCGATATGTACGAAATGCTGGCGGAGCAGGGCGTACCGCTCGAAGCCAAACCGTTCGCCGTCGGTGTGCGGCTTGAAATTCCTCAGCACCGGATTGATACGGCGCAGTGGGGCGGAAGTTTTCCGAGTCTCGGAAAGGCCAGCTTCCGGCTGACGCGCCGTGAAGAGAAAAATGCCCGCGCCTGTTATTCTTTCTGCATGTGTCCCGGCGGACTGGTAATTTCCTGCGCTTCATCGGACGGTCTGATGACCACCAACGGCATGAGCCTTTCCAAACGCGACAAACCGTTCGGCAACGCCGCCTTTCTCGTTCCAGTGATGACAACCGACTTTCCAACTGTAGCCGCCCTCCGTGAGGGCGGTAAGGAGACCGAGGTCAGCGACCTCGGCTACAGGGTGCTGGCCGGAATCGAATTTCAGAAAAAGCTCGAAGCGGCGGCGTTCGCGGCGGGCGGCGGCGACTATTCTTTGCCAGCCCAGCGGCTGGTCGATTTTCTGGAAGGCGCGGCACCGTCCGATCTTCCGGCGGAACGTTCCTGCACAATGGCCCGTCCGGCGCAGTTACGCGGACTGCTGCCGGAGTTTGTCGAACACACCTTACGCAGCGCCGTGCCGAAAATGCTGCGCAGTATGCGCGGCGTGATTCTGGATGAGGCTTTGCTCTACGCATCCGAAACCCGCAGTTCGAGTCCGGTGCGTGTCGTACGCGGCGAAGACGGACAGTCGGCGGTGCGCGGACTCTATCCCTGCGGTGAAGGGGCGGGCTACGCCGGCGGCATCGTCAGCTCCGGCATCGACGGCCTGCGCATTGCCGAAGCGGTGTTTGAAAAAATGGAATTAGGCTGAACGCCAGCGTTGATGCTGAGGCGTAGCATCCGCGCCGATAGCATCCGATGCTTGGTTGTGTTTCTCAATGTACTTCTTCAACGGTCGAAAACTCCACACTTGGGCTTCCACGAAGAAATCGAATGACTTTGTGGGGTCCGTTTGCCATTCGCTCTCTGGGATGCCGTGGGTTTTCACAACCTCCAATATCTCCGGCAAGGTGAATACCTTGCCGTGAATCCGTGGATTGAAATATTTTTTGTTCTGCTGTTCCTCGAACAGCCACATGGAGACCATGCAATCGGAATATGTGAAGCTGACTTCTTTCGGGTCGAAGTCTGAAAGGGGAATGCGAAGTTCAACGTACCCGCCGTCATCTCCCAGTGATGCGATGTAGCTGGATGTTCCGAGAACCATGCACTGAGGATACGGCTCAACGGGCATTCCGCCTTTCTTCACGAACTCAGACCGGACCCACTGTTCCGTTCTTCTGCGACGAGGCCAGTATGTGGGAAACTTTCCAAACCTGCGAAAGGCCTTTAGGTTTTCCTTAAACAACGCCAACCCGACATGCTCTGCCTCGTCGTCCGGTAGATAGGACATGCTCCGGAATGGAGGCTTGCCCCTGCGATAGTAATGACTCAGGAAATCTTTCATCTTTCAAACACAACAGTGTTATTCGCGCACTTCAGTTTTTTGACGGGTTAAATTACCAATGCTCGGAATGTAGCGCGGCGGTTCGGGGGCGGCAATCCGGGAATGTTTTATTCTCAGTCCCATGATGCCAAATCTCCATATTTTCCACTTGTTTCCGGTATCGGGGAAAGAATATACAGCATTCCTAATTTCTGTGCAGGGGACTGTATGGCGAAAGATGAAGGTAGTTTAGTTTCATTGGACGGGACGGTGACCGAGGTGCTTCCCGGCACGATGTATCGTGTGAAGTTCGATAACGGTCACACGGTGCTGGCGCACGTCTCCGGCAAAATCCGCAAAAATTTCATCCGCATTTCTATCGGCGACAAGGTGACCGTTGAAATCTCCGCCTACGATCTGACCAAAGGCCGCATCACCTACCGCCACGCTTAAATCCTTCAGAGTTTTACAGAAGGTAACGAAGGTAAACAAAGGACATCCCTCTTGTGCCATTTCCGGGTTAAACTCGGTATTTAACCGTATCCGCCGGGTGAGGTCACCCGGCCTACAAAATCAGAATCTGAAAACTGTAGGCCCGGTCACCCGACCGGGCGTTCTTCTACCGGGTGTCATGCGGGTTTGGTCTTACTTCGTTTTCCTTTGTGACCTTCTGTGAAAATCTATTCCCCTCAGCACGGCGAACACGATTTGACGTGCAATCAAGAGCCTTGGAAGTTAAACGACTGTCATGAAGTTCACTTTTCTAGGCACGGGAACCTCGCACGGCGTTCCAATGATTGGATGCAACTGCGCAGTCTGCCGGTCGGACAATCCGAAGAATAAACGCCGCCGGTGCAGTCTCTATGTTCAGGCGGGCGGAAAGCACTTGCTGTTCGACACGCCGCCGGATCTGCGCGATCAGGTGCTGACCTTTGGCGTGGAGCGGGTCGATGCGGTTTTTATCACTCATCCGCACGCCGACCACATTTTCGGTTTTGACGACATCCGTCGCTTTAGTGACCTGCAGCAGGCGCATATTCACGTCTACGGTTCGCCGGAGACGATCGCCTCGATGCGAACCAAGTTTGATTATGTTGATAAGCCGAGCCATTCGTTCGGTGGCGTGCCGCGTGTGGTCTTTACGGAAATGACCGCGCCGGTGGAAATCGGCGGCGCGAAGGTGACGCCGGTTCCGGTCATGCACGGCGAGGAACCGGTTTACGGATTTCTGGTCGAAGCGGATGGCAGGCGGCTGGCGTACATTCCCGACTGCTCCGGCATTTCGACGAAAAGCTTCCAAATATTGGAACGCCTTGATGTCATGATTCTTGACGGCCTGCGTCCCGGCAGGCACGCGACCCATTTTTCTATCGAGGAGTGCGTGGAGAATTTGCAACGGATCGGTGCTAAACGGTCGTTCCTGACCCACCTGACGCATCATTCGGATCACGATACGCTCCAGGCGTCGCTGCCCGTCGGGATTGAGGTTCCGTGGGACGGGTTGACGGTTTCCTGAATTTGGAGGGGATGCCGATTGACACCCGCTGGGACGCGTGATAAAAGCACCCCCTATTTTTTTAGCTGGGAATCGATTTTGGATAACGGGAAGGGCTTTACGAATGGTCGCAAAAAAGGTTGTTAAAAAGAAAACGGCTAAAAAGGCCGCCAAAAAAGCTCCGGCCAAGAAGGCCGCAAAAAAGGCTCCGGCTAAAAAGGTTGCTAAAAAAGCCGCCAAGAAAGCACCGGCTAAAAAGGCCGTCAAAAAAGTATCCGCCAAGGCGAAACCCGTCGCGAAAAAGACGGTTAAAAAATCCGTCCTTCCGGTTCATGTGCACAAACCGGCTCCCCATATACCTGCCACGCCTCCCGGCAGAAAGCTGACCGCCAAGGAAGTCCGCGAGTTCAAGGACATTCTGCTGACGCTCCGCGAGCGCGTTTCCGGCGAATACAGCACTCTTTCACGCGACAACCTCGAAGCCAATCAGCGCGACCCGTCGCTGTCTGACCAGGGCACCGATACGTTTGATCGCGAAATGGAACTCAACATGATGGGCAGCGAACAGGAAGTTATTTTTGAAATCGACGCCGCGTTGCGCCGTGTCGAAAAAGGAACCTTCGGCATCTGTGAACTGACCGGCCAGCCGATTAATTTCGAACGCCTTCAGGCGCTGCCGTATGTGCGCTACACCGTTCGTGCGCAGTCCGAACTCGAAAAAGGCCGTGCTCACTACCGCCCCTTCGGCGGCACCATGCGCAGCTAGGAGAATCCCATGCTGGTACTCATTCTGGGCCTGGTCGTTGTTACGCTCGATCAGTTGGCCAAACTGTGGGTACGCGCATCATTAATCTACGGCGGCGAGCCGCAGGCCATCATTCCCGGTTTTTTCAATCTGGTCTATGTCCGCAACGAAGGCGCGGCGTGGGGGATGTTCGGCGGGCAGATGCCGATACTCATCATCCTTTCCATCGTCGTGCTGATTCTGCTGGCGGTCTACCACCGCAAGGTACTCAACCCGACGTTCGATCATCGGATTGCGCTCGGCCTGATGGTCGGCGGCATCTGCGGCAACCTGATCGACCGCATCCGTGTCGGCTGGGTCACCGACTTCCTTGATTTCTATATCGGTCCGTACCACTGGCCGTCCTTCAATGTTGCCGACTCTTCCATCTGTATCGCCGTCGGCCTCTACATGCTTTCCTCGCTCTGGCACACCCGCCATCCGCTCAAAAATTCCGCCAATGACACGAAGTAATCCAAGCGCGTTCGTGCTCGTCGGTCCGACGGCATCGGGCAAAAGCGCCGTCGCCCAGTGGATTGCCGAACAGACCGGCGTGTCCATTATCTCCGCCGACTCGATGAACATCTATCGCGGCATGGACATTGGCACCGCCAAACCGTCGCCGGAAGAACGCTCCCGCGTCAAAACTTTCGGTGTTGATCTGGCTGACCCGACCGAATCGTTCAGCGTCGGCGACTGGCTTAACGCTGTGAAACCGGCTTTCCCCTTCGACCAGGCTCAGGGCAGGCAATGTTCGGAACCACCCATCGTTACCGGCGGCACCGGACTTTATGTGAAGTGTCTTTTGCAGGGACTCGACGATCTGCCGACCGCTGACGAAACGCTCCGTGAGCGCACGGAAAAAATGCCGCTCGCCGAATTGCAGACCGAAGCGCGTCGCGCCGCGCCCGAAGCCTATGAAGCGCTTGCCGATAAAGAAAATCCGCGTCGCCTCACCCGGCTTCTGGAAGGAAAGAAGCCGTCCGATAGTTGGAAGGGCGAAATGCCGACCATCATCGGGCTGCACGTCGAGCGCGATGAGCTGAACCGGCGGATCGCCGAGCGGGTCGAAAAAATGTACGCGGGCGGTCTTCTGGAAGAAGCGCGCGGTCTCGCCGGGCTCAAACTGTCTTCGACGGCGCAACACGCCATCGGCTACGCCGAAGCCTTCGCCGTTCTGCGCGGCGAAATGACGGAGGCGCAAGCCAAAGAAAAAACCGTTATTCGAACCCGCCAGCTTTCTAAACGTCAGATGACATGGTTCCGCCATCAGCTCAAGGTGGAGTGGGTTGAAGTCGCGGATTTTCCAGACATTGGAAAACTTGTGTTAGAAATTTCCAAGGTGTGGAAAAAACATGGAGCGGTGCCGGTGAAGGGCGTATAACCGGCGGCATGAAACGGTTGGTCCTGACGATTCTGCTGTTGGCTTTTCGGTGCGCCGCCGCCGAGCCGCTGTTTTTTGTTCAGCTCACGGATACTCATTTCGGGCAGGGGGATAATCTGGAGCGGGTTCGCACCGTGGTGAAGGCGGTTAACGAACTTCCCATGAAGGTCGCGTTTGTTGCCGTGACGGGCGACATCATGAACGACTGTATTACCGACTCCAATCAGGTGAACGAGGCGCTGGCTGTTCTGGGGCAACTGAAGATGCCTGTTCATTTCGTGCCGGGGAATCATGATCTGCTGACGGCGTCCCTGGAGGAGACCGTGGCGGTTTTCACCAACCGGTTCGGCCCGCTGATCTCGTCGGCGGAGTACGGCGGCGTGCAGTTTATTTTTGTCTGCACGGAGCCGCTGTCGGGCGGCGCGCAGATTCCGGGATATGACCCGCTGGGCGCGCTGGATCGGCTGCTTCGGAGCCGGACGAACGGTCAGTCTGCGGTGGTGTTCCATCATCAGCCTGCGGTGGATGATTTTTATCATAACAGGATCAATGCGGGCTGGAACCGGACAGCGGCGGGACGCCGATGGGTTGAATTGATGAACCAGAACAAAGTGACAGCGGTGATCGCGGGACATTTTCACCGGGATGAGTTTCATTGGCTTGAAAAAGTTCCGCTGTTTGTCGGTCCGCCGCTTTCCGGGCGGCTGGGGCGGCAGGCGGCGTTCCGGATTTATGAATATCGTGACGACCGGCTGGGATATTGGAATCAATACATAGAATGAACCCGTTTCAAACTTGGCAGTAACGGACAACTAACCCTAAAACTCTGGCGTTTGGGTTCTGCGTAAAAGAGACTGCTCTCCCGAAATTAAGGAGAGCTTATGAAAAAATATATTTATGCGTTGTTATCCATGCTTTGTCTGTTTTCCGCGGCGACGGTCTGTGCGCAGGATGTGGTGCTGAGCGGAGCGGGCGCATCGTTTCCGCATCCGTTGTACAAACGCTGGATTGATCTGTACGGGTCGAATACCGGAGTGCGCGTTGCGTATGATTCGGTCGGCTCCGGCGAAGGCATCAAGCGGCTGCTGGCAGGTGAAGTGGACTTCGGCGCCACAGACGCATTCCTGACCGATGAACAGCTTGCGAAGGCTCCCGGGACAGTGTTTCATCTGCCGACCTGCTCAGGCGCGGTGGTGCTGGCGTACCATCTGCCCGGCGATCCGCAACTCCGGCTGACAGAGGAAGTGATCGCGGATATTTTCATGCGCAATATCAACAACTGGTCGGATCCGCGCATCCGCAAGCTGAATCCGGATGTCAGCCTGCCGAATCTGGAAATTGAGGTGCTGCACCGGTCGGACAGCAGCGGCACCACGTTTGTGTTTACCGATTATCTCAGCAAAGTGAGCCCGGCCTGGAAGAAGTCTGTCGGTTGCGGCAAAGATGTCCGCTGGCCGACGGGGATGGGGCTCGAGCGCAACGACGGGATCGCCGATTTTTTAAGAAAAGTTCCGGGGAGCATCGGGTACATCGAGTACGGTTTTGCCCGCAAAGGGAAGCTGGCCTGCGCTTCTGTGCGCAACCGGGCGGGCCGGTTTATTTATCCTTCGGAACAAACCATCACAGCCGCCACCGATATGAATATTCCGGATGACACCCGTATCATGATCACCGACACGGCGGCGGAGAACGGCTATCCGATTTCCGCTTTTACCTGGCTGATTTTCCAGTCGAAGGACGGGCGGGTGACCGCCTCCGAGGAAAAGGACAAACAGTTGCGCCGGTTCCTGGAATGGATTCTGAAAGACGGGCAGCAGCAGTGCGACGAGTTGTACTACGCTCCGCTGCCGCCCCGGGTAATTGAAAAAGCGAACGCCGTGGTGCGTCGTATGTATGAAGGACATTGATCTGCGTGAAAAACCGTTTTTTTACTCTTTTGGCCGCCTGTCTCTTTTTTTGCGCACCGGGTTTTTCTCAGGAGGGAACAACCACCGGGCGCACGGTGCGGGTGGCTCTCGGCGGTGCGCTGAACGGGTCGATTCATGATGCGTCGGCACAGGAAAGCGACCGGTTTTTCACAGAACTTTTTAACCGGATCGCCACGCAGGAGAAGTGGAGCCCTCAGTATCAGGGCCAGTACAGTTCGGATATGCTGCGGGACAACAGCGCAGGTGTAGATCTGATTATGGGGACGGCCTACACCGATAAGACTTCGGGACAGTTCCGTTTTTCCAAAGAGACGATTCTGTCAACCTGGGGTGAAGTGGTGGCGTCCGACCGGTTAAAGGTCAGCACGTTTATGGATCTGGCGGGCAGTACGGTCGGTCTGGTGAAGGGCGATTTGTACAATGAGGCGTTTCGGCGGATTATCGGCAGCTTGAACGTCGAATGCCGTTTTATTGAATTCGGCGACTACGAACAGATTCTCGCCGCGCTGAAGCGCGGCTGGGTGGATGCCGGGGTTGTGGATCATCTTGGCGCCCGCGGAACGACACTGCCGGAGAAAGTGTTTATCACCCCGATCATTTTTTCGCCGGTAGCCTTGCGGGTTGCCCAGCCGCTTGAAGCCGACCCGCAACTGCTGGAGGTCGTGGACTACCAGCTGGCGCAGCTGAAGAAAACACGCGGTTCAGCTTATTACCAATTGCTGGAGGCGTTTTTTAACAAAGAGCAGCCGGCAAAAATTTCTCCGCTGATCCTCTGGTCGCTGGGCGGCGCCGGGCTGCTGGCCTTCTGGTTTGGCGTTTTCAGCTGGATTCTTCAACGCCGGGTGCGCAGGAAAACACGGGAATTGTCTGATAACAACCGGGATCTTGAAAAAAGCCGTACCGAGCTTCAATTGGCGCTGGATGTGGCGAATGACGGTCTGTGGGATTTGAATGTGCCGTCGCAGGAGCTCAGGATGAGTCCGCGCTGGCACACGATGCTTGGCTATAGGCCCGGTGAAATCACTCCGGAATACGGTGCGATGATGGAGATGATTCATCCGGAGGACCGGGCGCGGGTTGAGGATCTGATGCAAGGGTTGTTGAATTCCGCACAGAAAGAGTTTGAGGCGGACTTCCGTCTGGTGCAGAAAACCGGTGGATGGAAATGGGTGGCTTCGCGCGCCAAGGTGGTGGAGCAGGATAACCACGGCCTGCCGCTGCGCATTGTTGGAACTAATTTGGATATAGATGCCCGCAAACAGACAGAATTTGAACTGGCCGAGGCGAAGTTCAGGGCAGAGGCCGCCAGCGTGGCAAAGAGTTCATTTCTGGCGCATATGAGCCATGAACTGCGCACTCCGCTAAATGCAGTAATCGGTTTGACCAGTCTGTTAATGCGTTCAGAAATGAAGGATGAGCAGCATGAATATGTTAAAACCGTTCAATCGAGCGGCGAGATGCTGCTCACGCTGATTAATGACATTCTCGATATTTCCAAAGTGGAGGCCGGCGAGCTCAAACTGGAACGCCACATCTTTAATCTGCGCAAGTGCGTCGAATCCGCCGTGGATTTGATCGCTTCCCGCGCTGCGGAAAAACGGCTGGAACTCAGCTATCATGTGGAGCCGGACGTTCCGGTCAATATCATCGGAGATGTTGTGCGGTTACGCCAAGTTATGCTGAATCTGCTGAACAACGCCGTCAAGTTTACGGAGCATGGTGAAGTGGTTCTGACGGTTCGGTCAGCGCCGCATCCGGATGCCGAAAAGTGCAACATTCATTTCACGGTTCGTGACACCGGCATCGGCATTTCGCCTGAGCAGAGGCTGCACATTTTTCAGCCCTTCCGTCAGGCGGATTCTTCGACGACCCGCCGCTACGGCGGAACCGGCCTGGGGCTGACGATTTGCGACAAACTCGTCCGGCTGATGCACGGCTCGGTAGAGGTGGATAGCGTTCCCGGCCAGGGCAGCAGCTTCTGTTTCAATATCGAGGCGGGTGCGGCGGCAACGGAAGCAGGCGAGGAGGATGAAAGCCTCAAGAGCGATCTGCCGGCGTTCCGCGGCAAACAGGTTCTGGTGGTGGACGATAACGCGACCAACCGCTGCATTCTGGAAAAATACCTGTGGCTGTGGGGTGCAAACCCAGTCATGGCCTCCTCCGGATTCGAGGCGCTGACGGTTCTTGAAAATCACCCTCCGTTCGCGCTCGTTCTTCTCGATATGTTTATGCCGGGAATGGACGGAATGGAGCTGGCCCGTACTATTCGGGAGCGGCCTGCGTTCAAACATCTTCCGCTGGTTATGCTGACCTCAGCCATGGGGCACGATGATGAGATCAGAAATTTCGACTTTGCAGGGGTTCTTTTCAAACCGATCAAACCGGCGATTCTTTGCAAAAACATACTGCGTATTTTTTCCAAGCAACTTATCCGAGAAAAAGTTGAGAGAAACGAACCTGTTCTGGTCGATGAAATGCGTCCTTTGCGTATTTTGATGGCGGAGGACAACCTGATCAACCAGAGGGTCTGTACGTTGCTGCTCGGAAGACTCGGTTATACAGCCGATGTGGCGGGGAACGGTCAAGAGGCTCTGCTGGCGGTTGAGCGCTCTTCTTATGATGTAATCCTGATGGATGTGCAGATGCCGATCATGGGCGGGCTGGAGGCGACACAGGAGATTTGTAAACGCTGGCCGGAAGGAGTCCGGCCTTATATCATCGGTGTTTCTGCCCACGCTATGTCGGAAGAGCGCGATCGGGCACTAAGCCATGGAATGAACGATTATCTTTCCAAGCCGTTCAATATTGATGAACTGCGCTATGCCTTGCTGAAAGTCCCGTCTCTGCTGGCTGATTTGGAGCCAGCCTGATTTTTCTTCAGAAAGGCTACTCTTCCGGTATACAGTATGCGCTTTCAGCGCGGAGAGACGGTCTCTTCGCCGGGAGCGCAAATGAAAGAGATGAAGACAACCATACCTCATGCGCAGGAACGAGCCTTGCTCGTCGGCGTGATGGTTCATGGGCGGAATGACCAGCAGGAGGCCTGCGACACACTCGAAGAGCTGGCGCAACTGACCGAGAGTGCTGGCGCGGAAGTTCTCGGGCGGATGCTTTGTAAACAGTCCAAAGTCCATGCCGCCCATTTCATCGGCAAGGGCAAGGTCGAAGAGCTGGCGCAGATGGCAAAGGATACCGGCGCCAATCTTATAATTTTTGACGAGGATCTTTCTCCGGCGCAGGGTCGTAATCTGGAAGAGACGCTGCAAGTTCGCGTACTCGACCGTACCCAGCTGATTCTCGATATTTTTGCCAAGCGGGCGCGGACGAAAGAGGGCTGTTTGCAGGTTCAGCTGGCGCAGCACCGCTACCTGCTTCCGCGTTTGCGGCGAATGTGGACACATCTGGAACGGCAGGCGGGCGGTATCGGTCTGAAAGGGCCGGGCGAAACGCAGATCGAAATGGACCGTCGCAGTATTCAGAATCTGATCCGCACACTGACTAAGGAGCTGGAACTGGTGCGCACACGCCGCGCCGAACAGCGGCGCGGACGTCAGCGCCACGGCTGGGCGCTGGTTTCGATTGTCGGCTACACCAACGCGGGCAAGTCCACACTGCTCAACCGATTGGCTGGCGCGGATATTTATGCGGAAGACCAGCTTTTCGCGACGCTCGACCCGACGACGCGGCAGGTGGAATTGCCGAACGGCGAGCCGTGCCTGATGACCGATACCGTGGGATTTATCCGTAAACTGCCGCACCATCTGGTTGATTCCTTCAAGGCGACGCTCGAAGAAGTGGTTGAAGCTGATCTGATTCTGCATGTGATTGATTGTGCGCATCCGCAGGTCGAACAGCAGATTGCCGCGGTCAATGTGGTGTTGCAGGAGATCGGCGCGGAGGATAAGCCGGTGCTCTGCGTGCTGAATAAAATTGATAAAGACGCCGGGCGGAATATCGCGCGGCAACTGGCGCACACTCTCGGCGGCCGTTCGGCTTCGGTTTCGGCGGTGACGGGCGAGGGCGTTGATGGCCTGCTGACCTTGCTGGCCGACGCTCTGAAGGGAGACAAACAGCTGATGAAGCTGAATATTCCGCTCAGCGAAGGACGCCTGATTGCCTTATTGAAAAACTCGGCGACGGTGCTCGAAGAGAATTATGAGGGCGGATCCGCCGAGCTTCTGGTGCGTGTTCCCGCGCCGCTCGTTCCGCGCTGTGAGCCGTATCTGGCAGAGTAAGGGTTGATAAAACATAAACTCACAGGACCAATTCATTTTTATAAGTCATAGGCCTTGGGCTTTTTAGCAACTTTTAGGCTTGCTCGGAGAAAAGACCAAAAATTAATCGACTTGGTGGCCAGCATAGGAGTATAACCAGCGTAGTTAGTTGGAATAATTCGGTTTCAAATTGGGAAACAAATAAGAAAGGTAATAAAGATGAAAAAGATACAGATCATATTGATGGCTGTGCTTCTGGCGGCCGGGGCGGGGTATTCTGCGGTATTGGTCAATGCGACTTTCGAAACCGACACGGTTGGTGTGGGTCCGG
>CAIKWE010000054.1 GCA_903831085.1 uncultured Verrucomicrobiota bacterium | reverse complement strand
CTTTGCTGGGGGTGCCCCGACGGGCTGAGAAACCACCCTTTGAACCTGCGCGGATAATGCCGCGAAGGGAAGCGAACGGTTCCTTTGCCGATCTCTTCCCGACTTTGATAAGGAAAAGAGCGATGAACCAGACTTCAGACTACGGACCGTTTTTCCCGCACTCGCGGAAAGTTTATGTCAATGGCTCGCAACCCGGAGTCAGGGTTCCCTTCCGCGAAATCGAACTGGCGCACACCATTAATCCCGATGGAAGCGAAAACCGCAACGCGCCGATCCGCGTCTACGACACCGCCGGGCCGAATACGGAAGGTCCTCTGCCCGCCTTGCGCGCGCCATGGATCGCCGGACGCAAACACGCCACTCAGCTTGAACTGGCCCGCGCCGGAACCGTTACGCCCGAAATGGAATTCGTTGCCATCCGCGAACATGTCGCGCCGGAGTTTGTGCGCGACGAAATCGCCGCGGGCCGCGCCATTATTCCCGTCAACCGCTGTCACCCCGAAAGCGAGCCGATGATTATCGGTCGTAAATTCCGTACCAAAATCAACGCCAACATCGGCAACTCCGCGCTCGGTTCCTCCATTCCGGAAGAACTTGAAAAAATGCGCTGGTCGGTTCTATGGGGCGCGGACACCGTCATGGATCTTTCCACCGGCAAAGACATTCACGAAACGCGCGAAGCCATTTTGCGCCACTGCCCGACGCCGATCGGCACCGTTCCGCTCTATCAGGCGCTCCAGAAAGTTGGCGGCGACGTCAACAAGCTCTCGTGGGAAGTCTACCGCGAAACGCTGATCGAACAGGCCGGGCAAGGCGTTGACTACTTCACCATCCACGCCGGCGTTCTGAAAAAACACGTTCCGCTCGCCAAGAAACGCCTCACCGGCATTGTCAGCCGCGGCGGCTCGATCATGGCGCAGTGGATGCAGAACAAGGGCGAAGAGAGTTTCCTCTACACCCATTTCGAAGACATCTGCGAAATCCTGCAGTCCTACGACATCGCCTTCTCACTCGGCGACGGACTGCGCCCCGGTTGTCTCGCCGACGCCAACGATGCCGCGCAGTTCGGCGAACTCAAAACGCTCGGCGAGCTGACACAAGTCGCGTGGAAGCACGGCTGTCAGGTGATGATCGAAGGCCCCGGCCACGTTCCGATGCATCTCATCAAAGAAAATATGGACCGCCAGCTCGCCGACTGTTTTGAAGCGCCCTTCTACACTCTCGGCCCGCTGGTCACCGACCTCGCCGCCGGTTACGACCATTTGAACAGCGCCATCGGCGGCGCGCTGATCGGCTGGTACGGCTGTTCGATGCTCTGCTACGTCACGCCGAAAGAACACCTCGGCCTGCCGAACAAAGAAGACGTCCGCGAAGGCGTCGTCGCCCACAAAATCGCCGCGCACGCCGCCGACTTAGCCAAAGGAATTCCCAACGCGCAGGACCGCGACAACGCCATCAGCAAAGCCCGCTTTGAATTCCGCTGGGAAGATCAGTTCAACCTCTGCTTCGACCCGGAACGCGCGCGCCGCTTCCGCGAGCAGTCCATGCCGCCGGGCGAAAAATTCGACGTCAAACAGCGCTACTGCTCCATGTGCGGCGAAAATTTCTGTGCCATGCGCATCAATCACGACATCAGGGAAAACGATGAGTGATAAATGATGATTTGCAAACAACCTGATCATCTCTACTGGAAGAGAAGACAGGCAAGCGTGTCGATTCCATAAAAAACACGCCCCGGAACTCGGGACGGATCGCTGAGTAAAATAGCGCTAAAGGCTAAAAATCCAGTTCTTCTTTTGACTTCGCTTTGTTGCGGCGAAGCATCCATGCGCCCATCCCGCCGAGACCAAACAGGAGTGCGGTCGCCGGTTCAGGAATGGATGCGCTGACATTCAGCCCCCAGGAAACAACAGACGCTCTGCCGTTTTGATTCAGGTCCGCTACAAACAGCGTCCAGTTGCCGTTCGGATTCAATCCGTTGAAGGTGTCCAGTCCGGCAGTACGGCTGTCTGTATCCAGAACGATATCCGGATCCACATTGCGTCCGTCGGCACCCCAACTTCCGGTCAGCAGATACTGTGCGTTGAAATCCGGACTGTAGTTCTGATACAGATGCACATCATTCATGCCGGACGAGAAGGTAATATCAAAACCGTTATCCCCATAGCCTAATGAACTGGACAATGTTCTACCCACCCGGTTGAGCAATACCGAAAATCCGCCGTTCGGCCCAACCAGGCTGACATAATAATCACCGGTGAAAGCATCCGGGCTGCCGGACTGACCTGACCCCCTTAAACGAAACCACTCGCAGAGTTAGTATTCTGCGGGTAAAAACGAATAAGGAGGACACATGTCGATCAGGAAAAAGTACAATGCCGAACAGATTATCCGGATGCTCCGGGACGCTGAGATATTG
>CAIKWE010000053.1 GCA_903831085.1 uncultured Verrucomicrobiota bacterium | reverse complement strand
GCGGTTTCGGGAACGAGGATCACCTTTGCGGACATATTCGTTAAGAATCGAATGGGCCGTTCGCGATTTGTCCCGTTCCGTTCCAATCGTTAAAAGTCCGCCCGGCTTTTCCACGACGATTATATCCTTGTCCTCGTGAAGGACTGTAAGGCCTCTGGGTTGATATTTTGTCGGGGGGCGTTTTGATGTCGGCATGGGTATTCTCTCAAAAAATTGCTGTTATGGATTGTCAGGTAAAAAAAGTATATATAGAACTGCTGGAAAGGTAGTATATACGCTTTCTGAACTGTTTGGAAATTAAGACGTAAAGGAATATACCGATGCAGGAGTTAAAACAGTTCTTTGCAACCGGAGATCGCTTTGCCTGTCATTCAGGTGTTGAGCTTGTCGAGGTGGGGCCAGGCTGGGCAAAGGCCAGTATGAAGATTATGCCGTTTCACTTTAACGGAGCCAGGACTGTTCATGGCGGTGCTATTTTTACTCTCGCTGATTTCGCGTTTGCCGTCGCCTCCAACTCTCACGGGAACCTTGCCATGGGAATCAATACCAGCGTCTCCTTTGTAAAAGCCGCAGTTAGCGGGACCCTTTATGCCGACGCGAGGGAGCTGTCACGAAATGCGAAACTGGCCACGTACTCGGTCATGATTACTGATGACGCCGGCGATACGGTGGCTATTTTTCAGGGGATGGTGTATCGAAAAAAAGAGCCGCTCATACCGTCGAAATCCTAGTTTTGGAAGTGACAGCGGCAAAAGCCTCAACCCGCTTCTGCATGATATAAGGCGGTCGTTTACTGATCGGCATAGCCGCCAGTTTCTCCTGATCAATCCCCAGATCCCGCGTGTTCATTCCGGCTACCCGGACAGCATCGTCCCATCCGGCCAACGGCTGATTCCCTGTTTTGTCTGCAGCGGCGACCAGAGGTAAAACAGCAACTATTCCCCTTTTCAGCGCCCCCACTGCCATGGCTATTTTTGTCGCATCTCGTAATGTTTCCCACATGTTTGCCTTGCCATGCAGAGAACTGGTCCAGGCCAGTGCATTCCGCTGTTCCGTCGACAGGTGGAGGCGCGCGCAAAAATCAACCGCCATGGCGAATCCGGCGTTGTCATGACCATGGTGTTTGGGATAGAGCGCGGGATTGGTGGCCAGTTTGCCGAGGTCGTGAAAGAACGCGCAAAAACGGGCCAGCTGGTCAGTACTCATCGTTGCAACCCGCTGCAGTACCTGGATAGAGTGGCTCAGCAGATCGCCCTCCGGGTGATGCTGGAGCGGTCCGGCAGGAATCTGCGGCATCAGGAACAGTTCCGGGAGAAATTCAGCCCCGACGTTGAACTCGATCATGCGCTGGAAAAACTTCTCCGGAGATTTACCTGTCAGAGCTTTCAGCATCTCGTTACTGAAGCGCTCGATCGGCATGTCGCTGAAGGCGGTTGACCACTCTTCTCTCCGGATCTGAGCGGCGGTTTCCGGAGCCATGCACCAGCCATCAGCCTCGAATCGAAAGGCGCGAAAAATCCGCAGGGGGTCACTGGAAAAGGTTTGTTGACTGCACGCTCGAAGGAGCCCCGCCTTCAAATCCTCTCTGCCGTCTAAAGGGTCAATATGTGAACCGTTCAAATCCAGCGCCATGGCGTTGATAGTGAAGTCGCGGCGGAGAAGATCACCCTCAAGATCATCCATGTCGTCGATGCGGGTGACTTCAATGTTACCGAAGCCGGGGTGATGTTGGAAGTAGATCGTCCCGGTACTACTCGCTTCTACAAGGCGGAATCCGAGTGAAAGAAGTTCGTCAGGAGAGAGTGCCGCTACG
>CAIKWE010000052.1 GCA_903831085.1 uncultured Verrucomicrobiota bacterium | reverse complement strand
ATTTTTGCAGCCTTGCACCATGAAGGCGGAAGCGAGCCGGACATAATGTCCGGATAAATGTCCGGCCCGGGGTGGTTTTACAAAAATAAGGCACTATCGGTTCTCCAGCATGCGCCTGCCTTTTTGGGTGAGCCGGTATTTCTGTGTTGGGCTATTGGGAGAATCCGGCTCGGTCATTTCTACTAATTCGGCCTCTAGCAATGGATTCAATACTTGGTTCCTGAACTTGGTGCGGTCGGTTCGTCCTGCCTCGGCCATTAGATCAGTTAACCCACTTTCCTCCATACACTTGCGCATGATTTCTACTTGGTGCCTACTTGGTGCCCACTTGGTGCCTGCTTCACCTGTTACTTGTCCGGTCGTCTTCGCCCTTGGATGCACCGGCAGGCGAACCAGATAATAAGTCCGGTCATCGTCGCTATCAAACTCGGGCGCAGGCGATCCGTTGGCCGCCATTTCCCGCAAAATCTTCGGGATACCGGTCGAACGGCCTTCGGTCAAATCCAGCTCTTTCAGGAATTCGCCGAGCCGCCGGTTGCGGTAGCGGCGGCTTACCGCCTTGCCGGCCCGCAAATCTTCCATGCGGATTGAGCGGTCGGGGCCGGGGAAACTGAGAATCACCAGATCCTGCGGCGTGATGCGAACTTCAACCGGCTCGCGGATTTCATACGACCGGTGATAGACCGCATTCACCAGAGCTTCTTCAACCGCCGCATAGGGGAAATTCCAGAACCGCTCGGCCTCGGCGCGGTCGGGATGCTTGACGATGGTCTCTTTCAGATAGTTGCGGCGGATATAATCGAGCGCCTCGCGGGTCATCCGCGACAGCGGGCCGGAAAACGTCTTTTCCTCAAACCGGTCGCCCCCGGCACCGTCCGGAAACCACACCACGTCAATCTGCGTGGCCGGGAAAAACCGGCGCGGCTCGTCATTAAAAAACAGCAGTCCCGCATTTTTCGGGAACACTGCCTCGGACGGGCCGCCGACAATATTCATCTGCCGCCCGAGCGCCTCCGGCGAAAGCGACTTCACTTCATCGGCCAGCTCACTGCCCACCTCCCGCAAAAACTCTTCCAGCAAGCGGGGCGACAAATCATCAAGGGAGGCCTGCTGGTTGTAGCGGTCATCGAAGGGCACCGTCGCCGCCAGACTGATCAATTCCTGCTCGTCCGCGCCCTTGGCCCGTACCGTGCTCGACTGTTTGCGGATGAAATAGGCCCACTCCGTTGCATCCTTCGACAGACTCACCTTCGCCTTGTACGGACGCGTCTCACCGCCCGGCACCCAGATAACCAGAATCCATTTGCCGTCCACCTCGCACGGCGTTGAAAGCGGATGATACATCGGCTGAATCGCCGAATGACCGAGATTGAGCAGTTCCTTCTGAATCGCGTCGAGAGACTCGGGATCAAGACCGACCGGCGGCAGAACTGGACGACCGTTTTCTTCCGCTATACCGATCACAATATATCCGCCGCCCAGATTATGGAAATCGTTGGCGAACGCGCAGATCGAATGCAGTACGGCTTCCGGGTTCCAGCCCTGCTTATATTCCAGCCGCTCCCACTCGACCGATTTTCCGCGCAGCATATCGTCCGGCGAAATCGGCAATCTCAAATTTTTACCCGGTTGTTCCATATCGTTCCTGCGGCTACGCCGCAAACATTCTGACCTTGGTTTCACGCAAAAGCTCATTGGGCTCGCCCGCCGCGCGGAGCGCTTTTAAGCCGCCCGCCAGAGCCACTTCAGGCGTGTCAAAAATGTGACGGTTTTCAAGCGCTTCCGTGCCCTCAATACGGAACTGACCGGCTATTGCTTTGATGGTGCGGCCGGTCGCTTCCGGCAGGCTGTCGAGCCACTCTTCGTTTTTATAAGTGAAGGCCAGCGCGCGATCCTGCCGGGTGCGCGGGTTGAGCCCCCAGCCGAGTTCGGCCAGCACGTCGTAGAGATCGCATTCATCTTTATCGTCCACCATGCGTACGACACTTGGGGAGTATCCGGCGCTGACGAGTGTGTGGATGAGTTCCTGCCGCGTGGGAGGATCAATCCAGATGGCTCGGAATTCCTCCAGCGTGTGTGCCTCTTCGATCAGTTTGGCCGCGAGGCGTGCGCGATATTCTTCGACTGGAACCGGCATGGCCTTGCCGTCCACTTCCGTGACAATGGAGCGCCCGGCATCCGTAATATGCACATCGAACCCGTCCACTATGATGGTCGGTTCCGGCGGCGGACGCGGTGGCGGATCATCTGGCCCGGGCCCTTCGGGTGGTTCTCCGGGCGGATTGCTGATGAATTCCTCGCCGAACAGCTTGGTCGCCTCTGTGTAGTCGTACACGGTGAACATAAGCTTGTTCGTTTCAATATCGATTCGCGTGCCGCGGCCCACCATTTGATAGAAACTGATGGGCGATTTGATGTATTTCATGAAGGCAATGTTCCGCACGCAAGGAACATCTACACCGGTTGAAAGCAGGTCTACCGTCGTGGCGATAAAGTGGCTGCGAGATGCCGCCCGCAGATCGGGAAGTTGGTCGTTACCGCTACTGGCTGCCGTGCATTTGAAGGCATAGCAGTCCAATCGCTCTTTGCCGTTTTCTTTGCACCAGTTGGCGTAAAGGTTGTTGAGCTGGGCGGCCACATCGTCTGCGTGGCGGTCTCGCGCACAGAAGATGATGGTTTTCTGCTCCGGCCCACCGGTTTCGAGCAGATAGTTGAAGAGGTCTTGACACATGGCGAGTACGCGATCGGGAAGAAGAATCCGATTCTCATACTGGTGCCGGCGGTATAACTCATCAAGCTGCGCCGCGGTGATAGGTTCTCCTGTGATGGCGTCACGCGGATTGCGAGCAAGAATATCCTCCTTGGTGATGCCGGTTTCATCCACACTGACCCGACCGTGCTGAATCTGACAAGCGGCAAGGTAGCCGTCTTCAATTGCTTGCGCCATGTCATACTCATAAACCGGATCGCCGAAGTAGTTATAGTTATCGGCGCAGAGTTTTGCATCTCTGGTCATCTCCGTAGAGGGCAGGTCTATCCGTTCTGCCGCAAGAAGCTGTTCATCCGGCGAGACTATTTTGTCCACGGGATAAAGGAGCGTTTTTCCTGCCTTCTTCTGGATTTTCTCCGCCAGTTTACGAGGCGTAGCCGTCAGGCCGACCTGTACCGCATCCGGGTTTTTGGTCAGCACCTCCGACCATTTGCCCCACGCCGAACGGTGGCACTCATCAATGACGATGTGTGTGAAGTAGTTCTCTGGATAAAACTCGGTCAGGAAGCTGGCGTCGCCGTCTTCTTTGTCCACGCCAAGCGTCTGATAGGTAGCAACGTGAATGCGTGCATTTTTGGCGTTGTTTTCGCCGTTCTTGCGAAAGACTTCGGCAGCATCTGAACCAAACACGTTTTGAAATGCTTTCAGACCCTGCGTGCGTAACTCGTCGCGATCACACAGGAAGAGCGCCCGCTTCAGCAGGCCGGCATCGGCGATACGCTTCAGGAGGTTTACCGAAATAAATGTTTTGCCCGCGCCGGTCGCGAGACTGAGCAGCGCCCTGCTTGGCTTGCCTAGCTGTTCGCAACGGGCCACCTTTTCCAGCACGGCACGAATGGCGGCATCCTGATAGTAGCGACGGGTGCCTTCGCCATCGTGATACGTCTGCAACAAAGGCGCGGCAGCCGGGTCATCCAGCGTAAAGCCCGCAGACGCTTCGTAGCGGGCTCGCAAATCCTCTGGCGTCGGGAACTGGTCGATGGGAAAAGGATTGGAAGTCAGCCCGGTTTCCCGGTCAAATTCAACAAACTGATAGCCGTTTGAAGAATACACAAAGCGGACATGGAGACGATTACAGGCGGCATAGCCTTTGGCCTGATCCAGTCCATGTCCGGCGGGGAGAGTATTACGCTTGGCTTCGATGAGCGCAAAGGCGACCGGCTGTGCATCCGGACGAAGTTTGTAGCGCATAACATAGTCAGCTTTTCCGCGACCGCGCCGCCGCGCCTTTCCGCTAATAATCTCAATACTTCCAGCGGTCACTTCACGACGAATAAGATCCTCCGTCCACCCACGATGGTAAAGAGCCGGATCAATCAGCTTGGCACGTGTATCTGCCTCGTTGTATTCGATTGGTGGCATTAATTCCCTGTCCGCAATGAGCTTCCAATATTTCCAAACATTGAACCCTGCGCTGTAAAAACTTTGCAGGTCACGGAAGTTTCTACCGGATTCCTCTAAGGGTTGCCACTCCCTTTTGGTCGTTGCTTTTGAAAAGCCGCTCGCGCTACTTGGGTAGAATCTCGGCGTTTTTAAAAGTCGAAGCGCCTGCTTTGTCCGGCACCAGTTACAGTTGACCCTCGCACCGCTTCAGCGCATAAAAATGCCATGAGCCGTTTCGCCAATAGAGAGGAGATGAAGCCTCTGCTCGATCTCTGCCGGCAGGGCAAGCTTTTCGAGGTGCAGGGGTGGATCGCCGCCGGTAAGCCGGTGAATCCCCCGCCGCCCGTTCCGGCCCGCCAGCGGACGCAAGGGCCGCTGGAGGTTGCCGTCGGGTTGGGGTTTAACAGTCTGGTTCAAGTGCTGCTGGAGGGCGGGGCCAACACGGCAGAGCCAAGACACGGCGGGTTCGGCGGATTTTGCGCGATCGAAGATGCTGTGTGCCAGAGACGGCTGGATTTGGTTGAGCTGCTGGTGAAGCACGGGGCGGATATTCGCGATGTCCCCATGTGGCGGGTGTTCGACACCTGGGACACGAATATTATGCGCTATTTTGTCGAGCGCGGGGCCGACACGAAGACCGATAATCCGATCGCGTACGCCTTTAAGTATAAAATCCGGACCGCCCTGAGAATTTATAAGGAATACGAGGAGCGGTTTCCGGATTGGAAGCGGCAGTTGAATATCGCCTTGCGGTTTCACACGAAAGAGCAAAGTCAGAAGTGGGTTTCGCTGATGCTCTGGGCCGGGGCCGATCCGTTTGAGCCGGGGCCGCAAATTCTGGAGGTGGAGGAAATCGATTACTATGACCGGTGCGCGGTTGAAATCGCCTTGCGTCATGGGTGGACGTGGATGATGGAAAAGATCGGGAAAATGAATCCGACGGCAGATCATGCGGTCAAATTTCTGGAGGCAGCACTCGAATCGCGCAAACCCGAAACGCTGAAACTTCTCATCGAAGCCGGGTTTCTTAAACGGCTGAACACGGATCAAAAGTCCGCGCTCATTGGAAGTCTCATTCGTTTTATGTTCAGTCATCTGCTGATGCAGGAGATTAGACACGGTAAAAACGACTACTCCTACCGCAGTGCAGAAAGCGCTTGTTTCAGTGATGGAAT
>CAIKWE010000051.1 GCA_903831085.1 uncultured Verrucomicrobiota bacterium | reverse complement strand
GAGCGATGTTGACCTTGACGGTCTGACCGCCTGGCAGGAATACATTGCCGGAACCGATCCGACCAACGCGGTGTCGTGCTTCAAGCTGGCTCAGACTAACCGCAACATAATCACTTGGAGCGCGGTTTCGGGACGGATCTATTCGGTATACTGGTCGACGAATCTGATGAAAGGCTTCCAAGTATTGGAAACGAACATTCTGTATCCGCAGGGCAGCTACACCGCCGCACCCCCGGACAGCAGAGTTAACCATTATCAAATCAAGGTTCGGATGCAGTAGAACGATTCTGATACCAACATGGTAATCGGTATTTACTCTAGAGCGTTTTTAGATGAATTGTAGCCGCGGTCGGTGACCGCGGAAAGAAGAGCGCGGCCACCGGCCGCACCTACAGAAGAAACAGACGGCCACAGAATTTTTGAATAGGCTCTAAGCGGGTGGAAAGGGTTGACGGTGTATAACAGGGGAGTAAATCTCCGATTTACCACGGAAGCAGATCCGTTCCGTTGCCGGTGAAGTTGTTCCAGAAGGATTCAAGCCTGACGCGTTCGTCGAAAGTAATCTTGATCTTCGATGCATTCAGGTTGGCTTGAAGCTGAGCTTGTGATCGCGCACCGGGAATCACACTTCCAACCTCTGGATAGGCCAGGAGGCTGGCCAATGCTTTTTGCGGAAGCGGCGTACCGTCTTTTATCAGCCAGTCCAGTTGACCGATCAGTTCGGCGCGTCGCTGAATTTGGTTCTCAGTCCATCGTGCGCGGACGCCGGTAAACCGGCTTTGTGCATTGTATTTGCCCGACAGCCAGCCGCTGTCCAGCGGCACTTTGGCAAGAATTCCGACATCGTCGCGCCGCACCAGATCAAACGTCCGCCGGGCATCCTGATGCATAATGTTAAAAAGAATTTCGAGTACCTGTGCATCGGAAGTTTCGAGGCATTCGCGGATTTCGTGGGCGTAATCGAGGCTTGCACCGTAAAAGCGGATCTTTCCATGGTCGCGCGCCTTGCGCAGGGCATCCCAAATCGGGTGGGATCCGTTTTGGCATTCCGGCGGCGGACTATGCAGCAGGAGCACATCCAGATAATCGGTCTGCAGGCGCTTCAGCGAATCATGCAGACTCGTCCACATCCACTCCTCGGAAAAGTCGGCATCGCCGCCGGGCACATGGCCGAACTTGCTTACCAGAACGACCTCCCCCCGTCGGCCTTTCAGAGCTTCACCCAGCAGCCGCTCGCTGTTCGTGTCGGCATAGTTCGGCGCGGTGTCGAAGAGGTTGCAGCCCAGATCCAGCGCACAATGCACCATCCCATGTGCATACGAGTCTGACATCGCTCCCCAGAAATTACTGGAGCCCAACTGCCAGGTGCCGTATCCAATTTCCGATACCTGCAGTTTCGTTTTTCCTAGACGGCGTAGCTTCATGCCCAGCCTATCGAACGATAGACCTGTGGTCGATATAGGGCGGGTTGAACACCGCGTCTGGCACGTTGTATTCCTTGCGCTGCTTGGCGAGTTCCTTTTGCATTTGTTCGGCGACGGCGCGGTATTCCGGGTTGTCGTAGAGGTTCATCAACTCATTGGGATCCTTCTGGAGGTCGAACAGTTCGTATTTATCGTCGGTGTAGAAGTCGATGAGCTTGTAGCGCGCGGTGCGGACGCCATCGTGGCGCGGCACGTTGTGCTCACCGTTGGTATAGTAGTGGTAGTAGAGGGCCGTGCGCCATTTAGCAACCTTCCGGCCTTCGGCCAGCGGCAGCAGGGAACGTCCCTGCATCTCTGCGGGAACCGGGACGCCGGCGGCGGCGAGGAGGGTGGGGGCGTAGTCGATGTTCTGTACAAGCTGGTCAACCTGGGTGCCGGGCTTGATTTTTCCGGGCCAGCGCATCACCAGAGGCATGCGCATCGACTCATCATACATCCAGCGCTTTTCGGCCATGCCGTGTTCGCCGAGGAAATAGCTCTGGTCGGACGAGTAGATGACGATGGTGTCGTTTTCCAGTCCTTGGTCTTTCAGCCATTGGAGCAGGCGGCCGACATTCTGGTCAACGGCGGCAACGCAACGGAGATAGGAGGTGATGGATCGCTGGTACTGGAATTTCTTGAGCTTGACGGGATCCTGGGCGTC
>CAIKWE010000050.1 GCA_903831085.1 uncultured Verrucomicrobiota bacterium | reverse complement strand
TCTCAGCGTCCCGGAGCATCCGGATAATCTGTTCGGCATTGTACTTTTTCCTGATCGACATGTGTCCTCCTTATTCGTTTTTACCCGCAGAATACTAACTCTGCGAGTGGTTTCGTTTAAGGGGGTCAGGTCAAAATTATAGGAAGGAAAAGTAATTGAAAATATATCAAACATCCTGCTGCCCGTACTGCCGTCGACAAGCCACCGAGAGGGTTGCCCGCTCTGCTTTTGAACGAGCGGTTTTCACGAAAGCCAAACGCATGAAATGCCGGCTCTGCCTATCCAGTTTTCTGGTTTCTACAAAAGACGAGCCCCACCCTGAATTCCGGTCCAGCCTTATTAATATTACGCACTATTTGAACACCTCCTCAAGAAGGAGCTCCCAGGATCTATCACTCCAGCGCTTCTGCCTTTGAAATACAACCGGTACAGAATTTGAGGTTAGAAAGAGAGGATGCAAACGAAAATACATCAAACATCCTGCTGCCCGTACTGTGGTCGGGAACACGCCACCGAACGGACTGCCCGCTCTGCTTTTGAACGGACAGTTTTCCCTCAAACCAAACGTATGAAATGCCGACTCTGTCTATCCAGTTTTCTGGTTTCCACAAGATCCGAACAGCACGATCCTAACGGCGAAACTGGACAGAACGCATTCAATTTTTCACCGCGCTCCGACCGCACCGCATCCTGATCCGGTCAGTCGCCGACTCTCTTGAGCCGAGTCATCGGGTTAAATGTAGACCAGCTCCATATTTTTCGCGGCGGCGACTTCGTCGAGCCGCCCAACCGGCGTGGTGACCGGCGCGGCATGCACAGCATCCGGATCCGTCTTGGAGAGTTCGAAAATTTCGATCATGTCCTTGCAGAATGCGTCGAGCGTTTCGCGCGTTTCGGTTTCGGTCGGCTCAATCATGATCGCTTCCGGCACGTTGAGCGGGAAATAAATCGTCGGCGCGTGATAACCACGGTCGAGCAGCGCCTTGGCGAGGTCGAGCGTATGAACGCCCTCGCCCAGCGTCTTGCCGCTGAAGACGCATTCGTGCATACAGCGTCCTTTGGTGACCGCCGCGAAATACGGACGCAGTTTTTCCTGCACGTAATTGGCGTTAAGCACAGCGCGGTCGCTGGTGGCGCGCAGACCATCGCGGCCGAGCATAAGCAGGTAGGCGTAAGCACGGACGAGGATGGCGAAGTTGCCGTAGAACGGCGCGATGTAGCCAATGCTCTTCGGGAAATCGTAGTCGAGCGTATAGGTTCCGTCTTTGGTTTTGGCCACGCGCGAGATCGGCAGGTAAGGCCGCAGTTTTTCGCAGACGCCGACCGGGCCGGTGCCGGGGCCGCCGCCGCCGTGCGGCGTGGAAAATGATTTGTGTAGATTCAAATGACAGAGGTCAAAGCCCAGATCGCCGGGTTTAATGCGACCCATGATGGCGTTAAAGTTTGCGCCGTCGTAATACATCAGGCCATCCACCGCATGCACCGCCTTGATGATCTCTTTGACCTTCGGATTAAACACGCCGAGCGTGCTGGGCAGTGTCAGCATCACGCCGGCGGTTTCGTCATTGAGCGCCGCCTTAAATTTGTCGATATCCATGTCGCCGCTGGCGTCCGATGGAATCGTCACCACACCGTAGCCGCCGAGCGCCGCGCTGGCAGGATTGGTGCCGTGCGCCGAGTCGGGAATAATGATGTGCGTCTTCTTGTTGCCGCGGTCGCGGTGATAGGCCGCCATCATCATCACCGCAGTCAGCTCGCCGTGCGAACCGGCCATCGGCTGAAGCGTGAATTCGGCGAGGCCGGTGATTTCAGAAAGCATCCGTTCGAGTGAATAAAGAATCTGAAGCGAGCCTTGCGTCAGCAGTCCGCCGTGTCGCAGCTGCGGCCAGAGCGGATGAGTCTCACACAGCTCAGGCAGTGACGCGGCGGCTTCGCAGGCCCGTGGATTATGCTTCATCGTGCAGGAACCGAGCGGATAAAAGTGCGTATCGACCGAATAATTCCGGCGCGACAGCTTGGTGTAATGCCGCACCACTTCGCTTTCAGAAACCTCCGGCAGTTCGGCCGGCGCCGCGCGCAGCAAATTTTTACTGATGATGTCGCGTTCGGAAATGCGGTCTTCCGGAATTCTCACTCCGCCGCGTCCTTTTGAACTTATCTCGTAAATCAGTTTCATATGTTTTTCTTTCTACCACAGAGAACACTGAGGCACAGAGAACGCCTAAATGACATAGCGTTTCACGCCGTCTCTCAGTGTTGGCTTATTAAAGTTAATCAGCAAACCGACTTTGCAGTTAGTAATTCGCATATACGTCAAAATTTGGGATTCATGAACAGGATCGAAATCTTTCACCACTTTCAGCTCAACAACCACTTTCCCTTCAACAATCAGATCCAGCCGCAAACCATCGCCGACTTGAGCTCCTTTGTATTCCAAAGGCAGGTCAACCTGCTGTTTACACTCAACACCCTGCAATTCCAGTTCCCGGACAAGGCTTTTTTCATAAACACTCTCAATCAGCCCCGGCCCCCAGTATTTATGCACTTCAATGGCCGCGCCGATGATTTTCTCCGTCAGGTTTTTTTCTGGATAGTCCATTACCTTTTCCTCTGTGTCTCTGTGCGCTCTGTGGTAAATCTCCTAAAGCACTGACTCCAGTTTAGCGGCCAAAATATCAATTTCCTTCTTCGTGCGCTTTTCAGTGAAGGCGCAGAGCAAAACGTTTTCCATGCCGGTGTAGTAGCGTCCGGCGGGGAATCCGGCGGCGATCCCTTCGCTGATCAAATCGCTGACCACTTCGCCCGCGTCCTTCGGCAATTTCAGCGCGAACTCGTTGAAGAACGGACGGTCATAGAGCGGCTCAACGCCTTTGATCGCTTTGAGTCGCGCCCAGGCATAACCGGCGCGGTCCATGCACTGACGGGCGACGTCGGCGAATCCCTGCTTGCCGAGTAGCGAAAGATAAATAACCGAGCGGAGCGCGCAGAGCTGCATGTTGGTGCAGATGTTCGACGCCGCCTTTTCGCGACGGATATGCTGTTCGCGGGCTTGCAGTGTCAGCACATAACCGCGTCGCCCCTGCCCGTCCGTGGTCGCGCCGACGATACGGCCCGGTATATTGCGGACATATTTTTTCTTCGCCGTCAGGAATCCAAGATACGGTCCGCCGAACGAAAGCGGCAGGCCGAGGCTCTGGCCGTCGCCGGTGACGATATCCGCATCCATTTCGCCGGGCGTTTTGACGATGCCAAGTGAAATCGGATAAGCCGACACCACCGCGATCGCACCGGCGCTGTGCGCCAGAGCGATCACGTCGGTCAGATCATCGAGACAGCCGAAAAAGTTGGGATTCTGCAGCAGCACCGCGCCGACCGTATTGTCGAGCTGTTTGGCGAAAGCGGCGCGGTCGGCAATACCTTCACCCATTGGAACTTCGCGGTATTCAATTTTGAGGTTACGGGTGTAACTGCGAAGCATGGTGCGATAAATCGGGCTGACGCCTTCGTCCACCAGCACGCGGTTGCGCTTGCTGATGCGCAGCGCCATCATCATCCCTTCGAACAGCGCGGTGCCGCCGTCGTAGAGCGACGCGTTGGAAACTTCCATTCCGGTCAGTCGGGTCATGGCGGTCTGATATTCAAACATCGCCTGCAACGTGCCCTGCGCCGCTTCCGGCTGGTACGGCGTGTAGGCCGTGAAGAATTCGCCGCGCGAAGTCAGCGAATTGACTGCGGCGGGAATGAAGTGGTCGTAAAAACCGGCGCCGCAAAAGTTGGTGAGGTCGGACGAATTTTTCCGGGCGATCGCACGGATCTGCTGCATCATCTCCATTTCGGAGAGGCCTTCCGGCAGATTAAATTCATCCGACTGAAACTCCGCCGGAATGTGGGCGAAAAGATCGTCGAACGTCTTCGCGCCGATTGAGGCGAGCATCGCTTTTTCGTCGTCGGGACTGGTACAGGCAAACGGGGATACGGACATAAAACTCCTTCAGCTCAACTGGACAAAAAATTTAACAGAAGGTAACAAAGGAAGAAAAGGGCCGCGCAACATCATAAAAACGCTTCGTTTTCCTTCGTTTCCTTCTGTAAAAAAATCTGGTTCATGATACGTTCCCGTCGGAGTGAAACAAGCGTAAAAAAGGTGCACATGATTCAGGACGCAATACGAGCATTGGTTGGAGGCGGGACGCTGAGCCGCGACACGGCTTTTCAGGCCATCATGGACATCATGAAGGGCGAGGCGACGCCTGCCCAGATCGGTGGGTTTATCACCGCCGTCCGCATGCACGGCGAAACGCCCGAAATCATCGCCGGGGCGGCGCAGGCCATGCGCGAAAACGCTGTAAAAATACGCTGCGCCGACCCGCTGGCCGTCGATATCGTCGGAACCGGCGGCGACGGCGCGCACACCTTCAATATTTCCACTGCCGCAGCCTTCGTCACCGCCGGAGCGGGCGTCACCGTCGCCAAGCACGGAAGCTACGGCGTTTCCAGCAAATGCGGCTCCGCCAACGTCCTTTCAGAGCTTGGAATCAACCTTCAGTACAGTCCGCAGAAAGCCGAAGAATGTCTCGAAAAACTCGGTATCGCTTTCCTATTTGCCCCGGCCCTGCATCCGGCGATGAAACATGCCGTCGGCCCGCGCAAAGAACTCGGCTTCTGGAGCCTCTTTAACATCCTCGGCCCGCTCTGCAATCCGGCCGGAGTTAAAAACGGAGTGCTCGGTGTTTTCTCTGCCAAACTGGTTCCGGTGATCGCCGACGCCTGCGCCCAGCTCGGCGCAAGCCATCTGTTTGTTGTCCACGGTAACGACGGACTCGACGAGATCACTACTACCACCACCAGCCTCGTCACCGAAATCCGCCGCGGCAAACTGGAAACCTACGAAGTGCAGCCCGCCGGACTCGGACTGGCTCCCGCCCGCACCGCCGATATCACCGGCGGCGATCCGGGGGAAAACGCCAAAATTATCCGGTCGCTGTTTAAAGGCGAAAAAGGTCCTAAGCGCGACATCCTGCTGCTCAACGCCGCCTTCGCCATCATGGCGGGCGGAAAAGCCAAGACTCCGCCGGAAGGAATCAAACTGGCCGCCGAATCGATCGACTCCGGCGCCGCGCTCGAAAAACTCACCAAACTGGCCGAAGCCTCGCAACAGGCATGACCAAGAAAATTTTACAGAAGGAAACGAAGGTTAACGAAGTAGAGTTAGAGTGAGTTGGCTTCCCCTTTGTTCTCCTTCGTTACCTTCTGTGGAAAATGAACAGTGAATTGAAATGAAATACTCGCCCCTTAGTTCTCCTTCGTTTCCTTCTGTGAAAAAGCTCTCTTAGGTTGATAATGAAATACTCTCCCCTTAGTTTCCCTTCGTTACCTTCTGTAAAAACTCTCTCTCAGGTTGATAATGAAACACTCTCCCCCTTAGTTTTCCTTGTTACCTCTGCCGCGCCCGCCGTAGCCTTGGCGAAGGCTGGGTGAAAAATCTCTAGTGGAAAAATTCTATGGCAACAAACACAGACCTCATCATCATCGGCGGCGGGGCGGCGGGCTTTATGGCCGGCGTCAACGCAGGCGAACGTAAAATCCGCACCGTCATTCTCGAACGCTGTCCGAAGCCGGGGCGCAAACTGCTGATGTGCGGCAATAACCGCTGCAACATCACCTCCGCCCTGCCCGTCAAAGAAATGCTGGCCGACTACGGCGATCCGGTCGCCCCGTTTCTCGAACCGGCGCTGACCGCCTTTCCGCCGTCCGCCCTGCGCGAGTGGTGCCATAAAAACGGACTCGTCACCAAAATGCAGCGCGACAAACGGGTTTATCCGGCCAGCGAAAAAGCGGCGGACGTCCACCACCTCTTCACCGACCTGCTGGCGAAATACAACATCGGCGTCATGCTCAACAGCGCCGTGCATAAAATCATCCCGCTGCAAACCGGCGAATGGCTGGTCAAAACCGACAGCGTCGAACTCACTTCTCGCGCTCTCCTGCTCGCCACTGGCGGCGTCAGCTATCCCAAAACCGGCTCCGTCGGCGACGGACAGAAATGGGCTTCGGCTCTAGGACATAAAATAACGCCCTACCGCCCCGGCCTCGCCGGATTCGATATGCCGCCCGCATGGATTCACGCCAATCCGGTGCGCAGTATCCCGAACGTCGTTCTGAAAATTATGGTCGGCGGAAAAGCCGTCGCCACCACCGAAGGCTTTTTGGAAATTGAAAAATACGGCATCGGCGGACCGGCGGTCACCAACGCCAGCCGCATCATCGCGCGGCGCGATCTCAAAAACTACAGCTTCGAAGTCGACATGAACGGTAAACGCTGGACGCTCAATCCGCTCCGCGTCCGTCCGCTCAAAGAAGCGATGGTCACCGTCGGCGGCATCGCGCTCAACGAAGTCGACTCGCGCACCATGGAATCGAAAAAAGTTCCGGGGCTTTTCTTCGCGGGTGAAATTCTCGACATCGACGGCCCGAGCGGCGGCTATAATTTACAGGCCGCCTTCTCCACCGCCCGCCTCGCCATGGACGCCATCGCCAAAAATTTAAACAGGAAGAGTCATTTCACAGAAGGTCGCAAAGGATAACGAAGGCAGAAGCTTGCCGAAGGGCCCGCCAAACGCTAAAAGCCTTCCGTCTTCTGGAGGTACTCGATGAAATACTCAGAAATCAAAGAATCAAATGATCTCCAAGCAAAACTCAATGACATCGACCGGCGCTGGTCTAGTCTCGCTGAGTTTGCATGGGAACATGAGACCACGGTCATTCAACATCTTTTCATCTTAAACGGCGGCGGGCTAGCGGCGAGCCTTACATATATCGCGACCAAAGGAACCAATCTCCCTTGTTGTGTTGCGATCGCCTTGTGGTCATTTGGCGCAGGACTGCTACTGCATCTTTTACGAAGTACGATTGCGTACTACAGAGCAGAAGGTTTGTTCCGTAAGTACAAATTTGACTTAACCCAATTTTACGCTGACAAGATTGAGTGGGAAGAATTTCTGAGCCGTGACGATACACGATCGGGCCCATCCTGCGTACTTCACTCGCTAGCATGGGCTTCAGCGATATCTTTCATAGCGGGCCTGATTATCGGCAGCATAGGGGTGCTAGGAAATTAGAGAGAAGGGTCAAAATACCCATGGAAAAGAAAATACAAATCAAACCCCCGTACAAAGCAATAATCTCTGATGCATCAGTTTTCGGAGGAAGAGGTGCCGCGAACAGAAGCTGGGGATTCATCTTGTTAACAAACGAAGATTTAATTTTCGTCACAAAATCGCAGTTTCGGTCAATTGGCATTTATGGCGCAGCCGGAGCCCCTGTTCTCGGATTAGTCGTTGGAGTTATACGAGGAATTACAGAAAGCATTCGGAGTAAGATTACTGGCAGAAAGTTAAACGGAGAACTCCCTTCCCCGCTCGAATTAAAAGAACGAGATGACACCCTCTATGTCCCATACAATGAGGTGAAATCCATCACGCTTACACCAGAAGGAAACTGCGGCGCTGTAGAATTGGTTTTTGGTGACGTCGAACTGCACTTGAACATCCCAAGGATCGTGAGACGCGATCTGAAAAAACGTGGATTAACGAAAAGAATGATGAAAGAGGAGTATGCGAAAAGTGTCGCTGTCACACTAGCCGACTGCGCCGGCATTAACGCCGTTCTGGCACCATACTCCGGGCGGCACTATCGATGGCTAATCGCTATCACGGCCATTGCTATACCGCTCTTGATGCTCTATTTGCTCAGCAAATTTAAATAGATGAAAAATGGAAAAAAAAGGGGTCAGCCAATTAATCTTAGAATCTGCTGCCCCGCGGTTCCAATGCTTGGAACCCTTAGCGTTCTCTGCGAGGAAAATTCTTCCGAAGTTCGGAAAATCACCCCAGCCAATCCATAACCGGAACATCGAAGCCGGTGCCGTGCTGATAATTATACGTGGCGGTGCAGAGAGCTTCTCCGACAGCGGCGAGGTCGTAATCAAACTGTCCGTCAAACGGAATTTCGTTGCGGGCGAATCCGCCGGAAGTTTCCGGCAGAAGCTTGATTCCAAACCGTTCCGGGTCGCGGGCGATTTCGCTGTGTGCCGTCAGCGCGAAGCGGTGCCAGTAGGCCGAATGTAAAACGCCAGCTTCCATCAAACGCCGAACGGTTTCCAAAGCTCCTGCCCGCAGTGCTACAGCGTTGCAGGCGGGTGGAAAGATTTCATCCAGAGTCTGCGTCGGAAAGCCGTACATCAGATAGGCGTGCGTCATGATGCCCGCGTCGGAAAAGTCGGCCAGCACTTTTTCCGCACCGGCAACGGTGATGCCTTTGTTCATCAGCTTGAGCGTTCGGTCACAGCAGGTTTCGAGTCCGCCGGTGACGGCGATACATCCGGCGGCCGCCATTTTTTCGATCAGCGGCATGTTGAGCCGTTTTTCAAAACGGATATTGCCCCACCATTCGGCCTTCAGTCCGCGGCGCAGAATTTCATCGCACAAACCGTCGAGCAGTTCGGGCGGCAAGGCTTCGTCGACAAAATGGAATCCATTGAAGCCGGTCGCGGCGATGATACTTTCCATCCAGTCGCAGACGGTGGATGGACGCGCCGGATCGTAGCGGCAGATATAATCGATGGTTGTGTCGCAGAAGGCGCAGCGTTTCCAGCAGCAGCCGTGCGCCAGCACCAGCTTGTTCCAGCGTCCGTCCGACCAGAGCCGCGTGACGGGATTAAGCACTTCAAACAGACCAAAGTAGCGATCCAGCGGCAGGCCGTCATAAACCGGCGGCGGAAGTGTGTCGTGCGCGACCGGCGCTTCGCCGCTGTCATAAAAACGAACAACTCCGCTTTCGTCATGGGTAGGGACGGCTGTCCCAGCCGTCCGCGGCGGTCTGGGACAGACCGCCCTACCTTTCTCACGAACGAACGTACGAACCCATTTCGACGGTTCCGCTCCTTCGGCGATCCGCAGAAGCGGAAGCATGCCGCTGTCGAGCGTGATGAAATCGACGTATTCGAAAATGGCCGGATCGGTCAGTTCACGCAGTTCAGTATTCACATAACCGCCGCCCAGCACGATGCGGATGTCCGGACGGGTCTGCTTGATCCGGCTTGTAATGGACAGCGCGCCGAATAGACAGCCGGGAAACGGAACCGTAATGGCAACCAGTTGCGGACTGTGTTTTTCAATCTGCTCGTCGGTCAGCTCTTCCAGCCATTGGAGAAAGAGCAAGGCCGGCGGGACGCCGGCGGTACATATTGCCGCCGTCCCGGCGGCTGCGGTACGTATCGCCGGCGTCCCGCCGGCCTTGGAATTTAAAACTGATGGCGCGCTCGGCGATCGCGCCCTACCTTGCTGCTCCAGCACATCTTTGATTTTTCCAAAGTTTGGAAGTGAGGCGGCAAGCTTCTCGGCATAGCGCGAAAAGCCGAAGTGCGGATCGAGCAGCGCGGCGGCTTCGGCGATGTCGTCGAGGTAAAGACTGCACAGATAGCGGGCGCGGTCATGCCGTTCCAATCCCCGGAAATCCCAGCCGAACTGTTCGTCCTGTTCGTAAGCCCGCAGCAAGTGCGGTCCTTCAGGAAATGTGCCGCGTTTCGCCAGCCGTTTCGCGGCGGACGGTTTGTGATCCTGCAGAAATTCCATCACCTCGCCGATGACGGCACGGTATTCTTCTTCGAGCGCCAGAAATCCGGCGGCTTCAGGATTTTTTTCCAATGCCCGGAAAAGCTGAGCGAGACCGTCATCCGAGAAAAGTTTAAGCAACAGTTCGAGCGAAAGATCGGCCTGCACAGCCTCCTGCCCTTGCGAGCGGAGCCACGCCGTTAAAATCGGCGTCGCCGCGTACGGCGTGTTCGGCTGCAACAGCGGCGGCGTTAGCAAAAGAGTCTTCATAAATTCGAAACACCATCACACCGAACAAATATTTTCAACAGAAGGTAACAAAGGAAAAACCAAGGGGTTGAACAGCCTTCGTTAACCTTCGTTTCCTTCTGTAAAAATGAATTACGTTGTTTCGGCACCGCGGGCCAGCAGAACTTTGCCGGTGCGGACGAGTTCGATGATCTTGAACTTTTCGATCATCTCAACGAGCGCGTCGATTTTCGCCGGATCACCAACCGCCTGCAGGATCATGGATGTATCGGTGAGATCCACAGTTTTGCATCCGAAGTGTTCGGCGATCTGCAGCGCTTCGCCGCGCTCTTCGGCGCTGACGGCGACTTTGATCAGGCCCATTTCTTTGACGACGGCGTCGTCATAGGTGTGGTCAACACAGCGCAGTACGTCGATCAGCTTGCTGACCTGCCGGATGATCTGGTCGAGGCCGTCGGCTTCGCCGCTGACACCGATGGTCATGCGCGAAAAATTGCCGTCAATGGCGGGCGAGACGACGAGCGACTCGATGTTATAGCCACGCCGCGAGAAAGTCTGCGCGATACGGGCCAGAACGCCGGGCTTGTTGGTGACGTAAACACTCAAAGTATGAATCGGTTTTGCGTTAATCATGATTTTCTCCTTAAATATTTTCTACAGAAGGTAACGAAGGAAAACGAAGGTCATTAGTTCGCTCCCGGTAATATCATTCTGGTTATTCCATTTTTCAAATGCACCTCATGAAAGTTAATCAGTAATCCTATCGGAACGTTCAGCAGTTTCATGTAGCTCAACAACTGCGCCTTATGAACCGGCAGTACGTTTTCAACAGACTTCAGCTCCAGAAGCAGACAATCCTCAACCAGAATGTCGAATTTCAGAAATTCCTCAAACACGGTTCCTTTGTATTCAATATCCACTTTCTTCTGAGCAGACGTTCCGATCTTCTTGAGTTCCAGTTCCCGAAGAAAACATTTTTCATAGATTGATTCGATCAATCCCGACCCTTTCTGCGAGTGAACCTCCATTGCCGCACCGATGACTTCGGCACTGAGCTTGTCGGCTTTCTGGAACAGCGGATGCATCCTTTGTTATCCTTCGTTTCCTTCTGTAAAATTCCAGGATCAGGTCGATCCGGTCGGTTTTTCGAGTTTCTTACTGCCCGCTTTAGGCGCTTCGATAATCATGGCTTCGATGCGCTTGCCGGCGGGAATCATCGGGAACACGTTGTCGGTTTTCTCGACTTCGCAGTTGATGAGGCACGGGCCTTTGTTGTAGGCCAGCGCGGCTTTGACGATGCGTTTGACATCGCCGGGGCGGCGCAAGTTGAAGCCTTTGATGCCGTAGGCATCGGCCAGCTTGACGAAGTCAGGGTTGCCTTCGAGGTCCACACCGCAGGTGCGGTCGTCGTAGAAGAGTTCCTGCCACTGACGAACCATGCCGAGGTAGTGGTTGTTGAGAACAACAAACTTGATCGGCAGTTTATGGAGCGCGGCGGTGGCCAGTTCGAATTCAGTCATCTGGAATCCGCCGTCACCGCAGAACGCGATAACGGTGTCTTTCGGACGGCCAAACTGCGCGCCGATGGCGGCCGGAACGCCGAAGCCCATCGTGCCCGCGCCGCCGGAGCTGAGGAAGTTGTTCGGCGCATCCGTTTTGTAGAACTGCGCCGCCCACATCTGGTGCTGGCCGACGTCGGTGACGACAACGGCTTTGCCGTTGGAAAGTTTGTAGAACTCGTCAATGACGTGCTGCATCTTGAGATTGCCCTGCCGCTTGAATTTGAGCGGGTATTTCTGCTTCCAGCCGTCGAGAGTTTTGAGCCACTCGCCGGTGTTGAGCTTGCCGACGTGCTTGCTGAGTTCTTCGATGAAGAGTTTCGCGTCGGCGATGCAGTGGATCTGCGGGCGGATCATTTTGCCGATTTCCGCCGGGTCAATATCCACATGGATGACCGTGGCTTCTTTACAGAAAAATTTCGGGTCGCCGATGATGCGGTCGTCGAAACGCGAGCCGATATTCAGCAGCAGGTCGCACTCGCACATGGCTTTGTTGGCGTAAGCCGTGCCGTGCATACCGAGCCAGCCGAGCGACAGTTTATGCGTTTCGGGAAAAGCGCCTTTGCCCAGCAGTGTGGTGGTGACGGGCGCGTTCAGTTTTTCGGCCAGCGCGCGCAACTCTTTATGCCCTCCGGAAATCAGCACGCCGTGTCCGGCCAGAATAACGGGCCGCTGCGATTTGCTGATGGCTTCGGCGATTTCTTTGACCTTGGCGAGATCAATTTTTCCAGAATGAAGTTTGTAGCCGGGAATATCCATTTCGGCGTGCAGATCGGCCGTGAACGAACCGGCGCTCACGTCTTTGGGAATATCGATCAAGACCGGGCCGGGGCGGCCGGTGGTGGCGATATGAAACGCTTCGCGGACGGTACGCGGAATGTCGTTGGGGGATTTGAGCAGATAACTGTGCTTAACAACCGGCATGGTGATGCCGAAAATGTCCGCTTCCTGAAAAGCGTCCTTGCCGATCATCCACGAAACCGACTGTCCGGTCAGGATAACCATCGGAACGGAGTCCATGTGCGCGGTCATAATGCCGGTGATGACATTGGTGGCGCCGGGGCCGCTGGTGACAAGCGTGACGGCAGGCTTGCCGGTGGCGCGGGCGTAACCGTCGGCCATGTGAGCGGCGCCCTGCTCGTGGCGAACCAGAACAAACTTAATGTTGCTGGGCGCGGTGATCATCGCGTCAAAAATCGGAATAACCGAACCGCCGGAATATCCGAAGATATATTCGACGCCTTCCGCCTCCAGACACTTAATCAGCGCCTGCCCGCCATCCATAACTGTTTTTTCCATCGTTTTCTCCTTAAAACACAATCAGGTCAAAAATCTTGACAGAAACTACCACCTATTTTTGGCCTATCAAGGAAATTATCGTAATTTTATGACAAAAATAATGCTAATTTTTGGAGGCTGTTTTGTTAAATCGCCAAAATAGGATAAATTTTGGCCATATTAAGGCAAACAAAAGCTGACTGCCGGGTTTTCAAAATAAAAAAAGCTTCTTCCGGCTGACAGCACATTGTGGTATTGTCACGTCCCATGAGCGATTCGCTGAAAATTTTAATGGTCGCCGCGGAGAATGACGGTATTGCGCGCTGTAAAGTCGGCGGAATCGGTGATGTCATTCGTGACATTCCCGCCGCGCTGGCCGATCAGGACTGCAAAACCTCCATCGTCACCCCCTCTTACGGTTTTCTGCACGAGCTCGCCGGAGCCACCCGTGTCGCCGCCATCCGCTTCACCTTTGCCGGTCGTCTGGACGAAGCCGTGCTTTACCAGGTCCGCCCGCGCACCGAAGCCGCCGGACGCTCCACGCACTATGTCATCGACCATCACACGTCTCTTCACTACAACGCCGAAAAAGAGCATCACGACATTTACAGCAATGATCCGCCCGGACGCCCTTTCGCCACCGACGCCACTAAATTCGCCTGCTTCTGCGCCGCCGCCGCCGCCGCCGTTAAAGAAAATCTTTTCGGCCCGCTCGATGTCCTGCATCTGCACGACTGGCACGCCGCATTCCTGCTTCTCCTGCGCAAATACGATCCGTCCTGCGCCGCGCTGAAAAACATCCGCACGGTTTACACCATCCACAACCTCGCGCTGCAAGGCATCCGCCCGCTCAGCGGCGACCGCTCTTCGCTCGAAAGCTGGTATCCCGACATTCATTTCGGCGAGGAAATCCCCGGTGAACTGCGCGACCCGCGCTGGATCGACTGCATCAACCCCATGGCGATCGGCATCCGGCTGGCCGATGCGGTTCACACCGTTTCACCTTCCTATGCGATTGAAATCCTTGAGCCCAGCCGCCCGCCGCAGTTCTTCGGCGGCGAAGGACTCGACGGTGATTTACAGCGCACCATGGCGGCGGGCCGCCTGCACGGCATCCTTAACGGATGTGAATATCCCGACGTCCGGCCCGCGAAGAGTGACGCCAAAGCGCTCCTCGCGCTGATCAAAGCCGAAGCCGCTCACTGGGCGGCGCGGCGCAGTTCTCTCTCCTTCGCCGACTTCACCGTTTTCCAAACCTTGGAAAAACTGGAAGCCGCGCGCACGAAACCGTCCTTCATCGCCACCAGCATCAGCCGCGTCGTCGACCAAAAAATGCTTCTGCTCAAAGCGACCGGCAGTACCGGCCTGACCGGACTGGAAAAAATTCTGAAAGCCATCGGCCCGAAAGGACTCTACATTCTGCTCGGCACCGGCGACCGCAGCACTGAAACGTTCCTCACCGAAGCCGCCGCGACACACAGTAATTTTATTTTCCTGAACGGATATTCCGACAAAGCGGCGAAAGCGCTGTATGCGTCCGGTGATTTGTTCCTCATGCCCAGCTCCTTCGAACCTTGCGGCATCGGCCAGATGCTGGCCATGTGCGACGGTCAGCCTTGCCTCGTTCACCGCACCGGCGGACTGCGCGACACCGTTAAGCCGGGTATCAATGGATTCGGCTTTGAAGGCACGACTCTTCAGAAACAGGTCGATCATCTGGCCGTCGCGCTCAAAGAGGCGCTACATCTGCACGCCACCGAACCGGAAAAATGGAAATTGATCTGCAAAGCCGCCAGCGAAGCGCGCTTCCTCTGGTCCGACAGCGCAAAACAGTACATCGAAAAACTCTACGCCTGACTCTTATCTACCGGGCGGAGCCCCGCTCACTTCCGGCGCTTAATCAAAAAGGTTAAAAAGATAGGACTGGTCACTTTTCTTTTCTGGAGCTGATGGTTATAGCGTCAATAGATACCACCACATAAAAGCTAGTATGATAGCGAGGGAAACAAGAACTACATGGTGCTTCTTGAAAAAGCCGAACCAAATAGCGACACCGATGGCGACATACAGCACCACATTTACTGCCATTGATAACAAAAGACCCACTAGGTAAAAACTCGGGTCATCACCGGCGGGTAACATCATCAACGAGCTAGGCCAGAGAATTAACATTAAATTCTGAATACTGAGCCCTAATTCTCGTTCGACCGTTGGATATGTGCTCACCAGCCGCCAAACCGCTTCAAATACCAGCGGCAAAAGCACTCCGCTAAGAGCAAACAAAGATAAACATTTCATTATTCTCACTAGGGCCTCCTCGTCGGGAATTGTTGTTGCAAATCCTTAATCAAAGTTCGCGGAAGAATCGTTCTCGGTATGTTAATTCCTCCTGTATTCAGCGCATCACGAACTGTTGTAGCGCAGTTTCTATCATTCAGATCGTAATTGCCGGGATTGTTAATCCGTTGATTGATGAAATCTTGAACAACCTGATCTTGTTGCGGAGTTGTTGGAATAGTGACCTGACCCCCTTAAACGAAACCACTCGCAGAGTTAGTATTCTGCGGGTAAAAACGAATAAGGAGGACACATGTCGATCAGGAAAAAGTACAATGCCGAACAGATTATCCGGATGCTCCGGGACGCTGAGATATTGCT
>CAIKWE010000049.1 GCA_903831085.1 uncultured Verrucomicrobiota bacterium | reverse complement strand
CTCTCCGAGCCGTCCGAATGATTAAAGAGACGGACGGCTCGGAGAGCCGTCCCTACCCCAATCCGGGTTTTATCGCCGACAGGCTGTGGCGGGACACTCCAAAGTGCTTCGCACAAATTCCCCTCCTCGGGCTGGGCGCGCGACCAAGAGAATGCCTCGGCTGGACAACTTGAATGAGTTCTGGTTTAATCCGTCCGGCCTTTAAAGGAGCAGGATTATGACAAGAAGTATGACCATGGTTATCGAACGTGAAGGCGACGGTTACTCTGCCCTCTGCCCCGAAGTTGATGTCGCCAGCCAGGGTGAGACGATTGCAGAAGCCCGCGCCAACCTGAAAGAGGCTGTCGAACTCTTCCTCGAAACCGCCTCGCCCGCCGAGATTTCAGACCGGTGGCATGGCGAGGTTTACATCAGCAGCATGGAGGTTGCGGTTGCCTAAGCTTCCGCCACTCTCGGGCAAAGCGGTTTGCCGCATTCTGGAAAAAAATGGTTTCTCAGCGGTTCGCCAGCGCGGCAGTCATGTCGTCATGCAGAAACAGATTTCCGGTCCGTCAACCATAACAGTTCCCGTTCCTGACCATCACGAACTGCGCAAGGGCACCTTGCTTTCGATTATCCGGCAGTCGCAGATTCCCCGCTCCGCATTCGAAAAATAAGCCCAGAGGGTTTTACCGGATTCAGGAGATGAAGAATGCTTAATTTCCCGCAAGTTCAGGAAGCCGTGGAGCCTTCCCGTGTCCGGATGTCGCTGGCGGACTATGTGCAGTTCTGTTCGTTCTGTATGGAGAACAATCCAAAAATCACACCGCAAAACTGCATGGATCGAAAATCCGGCGAAGAAAGTATAGCGGAGCCTTTCCGGCTTCCTCCTCTTTAGGCGCGAACGGCTGCAAACACTTCTTTCTCGCCGACAGGCTTTGGATCGCGTGATTCTTTCACCGCGTTCCCTTTTGCGAGATAAGTTTCCAATGTCTGGAATTCTGGATGGAAACCTGTTCTTACGAACCAATTTTCTTTTCCATTCACCGTGTTTGAAGTAGAGTGCCGCGCTTCTTACGGAAAGGATTTTTCTATGTTCTGGATATCGATTGCTTTCTTTTTCTCCGGCTTTTCAGCGCTGGTCTACCAACTGCTCTGGATGCGCCATTTGGGATTCATTTTCGGCAACACGGTCTTTGCCAGCGCCACGGTGCTGACCGCCTTTATGGGCGGGCTGGGGATCGGCGCGCACCTTTTCGGACGGATCGGCGAACGTCTGAAAAACCCGCTGAAATGCTTCGCCTGGCTGGAATGGGGCGTTGCCGTTTACGCTTTATCTATCCCGTTCCTGTTCCATCTGATTCAGGTCATCTACGGATTGGCTTACCGCCATATATCAGAAGACTTGGCCTTCCTGACGCCGCTCCGGTTCATACTGGCGTTTATTCTGCTCTTATTCCCGACGATTTGCATGGGCGGCACCCTGCCCGTCCTGATTCGCGGACTGGCTAGGAATGAGGCGAATTTCGGATCCAGAATGGGCTGGCTGTACGGAATCAATACGCTGGGCGCGGTGGCGGGTATTTTCCTGAGCGGGTTTTACCTGATCCCGGCGATCGGTCTGACCAATACAAATTTTTTAGCCGTCAGCACTGAACTGGTGGCCGGGCTGGGAGCCTGGATGCTGGCGCGAGGACGAATCATTGAACAGCCTTCGATGGAACCTGCGAGACCGAAATTCAAGTGGCGTTTAATGCCGTTCACCTCCCGCTACGCCATTTCGATAACCATACTGTGCGGCTTTGTGTCGCTGGCGCTGGAAGTGGTCTGGTTCAGATCGCTGATTCTCGTATTCGGATCAACCACCTATTCGTTTACCGTCATGCTGGGTGTGTTTCTGCTCGGCATGAGCGTCGGCTCGCTGCTGATTGCGCTGGTGCTGGATCGCATAAAAAATCTGCTCCCGCTCCTCGCAACTACCGTGGCATTGATCGGGTTCTGCACACTGTGGTCGCTCTACCGTTTTGACCGCGGACCGGACTTCCTGCTGAATCACTTGCTGGCGCATGGTTTTTCATGGCAGAGCATGAATCAGGCGCGCTTTTTAATCTCCGTCTCCCATCTGGCGCTGCCGGCGATTCTGTTCGGTATATCCTTCACGACCGTAACGCGCATGGTGCGGCACGATGAGTCCAGCTCGTCCGGAGCCGTTGGAATGGTTTACGCTCTGAACACGCTGGGCGCCGTGGCGGGGTCATTTGTCGGAGGATTCATTCTTCTTCCAATCCTTGGAATGGAACGCTCTCTGCTGGTTCTCAGCGCCCTGATGCTGGGCGGCGGACTCCTTTCGTTAGTTGTTTGGGGTCGCATCCTGTGGCTGCGTCTGGCATCCATTGCTCTGATCGCCATCATCGCTCTGGTTGCCTTTTTTAGTCCGCCGACCTGGAACAAATCCATGCTGGCGTCCGGCGCGTTTTTCAGCCCGTTTAATTTTATACGAGACGGGAAAGTCGTCCTGCGCGAAACCATTATTGCAGACCGGTTGCTGCATTATGAGGAAGCGCTGGCTTCGACCGTGTCGGTTCATGTTAATGACAACGAACAGAAATATTTCTGTGTGGATGGAAAGACCGAGGCGGATCAAAGCCCCCGCAGTATGGTCTTGCAGCGCATGATCGGCCACTTGCCGCTGCTGTTTCATCCGCAGGCAAAAAAAGCGGTTAATATCGGGCTGGGAGCCGGGGTGAGTTTCGGCTCACTGGGTTGTCATCCGCTGGATCGTCTGGAGGTGGTCGAAATCGAGCCCGCCGTGCAGAAAGCCACCCGGATTTGGGGCTCTCTCAATCATAATATTCTGGATAACCCGCGAGCCATCGTCACGATTAACGACGGTCGCAACCATCTGTTTTCCACCACAAACCGGTACGACGTGATCACCGCCGACCCGTTTGAACCGGTTATGGCCGGTGCCGCTAAATTATATGCGGTAGAATATTTTAAACTCGCTAAGGCAAAACTGAATAGCGACGGCATCATGGGACAATACCTGCCGCTGTATGAGCTGTCGCTGGACGACTATCTAACCATTGTGCGTTCCTTTGTGAGCGTATTTCCGAACACAGCTCTGTTCTTCACAGGCTTTGATACCATCCTGGTCGGCTTTAAAGGTGATATGAAACTGGATGCCGAGGTGCTGCGACGAAACTATAATATTCCGGCAGTCCGCCAATCCCTATCAGAAATCGGGTTTACATCGCCTGAAATGATTCTGGGTATGTTTGTGGCGGATATAAGTCAAAAACCCGAGTTTGCCGGTTCCGGTAAACTGAATACGGATGATCGCCCCTGCATTGAATATTCCGCACCGAAAAGCGCTTTGCATTACACCACCGACGAAAATCAGGCCGCTTTACTGCATGTTTTTACGGCGATTCCTGACACCTGGCTCAACAAACTCGACGAACAGACGGCAGCCCGCTTGAAGGCCGAGCATGAAGCTGTCCGTTCAACATTAGAAGCCTCCGTTCTGCGCGCACAGGGTAAAAACAGTGAATCGTTCGCGCTCCTTTCAAAAGCTCATGAGATATCGCCCGATAACCCGGTGGTGAAAAATGAACTGGTGGCCATGCTGAATTCCTCCGCGCAGTCATGCCAAAATAGTGGTCAGTTGGAGGAAGCCGCCAAACAATTCCAGATGGCCCTGCAATTGGATCCGACCGATTTCTGGTCGTTGTACAATCTGGTGGGATTAGGCATGCAGGCCGGCAATCCGGAGTTTGCAAAACAGATTCTCGACCGGGCTGTGGCCGCCTATCCGCAATCGCCGCTGATGCTGGGGCTTAAAGGAAAATATCTCTTCGGCGCGGGGCAGCAGGAAGACGGGATAGAGTACGTGCAAAAAGCACTCAAGATTCAGCCCGGAAACCTTGCTTTGTGGAAGGACTTGCAAATGCTCTCGGCTTTGGTCGGAGATGTTAGTCTCAATGCCCATGCCCGCGAAAATGCCGAGCGGATCGAGAACTTCATTAACCGGAAGTAGTATCGTTTAGTCCATTTTTTACGTGTATTTCCGTCCGTCTGGGGGTACATTTCGGCCCCTTTGGAGGAAGTGTTTGATGGAACGCACCATGCTCAAATCGAAGATTCATATGGCCACCCTGACGGGCACCGAGCTCTATTACACGGGCAGTATCTGCATTGACCAGAATCTGCTCGATGCCGCCGATATTCTGGATGGCGAACAGGTTCATGTGGTCAATCTGAACAACGGGGAACGGCTGGTCACTTATGCTATTTCAGGCAAACGCGGCACCGGGATCGTTGAACTCAACGGCCCCGCCGCCCGTCTCGGCATGGTCGGCGACAAGGTGATCATCATCACCTACGCCCAGATGAGCGAGGCTGAAGCCCATGCCAATAAGCCGAAGATCGTCCACGTGACCGAAAAGAACAAGGTGCGAAAGAAATAGACGGCATTCGCCGTTGGTTATCCCTTCGTCCCCTTTGTTTCCTTCTGTTAAAAATCCCCGTCTTCGAATCGCTGTCTGTCCTGCGGTAAGAATCTCAAGTTTCCGGTTTCACATTTCCATTTTCATCCCGTACTATTCGCCGCTTATGAATCGTATAATTTTCAAAAAACAGCTCTCCGATGAAGTGTTCCTGATGCGCATTGAAGCCCCGCTGATCGCCAGCGAGCGCCGTGCCGGACAGTTCGTCATCGTCCAGCTCAACAGCCATTTTGGTGAACGCATTCCGCTGACGATTGCCGACGCCGATCCGGTCGAAGGATCGATCACAATTATTTTCCAAACCGTGGGCCGCACAACCCATCTGCTGGCGCTGAAAAATGTCGGCGACACCGTCGAGCACCTCGTAGGTCCGCTCGGTCAGCCGACCCATATTGAAAAATTCGGACGCGTCATTTGCGTCGGCGGCGGAATCGGCGTCGCCCCGCTCCACCCCATCGCGCAGGCGATGAAAGCCGCTGGCAACGAAGTGATCATCATCATGGGCGCGCGCAACAAACAGCTGCTGATCCTCGAAGACGAAATGCGCAAAATCGCCGACGAACTGATTATCTGCACCGACGACGGTTCCTATGGCCGCAAAGCGCTCGTCACCGCTCCGCTCAAAGAGCTTTGCGAAGCCGATCCGAAGCCCGCGCTGGCGGTCGCTATCGGTCCACCGATCATGATGAAGTTCTGCGCCGAAACCACCCGCCCCTACGGCGTGCACACCATGGTTTCTCTCAACACCATCATGGTGGACGGAACCGGCATGTGCGGCGGATGCCGCGTAACCGTCGGCACGGAAACCAAATTTGTTTGCGTGGACGGCCCGGAGTTTGACGGTCACCTGGTGGACTTCGACAATATGATCACCCGCCTGAAAGCCTACAAACCCCGCGAAGATGCCGACCACCACCGCTGTCACCTTGAAGAGGCGATTGAGAAGTCTGTCTGAAATCATAAATCTTAAATCGGAAATCCAAAATGTCTCACCCTACGCCCGAACAACTTGCTGAAAAAGCCCGCTACGAACTGGCCGGATTGACCAAACCGCTCAAACCCAAACAGAGGATGGCCATCACGGCGCAGGAAATGCCCGCCCAGGACCCGACCGTGCGGCGCGGCAATATGCAGGAAGTTGCGCTGGGCTACTCCGAAGAACAGGCCAAGCTCGAAGCCGAGCGCTGCCTGCAATGCCCGACCAAGCCTTGTATCAAAGGTTGCCCCGTCGGTATCGATATTCCCGCCTTTATTCAGAAAATCGCCGACGGCGACTATAAATCCGCCATCGGTATCATCCGCGAAAGCAGTCTGCTTCCCGCCGTCTGCGGACGCGTTTGCCCGCAGGAAACCCAATGTCAGGAACCCTGCACCGTCGGCAAAGCGCTCAAATCGATCGATAAAGCCGTCTCCATTGGCCGTCTGGAGCGTTACGTGGCCGACTGGGAACGCGAAAACGGATTAATGCAACCACCCGCTGTAAAGCCTGCCACAGGCCGGAAAGTAGGCATTATCGGCAGCGGCCCGGCCAGTATCACGGTTGCCGCCGACGTCCGCCGCGAAGGCCACGAAGTGACCGTATTTGAAGCCTTCCACCGCCCCGGCGGCGTGCTCCTCTACGGCATTCCCGAGTTCCGCCTGCCCAAAGCCATCGTCGATCAGGAAATCAGCAGTCTCAAGTCCATGGGCGTCGAAATTAAGACCGACTATGTCATTGGCCGTACCCGTCGCCTGACCGACCTGCTCGAAAAAGACGGCTACGACGCCCTTTTCATCGGCACCGGTGCCGGCCTGCCTAAGTTCATGAACATTGAAGGCGAAAACCTCGTCGGCGTCTTTTCCGCCAACGAATATCTCACCCGCGCCAATCTGATGAAGGGTTACGACGATCGCGCCGCCACCCCGATTTTCCCGTCAAAGAAGGTCGCCGTGCTCGGCGGCGGCAACGTTGCCATGGATGCCGCCCGCAGCGCCATCCGCCTCGGCGCGGAAGAAGTCCACCTCATCTACCGCCGCACCGAGGTCGAAATGCCTGCCCGCGTTGAAGAAGTCGCCCACGCCAAAGAAGAAGGCGTCATCTTCCACATCCTGCAGAATCCGAAGCGCCTGCTGGCCGACGAACGCGGCTGGGTTTCCGGCATGGAGGTTCTGAAATACGAACTCGGCGAACCCGACAGCTCGGGCCGCCGCCGTCCGGTCGAAATCAAAGGCAGCGAATTTCAAATGGACGTCGATACCGTCATTGTCGCCATCGGCAACGAATCCAACCCGCTCATCCGCCAGACCACGCCCGGACTGCAAACCAGCAAATGGGGCACGCTGATTGTGGACGATACCGGCAAAACCTCGCTCGACCGCGTCTTCGCGGGCGGCGACATTGTGCTAGGTGCCGCCACGGTCATTCTCGCGATGGGCGAAGGCCGCCGCGCCGCCGCCGCGATCAATAAACTGCTGGCTGAATAAAGGTCGCTAAGGAATAGACTCCTTTGTTTACCTTCGTTTCCTTCTGTAAAAAATCCTCTGTTTATTTTTTTGAAAACTCACAGCCGCAGTAGCTCTGGCGGTAGAGTTCGTATTCCTCGCTCAGTTCAATACTGCGCAGAAAACCGCCGTGCTTTTTGAAATCGATCGGCACAAAACGCGGAAACTTTGCGCCGATTTCAAAAATGATGCGCGACACCTTATGCGGACTGAGTGTAAGCGTCGTGGCAAAGGCCGGGATGCCGAGCCGTTCCGCCATCTGATTGGTGCGGGTCAGACTGAACTCAAAACATTTACGACAGCGCGCGCCCTTCTCCGGCTCGTTTTCCAAGCCTTGGATATGCGCCAGCCATTCAGCGTGATCGTACTGATCTTCCTCGATCACCAGATTCATCTTTTGCGCCAGCTTGCGCGCGGTTTCGAGGCGCTTGAGATATTCCGCCTCGGGGTGGATGTTGAAGTTACTGAAATACAGCACCACTTCCTGGCCATCGAGCACCAACCGTTCGGCCGACGGCGCGGCGCACGGCGCACAGCAAGTATGCAGGAGAATTTTCGATTGCCGATTGATGATTGCCGATTGGTTCATTCTCAGTCCAAAGTCTAAGGTCTAAAGCCTTCTTTCAAATCTCCTCGATGTCGCCCGCTGAATACTGGTTGTGAAATTCGCGCGCGAAATTTTCTAATCTGCCATCTCCTATCGCTCCACGCAGACCAGCCATCAGCTCCTGATAATAATGCAGGTTGTGCTGAGTCAGCAGCATCGGGCCGAGCATTTCTTCGCATCTCAGCAGATGATGAAGGTAGGCGCGGCTGTAGTTCCGGCAGGTGTAGCAGGTGCAGTCAGCGTCGAGCGGACGCGGATCGGCGGCATGACGGGCATTCATGAAGTTGAGTGTTCCGCGCCGGGTGAAGGCCTGCGCTGTACGGCCTGAGCGGGTCGGCAGGACGCAGTCAAACATATCCACGCCGCGCAAAACCGCGCCGACGATGTCCGGCGGCTTGCCGACGCCCATCAGGTAGCGCGGAGCATTTTCCGGCAGGTGCGGAATGGTGGCTTCCAAGGTTTGGAACATCATTTCCTGCCCTTCGCCGACCGCCAATCCGCCGATGGCGTAGCCGTCAAAACCGATCTGTTTAAGCGCCTCGGCAGACTCGGCGCGTAAGGCAGGATAAACACTGCCCTGCACGATGCCGAAAAGGCCGTAGCCGTCGCGCACCTTGAACGCATCTTTGGAGCGCTGCGCCCAGCGCATCGAAAGCCGCATCGATTCCGCAGCGGTTTTTTCGTCAGAGGGAAACGGTGTGCATTCGTCGAACGACATGGAGATGTCGGCATCGAGCAGATGCTGGATTTCAATCGAGCGTTCCGGCGACAGCTCATAGGTGCTTCCGTCAGTATGCGACTGAAAGGTCACGCCCTTTTCGGTGATTTTCCGAAGCTTGGAAAGCGACATCACCTGAAAGCCGCCGGAATCGGTCAGGATCGGCTTATCCCAGTTCATAAATTTATGCAATCCACCGAGCGCGGCGACACGCTCCGCTCCGGGGCGAAGCATCAGATGGTAGGTATTGCCCAGCAGGATCTGCGCGCCGGTATCCGCCACCTCTTCAGGGCGCATGCCCTTGACCGTCGCCGCCGTGCCGACCGGCATAAACGCGGGCGTATCAATCACACCGTGCGCCGTCGTGATCTTTCCGCGCCGCGCCGCGCCGTCTTTTTTAAAAAGTTCAAATTTCATCGGGCAGAGAATACGGGAATTCGAACCGCGAATGAACGCAAATGTGCGCGAATTAGAAAAGAGAGATTTGAGAAAAATTATGGGCCAAAAAAACGTGGAAGAGGCTTCCAGCCTCTGGCCAGCGGCAGGATGCCGCTTCCACATTTTATGAATTCCAAGTTTCAGGTTTCAAGTTTCAGATTTCGCAAAAGGCAGGCGTCGCCGTATGAATAAAACCTGTAGCCCTGCTGCTTGGCATGTTCGTAGGCGGCGTGCATTTTTTCAAGCCCGGCGAAGGCGGAAACGAGCATAAAGAGCGTCGAGCGCGGCAGGTGAAAGTTGGTCAGCAGCAGATCGACGATTTTAAACTGGTAGCCGGGCGTGATGAAAATATCGGTTTCGCCGGTGAAGGGTTTGATGATGCCCGGCGCGGTCGAGGCGCTCTCCAGCAAACGGAGCGAGGTGGTGCCGACCGCGACAATCCGTCCGCCCGCGATGCGAGTTGCGTTAATTTTATCAACGATCTCCTGCGAAACTGTTCCCCACTCCGCGTGCATTTTATGGTCTTCGGTATCATCCACCTTGACCGGCAGGAAGGTTCCGGCACCGACGTGGAGCGTAACCGTTTCGAATGCCACGCCGCGCTTTTCCAAGGATTGGAAAAGCTGTTCGGTGAAGTGAAGTCCGGCGGTCGGCGCAGCGACGGCACCTTCGTGTTTGGCGAAAATGGTCTGGTAGTCCGAACGGTCACTGGTATTTTGCTCCGCGTCGGGGCCGCGCCGGATATAGGGCGGAAGCGGCATGCGGCCGAATTTTTCCAACGCCTGGAAAAGCTCCTCGCCGCCGCAGTTGAACCGCAAAAGGATTTCTCCGCCGTCACGCTTTTCGGCGACATCGGCGTAAAAACCGTCGGCAAAATCAATCCGGCTACCTTCTTTGAGCCGCTTGCCGGGTTTAGCAAAAGCAAACCATGCGTTGTCTCCGGCGCGCATGTGCAGCGTCACTTCAATCCGGACGTCGCCGCGCAAGCCGTCGAGCCGCGCCGGAATCACCTTGGTGTTGTTGCCGATCAGTAAATCGCCGGGCTGAAGCAAATCCGGCAGATCGCGGACAATGCGGTCGGCAAAGGCTTCGCCGGTCAGGTCGAGCAGGCGCGCGGAGTCACGCGGACTGGCCGGACGATCCGCGATAAAGCTCTGGGGCAGGTCAAAATCAAATAAGTCAACTTTCATAGATTGGAGCATTGGAATACTGGAATATTGGAATATTGAAAAGACAAACATCTCAGCTGTCCCTGCCATTCCAACATTCCACCATTCCATCATTCCTTTCCGGCCCCGCCTGTTGTTATTATTCATCGGTAAAACTGAAAAACACACGATGACTACGACAAAACAGCTTTCCGCTTTTGTGAGCGAGATATTCAGCTCCGCGCAGGGCGAAGGGGTCAATATCGGCCGCCGCCAGCTTTTCGTGCGCTTCTGCGAGTGCCACCGCAACTGCCTCTACTGCGATACGCCGGCGGAACGCACAGAATCGGTTCAGATTGAGCGTGAGCCGGGCAGCGGACGGTTTGAGTCCATTCCCAATCCGCTGACCGTAAAGCAGCTGGCGGACCTGCTGGACGGCCTGAACCGCCCGGAATTCGCCCACGACGACCTTTTCATTACCGGCGGCGAACCGCTGCTTCAAGCGGACTTCCTGGCCGCTTTCCTGCCTGATGCCCGTAAGCAGCTTGATCTGCCGGTTCACCTCGAAACCAGCGGCGACCTGCCGGAAGAATTCGCCAAAGTCGTCGAATGGATCGACCACGTTTTAATGGATATCAAGCTTCCCAGCGTCACCGGCGAACCGGAAGCGTGGGCCATGCACCGCGACTTTCTGGACATCATCGAACGTGAAGAAACTGGCGCAACCATCAAGCTGGTGGTCGGCGCGGACACATCCGATGACGACCTCGCGCAGGCGGCGAAAATTATTCGTGCGTCCGGATCACTTGCGGCTGTGGTTCTGCAGCCGATGACCGCGGCCTCTAAAACTGACCGCGTGCCGACGGCCAGTCAGGTGCTGACGTGGCAGTCGCAGATGGCTGTCGCGCTCGGACGGAGCGTCCGTGTTATTCCGCAATGTCACAAGATGATGGGATTGTTATGAGGAAAAAAGCGGTAGTTCTGTTGAGCGGCGGAATGGATTCCGCAACCGCGCTGGCGATTGCCAAGGCGCAGGGTTTTGACTGCTACGCCCTTTCCTTCCGCTACGGCCAGCGCCACGCCGTCGAACTGGAGTGCGCGGATCAGGTAGCCAAAGCGCAATGCGTCGTCGAACACCGCACCGTGACCATTGACCTCGGCATGTTCGGTGGCTCCGCGCTGACCGATCTGAATATCGCCGTGCCGCACGAACTGAGTAAACCGGATGAAATTCCTGTGACGTATGTTCCGGCGCGCAACACCGTTTTTCTCTCCTACGCGCTGGCGTGGGCCGAAGTGCTCAGCAGTTTCGATGTTTTCATCGGCGTCAACGCACTCGACTACAGCGGCTATCCCGACTGCCGCCCCGAATTTATCGCCGCCTACGAAAAAATGGCTAACCTCGCCACCAAGGCCGCCGTTCATGGCGGACGGAAACTGACCGTCCACACGCCGCTCATCCATCTGACCAAAGCGCAGATCATTAAAAAGGGGCTGGAGCTGGGCGTGGACTACGGCGTAACGTCCAGCTGTTACGACCCGGCGCCGGACGGCGCGGCCTGCGGCACCTGTGATTCCTGCCGCCTGCGCCTCAAAGGATTTAAAGAAGCTGGCGGCGCCGATCCGCGCCGCTATAAACCGTGTTAATTTCGTTTTACAGAAGGGAACGAAGGGCAACGAAGGTTGAACCAATAGAATATCAGGATGTGGATTTTATTTGTCCAAATCTTTCCTTGGTTTTCCTTCGTTTCCTTCTGTTAAAATTTCTGTCAGGTAAAATTTGATATTAAGGAGAACTGAGATGGCTGAAATGGAAATTTATAAAACCCTGCGTTTCGATGCCGCCCACCGTCTGACCGGCGTTCCGCCGACTCATAAATGCTCGGCGATGCACGGTCACGGCTTCGAGATTGAAGTGCATCTGCGCGGATCGGTTGACCCAAAAACCGGCTTCGTCATGGATTTCGGCGACCTGTCCAAAGCATGCGAACCGGTTCTTAAACAGCTCGACCACGCCATCCTGAACGAGATTGATGGATTGGAAAATCCAACCAGCGAGAACATGAGCGTCTGGGTCTGGAAAAAACTGAAACCGCAACTCCCCCTGCTCTCCAAAATCGTCATCAAAGAAACCGAAACCTCCGGGTGCATCTATACGGGATAGCATTTTGGAGTGCGGACGCAAGCCGCAGGCGCGAGGCCGCTCTGTTTAAAGCGGCGTCGCGTTACACTTGCCGCCGCACTCCAGATTAAGAATCCGCCGAATCCACGCGGACGCTGGAGCGGATGCCGCCGCGGGCGGTGAAGTCGCCGGTGACAATCAGGCGGCGCGGTTTGCAGACTTTCGTCAGGTCGGTGAAGATGCGGTTGGTGACGTCTTCGTAGAACGAGCCTTCGTTGCGGAACGAGAAGATGTAGAGCTTGAGCGATTTGCTTTCCACGCAGAGTTTGTTGGGAATGTATTCGATTTTGATCGTCGCGAAGTCGGGCTGGCCGGTGATCGGGCAGAGCGAGGTGAACTCAGCGGTTTCAAAGGTGATCCAGTAGTCGCGCTGCGGATTGGAGTTTTTGAAGGTTTCCAGAATCGAAGCATCCGGTTTCTTCGGATAGTTCTTTTCGCCCTTCTTCAGCAGTTTCAGTCCGTCTGTGTTGCTCATCGTATGCCTCCAACTCTTACAACTAATATTTTCACAGAAGGTAACAAAGGAAAACGAAGGTTTTGATCAAACAGCTGGAAAAATTAAATCCCCCGCTTCCCACCCTTCGCTCCCCTTCGTTTCCTTCTGTAAAGCTATAAACTCCATGGTTCAATTCGTAAAGAAATCTACCAGTTCTCCGAATCCGTTCCAGACCTGATCGGCGGTAAATTTGCCGGGGTTGCCGATGCCGTAGGTGAGAAAGCCGCTTTTGACGCCAGCGTTGTGCGCCACTTCGAGGTCGGTGTGGTGGTCGCCGAGCATCCAGGTGTTTTCCGGCAGCGTGCCGGACTCTTCCATCAGCGCAAGTATGCCGTCCGGCGCAGGTTTAAGATTCGGCAGGTCGCCGCCGCCGATGACCCGGAAAAACAGATCGCCCACGCCGAGGTGTTTAAGGATTACGCGCGACGGATCGCCCGGCTTATTGCTGAGCACCGCCAACAGATGACCTGCCGCCGCCAGTTTTTTCAAACCTTCAGCGACGCCCGGATAAAGCACCGTTTCGTCGAGCATGTGCTCGGCATAAAACTTTTTGTCGAGCGCCAGCGCTTCATCCACATTCACATCCGCACCTTGCAGCGAGCGCTCCACCAAACTGCGAATGCCGTCGCCGACATAACTTTCGATGATTTCCATACCGATCGGCGGCAGACCGTAATGCGCCCGCATCAGGTTGATGCCGGTCGCCAGATCCATCCGCGTGTCCGCCAGCGTTCCGTCCAAATCAAAAATCAAAAGCTGTTGTTTCATAAGGCGGGCGATTTAACCGCATCTACGAATGGTTTTCATGGAAAAACACCGGAAATAAATTTGATGGTGATTTCCAGTACTACAGTAGTACTATCAATCCATGCCAAGGAAAATCAGAGAACTGATACGTGATCTGCAAAAGGCCGGATTTGAAAACTGCGGCGGCAAAGGCAGTCATAGAAACTTTAAGCATCCCTGTGGAAGCAAGGTCACGATCAGCGGCAATCCGGGACATGATGCAAAAAAATATCAGGAACGGGATATCGAACGGGCTCTGAAGGAGGCGAGAAAATGAAACTTAGCGATAAATATCTGAAAATCGTCGAATGGTCCGAAGAGGATCAGTGCTATGTGGGCACTTGTCCCGGCTTGATGCTCGGCGGTATTCACGGCGACGATGAAGCCGCCGTCTATAAAGAACTCTGTCAGGCCGTGGATGAATGGATCAAAGTGTATCAGGAAGACGGAGAGCCCCTTCCCTCTGCCACCGCTGGCAAAAAATATTCAGGCAAATTCGTGGTGAGAGTTGGCAAAGAGCTTCATAAGGCGCTGGCGATTGAGTCCCTTTGTCGTGGCGAAAGCCTCAACACGCACTGTCTCAACCTGATCCGCGAACAACAGGCCGAATACAAAACGAAGAGGAAATAATTCTTCAGCCGCGCGCGGTTCCGTTTTTGTAGAAAGGCAGTTCAACCACTTTGGCGGGGAAAAGTTTTCCGCGGATTTCAACGTCAAGAACCGTACCGCTGGCGGCGTGAGCGGCTTTGACGAAAGCGAGCGCGACGGCTTTTCCAAGGCTTGGAGAAACGGAGCCGCTGGTGACCATTCCGGCTTCCATGCCTTGGAAAAATACTTTGTCATGAGAACGGGCGGCGCGTTTGCTGTCGAATTCCAGCGCGACCAGAAATTCCTGCGGGTTCGCAAGGTCGCGGCGGACAGCTACCTCGCCGATGAATCCACCCTCTTTGCGGATGAACATACCGCGACTGGTGGCGGCCGGCGTGCGGTCGAGTGACAGTTCGTGGCCGTAAAGCGAATAGCCCATTTCGAGGCGGAGCGTGTCGCGCGCGCCGAGGCCGATCGGTTTGATGTTTTCATTGGCGAGCAACGCGCGCCAGATGCGGACGGCGTCCTTCGCCGGAAAATAGAGTTCATAGCCCCAGTCGCCGGTGTAGCCGGTGCGACTGACGAGCATTTCGGTTTCCCGCGTCGCTCGATTGCTCTCGCAAGCGGCCGGCAAGCATTGGAATGACTCGGCCTTGAAATATCCAAGGTCTGGAAGTTTTTTGCCGAAGACCTTTTCGAGTTCGGCACGCGACGTCGGCCCTTGCACATCAAGCTTGGCGATGCCGTCCGAAAGGTCAGTAAAAACGGTTCCAGACGAAAGGTGTTTTTGAATCCATGCGGAATCCCCGTCGAGCGTGGCGGCGTTGACGACGAGCATGTAGCGCTCTTCGCCGAGCCGGTAGCAGGTGAGGTCGTCGATGACGCCGCCCTGCTCGTTGAGCATGAAGCCGTAGCGGCACTGGCCGATCGCCAACGTGGAGACTTTCATCGTCAGCAGCCGTTCGATATCGGCGACGGCGGTCGGGCCGGTCAGCTCAAATTCGCCCATGTGGCAGATGTCGAACAGGCCGGTTTTCGTGCGGGTGTGTTCGTGTTCAGCCAGAATACCTTCGTACTGGATGGGCATGTCCCAGCCTCCGAATTCAGCCATTCGTGCGCCTAAAGCAACGTGTTCTCCGTGCAGCGGTGTCGTTTTCAAAACTGATTCAGCTCCTTCCAGGTGTATCTTGCAATTCCATCAACAGACCTTCCCGCGCCGTTTTCAATCATCACCACGGCACAGCCGGCCGCCTGCGCGGCCGCGACCCCGGCGGGACTGTCTTCAAATACCATAACGTCTTCCGGCGCAAGTTTCAGGTTCTTCAGCGTTAATTCGTACATTTCAGGATCCGGTTTGCGGCGGGCCACATCGTCGGCCGTGATGACGGACTCGAACAGGTCGATAAACCGCGCCTCCACCAGCGCCTGTTTCACAAAAAAGCGTGGAGAGTTGCTGGCCAGCGCCATACGCATACGGCCCCGCCACTTTTCGATAAAGGCCTCGACACCGGGAAAAATTTCCGCCTGAAAATGGCGGCTCACATGCTTCCGTTTATGGTTGAGCACTTCGTCCGGATCCAGCTCCAATCCGTGCCGTGCGGCGAGAACCGGCGCAAACTCGTTCGTGTGCCCCTCAAAGAACTCGCGCCGCTCGGCTGGAGTCAGCCGGTAGCCGCTCAGCTTTTCGACGGCGTGTTCGAAGCCGTCGGCGTGATACTTCTCGGAATTGATCAGCGTCCCGTCGAGGTCAAAAATGAAGGCTTTATATTCGTCCAAATAGGTTTTCATGCAGGTCATGAATTTCCCGTATAAAACTTCCGCTGGAAAGAAACTTTTGAGAGATTGTTTTCCAATGTCTGTAACCACCGCAAAACGAAACCTTTTTGCAGGAGTCTTCGCCGTTCTGACGGTCGGCGTCATGGCGCTGTTTTTCAATCTCTACGACCCGTGGCAGCCGATCGGCCCGGAGCTGGTTCCGGACGGCGGTTTCAACACACCTGCAGCCACCAACGTCTGGAGCGGCTGGAATGAACTGACACGGCTTGTTCCGGATGGCGGATTCGGCGGTTCGGCGGGAGTGGTTCTGACCACTTCTTCGAACCGAAACGGTGCTTTGTATTTCACGGTTTATAACCTGACAAACATTCCGGCCTTTCGCGTGTCTCTGTGCGCCGCGGTGCAGGGAGTTGTGCAGGGAAAAGAAGGTTATCATGTTCCGCGAGCCATTTTTTTCTATCAGGACGCCAAGGCCAAAAACCTTTCCACCCGGAATCACGCTGTAATGCACATCCACAAAGACACCGGCTGGCGGCGGTATAAAGACGTCTTTCCCGTTCCGACAGGCGCGACCAGCGCCCGCTTTCGGATTGAGAATCTCGGCGCGGCAGGCGTCATGCGGGCTGACGATATCTCGGTGATTCCGGTCCGGGAGCGGCCCGACGCGCCATGGTGGAGGCTCTTTTTCGGCACCTTATGGACGACCGCCTTCGGCCTCTGCCTGTTCGCCCTGCGGCCATGGAACCGCCGCTACGGATTCCTACTCATGATAACATTAGCTCTGATCATGATCGGCATCATCCTGCCTGGAAAATTCCTCGACGACAGCATTGAAAGATCCATCCATACCGCAGAAAACCTGCTTCCGAAAACCGTTGTGACCGCACCCGCGCCGATGGGTCAACTTGAAAAAAAAACACCGGCGCAATCTGCCGCACCCAAACCGGTCATGCCAAAGGCTTCTGGTGTCGAACGGACGCATGCGATCGGCCACTTCGCGCTTTTCAGTCTGCTGGCTTTTCTATCGGCTCTCTCATGGGTTTCCGCTCCGTACTCACTGCGGCGCGCCGTCGAGGTATTTGCCGGGCTCGTTTTTTTCGCCGCCGCCACCGAAGTGCTTCAGTTTATTCCCCCTGACCGCTCCGCTGGCCTGAGTGACCTGAGTATTGATGTTGTCGGTATGGCCGGCGCTGTCGTGCTTATACTCCTCCTGCGCGGCATCCAGCGCCTCATAAGCCGTGATTGACGTTGATTGAACTCTGCGGCTTCTCTATCCTGTCCCGCCTTAGCCATGAAAAATTTTAAACTCATTCGGGAACAGTTTGTCAGCGAGTTCAACGGGACGGTCAAAGAATACCGCCATGAACCGACCGGCGCGGAAATCATCTCCGTCGAAAACGCGCACAACAACAAAGCGTTCGGGATCACCTTCCGTACACCGCCGTCCGACTCCACCGGCGTCGCGCACATTCTTGAACACACCGTCCTGTGCGGCTCACGCAAATATCCGCTCAAAGACCCGTTTGTCCAGCTGTTGAAAGGTTCGCTGCAGACGTTCCTCAATGCCATGACCTATCCGGATAAAACCGTTTATCCCGTCGCCAGCCAGAACGAGCAGGATTTCTACAACCTCGTCGATGTCTACCTCGACGCCGTTTTCTTTCCGCGCATCACACCGGCCTTCTTCCGGCAGGAAGGATGGCACTATGAACTCGAAAACATGGATGCGCCGCTCACCTGCAAAGGCGTCGTTTACAACGAGATGAAGGGCGCCTACTCCTCGCCCGACAGTCTTCTGCTTGAACGTTCCCAGCAGGCTCTTTTCCCCGACACCACGTACGGTCTCGACTCCGGCGGCAATCCGGCCGAAATTCCGACCCTCACCTATCAGGACTTTCACAAGTTCCACGAAACCCACTACCACCCTTCCAACGCCCGCATTTTTTTCTACGGCAACGACAATCCCGAACGTCGCCTGAAAATTCTCGGCGAGTACTTCGACAGGTTCCAGTCATTGAAAAATCCGCCGGAACTTTCCATCCCGTTACAAAAGCCTTTCGACAAACCCATCAGCGTTGAAGAAACCTATGCCGTCAGCGAAGAGGAAAAGCACGCTTTCACCACCGTAAACTGGGTCATACCGGATGGGATTCCTCACTTCGCGCTGATTATTCTCGACCAGATTCTCACCGGAAACTCCGGCTCGCCGCTGCGTAAGGCGCTCATCGAGTCTGGACTCGGCGAAGATCTCGCCGGCTTCGGCCTCGAAACCAACCTGCGCCAGCCCGCTTGGTCCATCGGCATGAAAGGCGTCGACGTTCCAAACCTTGGAAAAGTCGAAGCCCTGATTTTCCAGACCTTGGAAAATCTGGCCAAAACGGGAATCGACCGCGGCGATATCGAAGCGGCCATGAACTCCTTCGAGTTTGATCTGCGCGAAAACAACCACGGCAGTTTCCCGCAAGGTCTATCAATCATGCTCAACATGATGGAAACCTGGCTGTACGACCGGGATCCGCTCAGCCTCGCCGCCTACGAGCATCCGCTCGCCGAGCTCAAAGAAAAAATCGCCGGCAACCCGCGCTACTTCGAAAAGCTCATCGAAAACATCCTGCTCAAAAATCCCCACCGCGCCACCGTCCGACTGATCCCCGACAAGGACAAGGCCGCCCGCGACGAAGCCGAGGAAAAAGCCCGTATGCAGGCCGTCCGCGACGCCATGCATTCCGACGAGCTGGCCAGAACCGTCGAGACCGCCGCCCGTCTGCTCGAGTTGCAAAAAACGGCCGATACGCCCGAGGCCTTCAAAACACTGCCTCTGCTAAAACGTTCCGACTTGGATCAAAAAATCCGCACCGTTCCGCGCGCCGTCGAACAACGCGACAACGCTACCGTCCTGTTCCATGAGATTTTTACCGGCGGCATCGTCTATGTTGATATCGGCTTCGACCTTCACGCTCTCGAGGCCGAAGACCTTCCGTGGGTTTCGCTCCTCGGCAGTATGCTCCTCGAAATGGGCACACAGAAAGAAGACTTCACCTCGCTCGCCCGGCGCATCGCTCAGAAAACCGGCGGCATTCACGCCTGCCCGTTCCTCGCCGCACTGGAAAATTCTCCCGAGAGCGCCGCGCACCTCTTCCTGCGCGGAAAGTGTATGAGCGGGCAGACCGGCGATCTCTTCAGCATCCTGCACGATATTCTCTTCGCCCCGGCCTTTGACAACCGCAAGCGCTTCAAAGAAATTCTGCTCGAACAGAAAGCCGAAATGGAAGGTTCGCTCGTACCCAGCGGACACTCCGCCGTCCTCTCGCGCCTGAAGGCGCACTACCACGAAGCGCACCGCGCCGGTGAAACACTGAGCGGCATCGACGCTCTCTTCTTTCACCGCGCCATGCAGAAGAAAATGAAAGAAGACTGGCCCGGCACCGTCGCGCGGCTCGAAGGAATTTTGCAAAAACTCATCGCGGGCGGACTCGTCGTTAACATCACTGCCGACGGTAAAGACCGCACGCCGGTTTTCCAAACTCTGGAAATTTTCCTCGCTGATTTTCCCGCCTTCGCCAAGGCTTCGGCGGGCAAGCCAACTACTGGAACAAAAGTTTCCAATGTTTGGAAATTCCCGGAGACGCAACCGGTGTCAGAAGCTTTGCTGATTCCCTCACGTGTCAACTATGTCGGCCGCGCCATAAACCTGTTCGACAACGGTTATAAAATGGACGGCTCCGCGCTGGTCATCACCAAATATCTGCGCACGGCGTGGCTTTGGGAAAAAGTCCGCGTGCAGGGCGGCGCTTACGGTGCCATTTGCGGCTTCGATCCGAACTGCGGCGTTCTGGCCTTTGCCTCTTATCGCGACCCGAATCTGACCGATACGCTCGACGCGTATGGACAGACCGCCAACTTCCTGAAAAACCACCATCTCGACGAAGACGAACTGACCCGTGCGCTCATCGGCGCCATCGGCGGCATCGACACCTTTCTGCTGCCCGACGCCGAAGGGTACGTCGATTTACTGCGTTATCTGAACGGTCAGACGGATGAACGACGGCAGAAACTGCGGGACGAACTGCTCTCCACCACCGCCACAGATTTCAAAGAATTCGCCGATTTCCTCAGTATGGAAAATGCCGTTACTTCTGTCCTTGGCTCGGCGGATGTGATCAAGAAAAGCGGCGTTGAATTTCAAAGCACGCTCAAGGTGCTTTAGAGACCGACGGATTTCCGAAGCTGTTCCACTTCTGAAGGTGCCAGTTCCCGGTGCTCGCCAGTACGAAGTTTTTCAAGACGAAGCGGGCCGACCGAAACGCGCACAAGACGAACGACTTTACATTCGAGCACTTCCATCATGCGGCGGATATGGCGGTTGCGTCCTTCTCCAAGGGTTAGCGTATAACCGGGCTGGCTGGCAATGATTCGGCGAAGCGGTTCGACCTTCAACGCCTTCAGTTTTTCGCCGCGGCAGTTGAGTCCTTTGAGCATCCGGTCGATTTCATCCGGAGTCAGTTCGCGGTCAATCCAGACCTGATATTTCTTCTCAATGTGGTGGCGCGGATGCATCAGACGGTGCGCCAGATCGCCGTCATTGGTGATCAAAATCAGCCCTTCGCTCATGACGTCGAGACGGCCGACGGTGTAGACGCGGCCCGGCACTCCGGAAACCAGATCGAGAACGCGCTCGCGCCCTTCGGGATCGTCCGATGTGCAGATCACGCCGACCGGCTTGTTGAGCATGATCCAGACCTTTTGATCGAGAACAACCGGCTTGCCGTCGCAGGTGACTTTCTGAACCGCCGGATCGACCTTGGTGCCGAGTTCCGTAACGGTCACACCGTCAACGGTAACCAGCCCGTCGGTAATGAGCTTTTCGCTGGCGCGGCGGCTTGCCACCCCGCACTCCGCCAGATATTTCTGAAGTCGAATCATTACAAGGCTCAATATCCAATATTCAATTCTCAGTATTCAAGGACGGAAGTCTCTGTGTTCCTTGAGTCCTTTGGCGGCCATTCTAAACAAAAAAGCCCCGGAAGTACCGGGGCCTTACCAAAATAAGAATAGATGGCTTACTCCGCCGGTTTGGTTTTCACCAGACCAAAGCCGCGGTCGCCGTCTTTCCACTTACCTTCCGCCTTCAGCAGATCAACGCGCTCAAAACGCTTGAGAACGTTGCGGCGAATCGAAATTTTGCTGGCGGACTTCAAACTAGAATGCATTGTCATAGCTGTCTCCTCAAAAATCTTTTTCTAAACGAGCGGCACAGGATAGCGTTTTCGGGCCGGTTGTCAAACGTTCAAAACGCCTAATTCCGGCGTAATTCGTAATGAGTAATGCGTAAGGGAGATCGGGAAACTTTAGCCGCAACCAGCCGTCGCCAAAAGGCTATGGCGGTCAAGAAAGAGCGCAGAGAACGTAAAATGGATCCTCCAGCCTAAAGCCTCAAGTCCAAAGCCTTTGTCCCCACTACTCCAACCGGACATCGATTTTATAGAACCCTTGAGGAACGGTGGTTGGGTTGGTGAAACCGCCCCGTGTCCACGGAATGTTGCTTTCCAGACATTGGAAACCGTTCATCAGGTTGGTTGTCCAGTAAACGGAATACACACGTCCAGAGACGGCATTCCAGCCGACCACATTCCGGGGGGCTTCTGTCACGCGAAGATAGGATGCCGCATTGGTCGGGTCGGTTCCGGCAATGTATTCCTGCCAGGCTGTCAGACCATCACCATCCGGGTCGGCGGTAGCCGCCTGATTGAACGTGGATCCACTATTGGTGAGCCCGTATCCCGCCAGCCACAAGTACGGCGTATTCGCCGGGTCATTGGCCACCTGCTCCGTGAAGATCGCGGCCACATCAATATTGGTTCGCACGTCGCCCAACATGTAGTTCGTGGCTACGCTATTGTTATCAAAGGGAAGGCCTGCCGGCGTTCCGTTGACGGTTAGCGACGCAATGCGATAGTAATTACTCGCCGTAACGATAAGGTCCACACTGCCGCCGGACAACACATTCGTGCTTGTCGGCGAAACCGTACCGTTGGCTCCCGCGCTACCCGTCAGCGTGTAATAGATATCTGTGTACGTCGCGGTCAGGGTGACTGGATTGGTCGACATGGTGACCAAGGCGTTTGTATAGGTAGCGTTGTCCACATACGCAACATCGCCGACCCACTGGCTAAAAGCCTTCCCGGCTGCCGGAGCATTTGCCGAGATCATCACCTGCTGTCCGTTGGTGTACGACCCGCTGTTGCTGCCGTTGTTGACCGTCAGGATGTAAGTGGCGTCTGTGTACATCGCGGCTAGCCGGACATCGATCTTGTAGTACCCACGGGAAGCGGCGGTTGGGTTGGTGAAACTGCTTTGCGGCCAAGCGATGTTCATTCCCAAAGGTTGGAAGCCGTTCATCAGGTTGGTTGTCCAGTACACGCTGTAAACGCGTCCGGATACGGCATTCCAGCTAATCACGTTCCGGGGGCCTTCTGTCACGCGAAGACAGGAGGCCTTGTTGGTCGGGTCGGTCCCGGCGATGTATTCCTGCCACGCTTTCAGCCCGTCAAGATCCTGGTCGGCCTCGGCATCCGTGTTGTAGTTGGTGAGGTTGCGTTGCGCCAGCCACTCGTACGGCACATGTGCCGGGTCGTTGGCCACCTGTGCCGTGAAGGTCGCGACCAATACGCCCGAGGTCTGTACATTGGTCCAGGTAAAGTTAGTGGTCGTGCTGCCGTTATCAAACGACATGCCCGTCACCGCTGTTCCGTTGGTGGTCAGCGAGGCGATCCGGTAGTAGTTACTTGCCGTGATCGTGAAGGTCGCACTACCGCCGACCGGCACATTGGTGCTCGCTGGCGAAATCGTGCCGTTGGTTTCCGCGCTGGCTGTCAGCAGGTGCACGGCCGCGTCTTTGTATGTCGCGGTCAGAGTGACCGCATTGGTCGACATAGTGACCAGCGCATTCGTGTAGGTGACGTTGTTCACGTATTGCGTATCGCCGATCCACTTGTCAAAGACCTTCCCGGAAGCCGGGACGTTCGCTGAGATTGCCACCTGCTGTTCATTGGTGTACCAACCACTGCCGCTGCCGTTGTTGACCGTCAGCACAAATCCCTCAATAACCTGAGCATTATTCGGGCCGCCATCAATGGGATCGCCCGTAAAATAGTCTATAGCGTCTGGTGTGTTTATCTCGAGATCTTGCGCCGCATCTCCGACTTGTTTCTTCTCCAGAGCCAACATCGGACTGGAGAAGAAATACCAGTCGCCCGGCTCCACGTTATCGTCCTGAAATATCAGTCCATACACATAGCCGTTAGTCCACGTCCGCACGGTAGAAACCCGCGACAACATCTGAGCCCATTCCGTAATCCCGTCACCGTTTTCGGTGATGATGCTCGCATCCCACACCACATCGTTTACAGCACCTGCCCCGCTGGGCAGAATGTCGTCTTTCACATCATCCGGACTGTACATCAGCTGCACAATGGTTGATTTGCCGGAACCGTTGGGACCCAGAATCCCGGCGCCCCCATCCACACTGAAATAAAAACCGACGGAAGCGCCCCAATCCACACTCGCGATACCGTTCGTGGCGTCCACACAGGCCGCAGTCAGCGCGACGTTTTGCGCCGGCATCGTCACGATGGCGTTCGGAGAGAATACCTTGTCCACATACTGGTTATCACCTATCCAGCGATCAAAAGCTGTCGCGTCCGGAGCAACCGCTGTAATCAGCACTTGTGCTCCGTTGGTGTATGCTCCGCCGCCGATCCCGTTGCTGACTGTCAACGTGTACCAGCCGGGAAGATTTTTGTATGTCGCGCTCAGAGCGACGGCCTGTGCCGGCATGGTGACCAGCGCATTCGTATAGGTAACGTTGTTCACGTACTGCGTATCACCGGTCCACTGGTCAAAGGTCATTCCGGCTGCCGGAGCATCCGCCGTGATCTCCACCTGCGTTCCATTGGTGTACAAACCGCCGTCGATTGTTCCTCCGTTGACTGTCAGGGTGTAAACATAATAGTACGTCGCAGTCAGGGAGACCGGATTGGTCGACATGGTGACCAGCGCGTTCGTGTAAGTGACGTTGTTCACAACTTGCGTGTCGCCGATCCACTGATGAAAGACGGTTTCAGCCGGAGCATCCGCTGAAATCGCCACCTGCTGGCCGTTGGTGTATGAACCGCTGCCGCTGCCGTTATTGACCGTCAGGGCGTAAGTGATGTCTTTGTACGTCGCTATTACGTAGATATTCGACGACGGCATAGTCACCGTGGTATTCGAGGCGGTGACATTGGCCACATACGGTGCACCGGAGCCAGTCCACTGGTCAAAGACCTTTCCCGATGGAACAGCATTGCTGTCCACAATCGCCACTCGCGTTCCGTTGGTGTACGAACCGGTGCCGGTGCCGCTGAAGTTCCATAGCGTGTAACAGACGTCCACATACGTCGCGGTCAAAGTAACTGCCTGCGCCAGCATGGTCACCATGGTGTTCGCAGAGCTGGCGCTGGCCACGTACTGCGTATCGCCGGTCCACTGGACAAAGGCCTTTCCGGAAATCGCATTCGCCGAGATCGCCACCACCTGCGTGTTGGTGTACGCCCCGCTACCGCTGCCGTTGGTGACCGTCAGGGTGTAATAGCCAGGAAGATTGGTGTACGTCGCGGTCAGTGTTATATCCTGCACGGGCATGGTCACCGTGGTGCTCACTGTGTTGCTGGACAGAACATTCGTATTCCCGATCCACCGGTCAAAGGCTCTCCCAGGCGGAGCATCGCTGGCCGCAATCGCCACCTGCACTCCGTTAGAATACACTCCGCTGCCGAAGCCGCTATTGACTGTCAAGGTGTACCAGCCGGGAAGATTTTCATACGTCGCAGTCAGGGTGATATCCTTCGCGGGCATGGTCACCGTGGTGGTCGACGAGGTAACGCCATTCACATACTGTGTATCGCCGACCCACCTAAAGGCCTTCCCGGTTGACGGAGCATCCGCCGCAATCGCCACCTGCCGTCCGTTGGTGTATGAGCCGCCGCCGTTGCCGTTGTTGACCGTCAGCGTGTAATAATAGACACCTTGCGCGCTAGTGACCGTGCTGGCGACGTTATTAGTGGCGTTTGAGTCAGTCACGTTGGCTGTGAGAGTAACTGTATTGGTGAGCGTTCCGTTGACAGTAGGCATAACCACAATCGACGCCGTGGCGATGGCTCCGTTGCTGACAACGCCGACATTCCAAGTAACTGTTCCGCCTGCATTCGTACATGCGCCCTGCGATGCACTGGCAGAAACAAAATTAACCGTGGCAGGCAGTGAGTCTGACACCAAAACGCCGGCGGCCTTATCCGGGCCGCTGTTGGAGACGGTTACGGTATACGTCAGATTGCTTCTACCGATGACGGGATCCGGCGAATCCGTCATGGTGATTCCCACATCGGCAACCGCTTCCACCCTGAACAATCCACTCGTGCCCGAGTGTCCGCCGCCGTCATCGGCACGCAGATACATGTTACTCGTCGCTTCCAGAACGGTGACATTTCCGTTCCACGTGCCACCAGCGAAGTTGCCGATATTGGTGGGCGTGATGTTGTCTGCGCCAACGGTGTAGCGCATATCCACCAAGTATCTCGAAGTAGTTATGCTGACTGGAAAAGTGTCGCCAGAGTTGGAAAACGCACCATTGAGAATGACACCATCAGTGAAGTTCGTTGGCATGTCGCTGTTACGATAATAGTAGGTGCCGCCAGCCGCATACCCCGCAATGCGGTACACGGTGCCGGAAGTTAGCACCACCGGAGAATCGAGCGGAGTCTCCAGCCAAGTGCCGTTGACGCTCGCGACATTTTTGGTGGCCACGAGGACACCGCTATCGGTCCAAATGGAAACTTTTGTTCCCCAGAAATGGCGGAAATGCGTCACGGTTATGTTTTTTGTAGGCTGGAACCGAACTCCGCGCGTGTACGTTCCGGAACCGGTGTAATTATATCCAAGATCGGTCAACATGATCCGGTTGGTTAAGATCCCGGTTGGCGGCCCGCTCAGTGTAACTGATCCACTGAAATTGTTGGCCGTGTTATTGGCGGCATCTCGAGCCGTGACGGTCACTGGGAATGCTGCGCCCACATATTGCGGATTTGGAATCGTACTCCACGTGAAGTGATCCACGGGACCCGCCAGCACGTCGAACGCATCACTCAACCCCGTACGCCCCAGTCCATCGCTCGCGGTCAACCGTATGTTATTATCAGCTGTATTGATGCGAATGCTCACGGTGCATACCCCATTGCTCAACACGGCGGTCGCCGGTGTCAGTGCTACCGGTCCGTTGTCTCCCGCGCCGCTCAAAACCACGCCGCCCCGATAGGCGGAAATCGTCGTGCCATTGATGTCCTGCGCTGAAAGAGTGACTTCGAATGGAGTTCCGGCCGACTGCGGACTGGCGATGACACTGAATCCAAGGTGGGCAACAACACTTAATGCAACCGGAAGGGTGTTGGTGACCCCGCCGTAAACGGCCTGAACTGTGATCGTGGTGTTAGAGGTGATATCGCCAGCCGACAGAACGCCGTTTGTGCTCAGCGCCACCCCGGGTTCCTCATTGACTAAACTCCATGTCGCCTGCACGGTCATGTTGGAAATCGAACCATCCGAGCCTTGCGCCCAGCAGGTGTATGAGTTGGTTGAAGGCGCGACAAGCTGCGTCGGACCTTGCATAACTAGATTGGTCATCCTGATTGTCGTCAATTGAATGGCTCGAGTTTGGGGCCCAGCATCCAGTGAATTGCCAAAAATCAAGGTGTTCGTATAGATGCCCCCGGGCAGTTCATCGGCGGCGGCATTAATGCTCACAGTTATGTCAGAAGAACCTCCCTCCGGCAGTGTGCCGCCCGATGGAGTTACTGTAACCCATGACTGCGCAGGAGTGACCGTCCAGTCAAGAGATGTGGAGGCCGCATTGGAGATCGTATAACTTTGGCTTGAGGGCACAACAGAGCCGTCTAAAGAGCGTCTAAAGGATCTTCCCCCGGAGGTAATCGTCAGCATATTGGGAACAAGCTCCGAGGCCGAAATGTTGTCGACGATGTAATCCAGCCCGTACGCTACCGCGCTCGAGGAAAATCCGAACTTCCCAAGGTTATTCTCGGTGGTTCCGATCGTGGCACCCGCCGCATTCGTCTTTGACAAGTCCAGCGACGCGTATTCAGAGGCGCCGAACATGATCAATGAGCCGTTCAACCAATAGGCAACCGAATTCGCCGGCAGACTGTAGGTCGTGCCATTCGTCGTGTAATTGACCGACTGCGAATCATAATCATTTGCGAAGATGGTCATGGTATTCGCCGCAAAGGGCGTCAGCGCGTTATTGATATTGGTTCCGCTGGTAGCTGAGAAGAAGTCAACCGTTCCATCGTTGCCCAAGCGAGCTTCTGTATAACGTCTCGCTGTTCCGCCAAGCATTCTGCTCGCACTGCTGTTGTATTCCCCAAAAGAGACCGACAGAAACTGATCATAGCCAGATACGATATTTCTCCAGGAAAAAGTGAAGTCGGCTCTGACCGCAGAAAGGCCAACGCCATTCGTAACCAAATTGTACTCCAGACCCATGGCCGTGCTTGTGTCGTTATCATACAGCTGAATCGCTTTGCCTGTTGCGGCTGTATTCATAGCGGCATCAACCACTCGAATACCGGAGTTCGTATCCGCAGGCATTCCGGTCAGCATCGGGTTGCCGTGTGTCGGACAGGAACCAATCGAACCAGTTTCGTAATCTTCGAACAGCAGTAATCCCTCCGGTAGAGGAACCTCAACGGGCGGTGCCGAGGTCGTTATTTCCGAGACCACCAGATTGTCAACCAGAACATCCAGCCCAGTCGCCGGACCCCACGATGCAACCCCGACCCTCCCGAGGCCGTTCGTGGTGTCTCTGGGACCACCATAAAATCTCCCGCTAACGACGAACTCGCTATCTAGCCAATAGGCAACCGAGTTCGCACCTAATGCATTGGTGGTGCCATCCAAACCGATATAAGCGATCGCGGAGTCACTGTCGTTCAAGAACATACTCACGTTGTACTTATTCGACTGAACGTAGAACTTGTTGGCGCTTCCATTCGCTGTAAAAAACCGCAGCGTTCCGCCGGCATAAATATTCACGCTGGCAAAACGATTCGTGCTACTACCCATTATTGAGCCATTTGTCGCCACACCAAATATCATGGAATTAGTAGCGGCGCCCGTCCCGTTCGTGGCTAACGAGCAGAAAGAAAAGTCAAACCGGAGCGACGACACCGGGCCGCCGGGAAGGTCATATTCCAACCGGGTTTCGATCCCGTTCGTCGAGTCGACTCGATTCGTATTCACACCATCGTTGTCGAAAATCTGAACCCCCTGACCTGTTCCGGCTGTATTCGCGGGGCTGCCGATCACCTTAACAAAAACGATATCCGACTGATTTGTCAGCGGCTCAACATACGCAGACCATGCGACCGGATTGGTGCCAATCGTATCGCTCTCAAAATCCACATTGAGCAGCGTTGCGGGATAGCCCGGTTTATACGTCGCGGTTAGAGCGATTTCCTGTGCGGGCATAGTCACCGTGGTGATTGAAGAAAAGACGCTGGCCACATATTGGGTATCGCCGATCCACTGGTCGAAGGTATTCCCGATTGCCGGAGCATTCGCCGCGATCATCACCTGCTGTTGGTTGCCGTACGACCCGCCGCCAGTGCCGTTGTTGACCGTAAGCGTGTAGACATTTTTATAGGTCGCGGTCAGAGTAACTGCCTGCTCCGGCATAGTCACCGTGGTGGTTGGGGACGTAACGCTTGCCACATATTGGGTATCGCCGATCCAACGGTCAAAGGACTCCCCTGCTGCAGGATCATTTGCCGCAATCGCCACCTGCTGATCGCGGGAGTACAGCCCGCCGCCACTGCCATTATTGACCGTCAGCGTGTAATAAGGGGCGTCTTGATACGTCGCGGTCAGGCTGATTGCCTGAAACGGCATAGTCACCGTGGTGGTCGATGAAGTAACACTCGCCACATACTGGGTATCGCCAGTCCACCGGTCAAAGGTCTTCCCGTTCACCGGCGCATTCGCCGAAATCGGCACCAGTTGCCGGTAGGTACATGCTCCGCTACCGGTGCCGTTGCTGACCGTCAGCACATTGGGCGGCAGAATTTGCGAAACCTTAATATTGTCGAGCGCGTAATTGATCCCGACCGACGCATTGGCCGACACAAACCCGATCCGTCCGAGGCCATTCGTGGTGACATCGTTAGGACCGCCAGCAAGAGCGCCTTGGCGAATGAGCACATTATTCATCCAATAATCAACCGAGTTCGCCGCCAGAGTATTTATACTGCCATCCTGACCGACGTAATAGACGGGCGCGGAATTATCATCGTTCACGAATACGCTCACGCTGTACGCAGATGAATTGTTGACAGCTATCGTGGCACTCCCGGCAGTAGATCCGGATGAAAGAATCTTCACCGTTCCATTAGCATACATACGCATTCCGGCATAATAATTCGTGTTCAGAGCTGTTGATATGCCATACTGTCCCACGACAACCGTTACATAACTGGCGCTAGCTCCGTCCGTACTTAACGGGGAAAAAGAAAAGTCAAACCGGAGCGCAGACTGAGAGAGGGAAAGATCATATTCCAATCTGGTTCCCGCCGACGCAATGTTGTCATAAAATTGAATCCCCTGGCCTGTTCCTGCTTTGTTCGCTGTGCTGTCAATCACCTTACTATAGTTATAGGCTGTATTGGCTGATGGCATAAAGGTCGCGCCCATACCCGTCGGCTGCGCGCCAAGCGTATTGGTTTCGAAATCTAAGTTCAGCAGCGACCCCAAGCAATAGATGGTTAGGTTGATGCAGCCATAGAATACGTTGGCTCCAATGCTGGTGACGCTGTCGGGAATCGTGACGCTAGTCAGGCTGGTGCAGGAACGAAACGCATATTGCCCAATGTTGGTGACGTTATCGGGGATTATAATGCTGGTCAGGCTGGTGCAGTAAGCGAACGCAGAGTCCCCGATGGTAGTGACATTGGTTCCAATTATAGCATTGGTCAGGCTGCCGCAACTATAGAACGCTCCCGCCCCGATGCTGGTGACGCCGCTGCCGATCGTAGCGTTGGTCAGGCTGGTGCAGTTTTGGAACGCCCCGTACCCGATCCTGGTGACACTGTCGGGAATCGTCACGCTGGTCAGGCTGGTGCAGCCAATGAACGCATAGCTCCCAATGTTGGTGACGCCGTTCCCGATCGTGACGTTGGTTAGGTTGGTGCACCAAAAAAACGCATAAGCTCCAATGTTAGTGACGCCGTTCCCGATCGTGACGCTGGTCAGGTTAGTGCGATAAAAAGTATTGGTTCCGATACTGGTGACCGGCAGACCATTAATCGTATCGGGTATGGTCACTTCACCACCGGAGCCGATGTAGCCTGTAATGGTGATCGTGTTGTCGAGGAGGTTTGTTGTGTAGATGAAAATGTCTCTGTACGTCGCCGTCAGGGCGATTTCCTGATCCGGCATGGTGACCAGAGCGTTTGCGTAGGTGACGTTGTCCACATACGCGATGTCGCCAGTCCACCGGTCAAAGCCATTCCCGGATGCCGGAGCATTTGCCGAGATTTCCACCTGCCGTCCGTTGGTATATGAGCCGCCGCCGCTACCGCCGTTGACCGTCAGGGCGTAATAGACATCCACATACGTCGCGGTCAGGCTGATCGCGTTAGTCGGCATAGTGACCACAGCGTTCGTGTAGGTGATGTTATTCACGCACTGCGTATCGCCGATCCACTGGTCAAAGACCTTTCCGAATGCCGGAGCATTTGCCGCAATCGCCACCTGCGATCCGTTGGTATATGCGCCGCCGCCAGTACCATTGATGACCGTCAAGGTGTACCAACCGGGAAGGTTTGTGTACGTTGCGGTCAGGTTGACTGCATTGGTCGGCATGGTCACCGTGGTGCTCACCGTGTTGCTGGACAGAACATTCGTATCCCCGGCCCACCGGTCAAAGGCCCTTCCGTTGATATTACTTGCCGTAATCGTCACCTGCTGTCCGTTGGTATACGAACCGCTGCCCGTGCCCCCGTTAATGGTAAGCAGAGAACCGGGATACCACAGCGCGGTTGGACAACCTTCCCACAAATTTGGAACTGTCGGCCAGCCGGTGGCTCCAGATAAGCGATAGACCGTCGCATTGGTGGCGTTGTAGAACACAGAACTACCAACGTCGGGGGCGTTGCCCTCAAAATAGACACCGGTCAGGCCGGTGCAGTCATAGAACGCATAGTCCTGGATGCTGGTGATGCTGGCAGGAATCGTGATGCTGGTCAGGTTAGCGCAAGACATGAACGTCGTCCACCCGATAGCGGCAACACCGTTGCCGATTATAGCGTTGGTCAAGCTGACGCAGTTAGCGAACGCTCCGTACCCGATGCTGGTGACGCTGTTGGGTATCGTGATGCTGGTCAGGCTGGTGCAACCATAGAACGCAGTGCCCCCGATGCTGGTGACGTTATCGGGAATTATAATGCTAGTCAGGCTGGTGCAGTTGGAGAACGCCGTGCCTCCGATGTTGGTGACGCTACTGGGGATTGTGTAGCTTCCGGCTTTTCCTTCCGGATATCGGATGAGCGTGGTCTGATTTTTATCGAACAAGACTCCATTTGTACTGCTGTAAACAGAATTGAGGTCATCTACTGTTATTGTATTCAGGCTGATGCAGTGAGCGAACGCATCGCCCCCGATGCTGGTGACGCTGTCGGGGATTATGACGCTGGTCAGGCCGTAGCAGTGAGCGAACGCCCATGTCCCGATGCTGGTGACACTGTCCGGGATCGTGACGCTGGTCAGGCTACGGTTATAGAACGCAGAGTTCCCGATGCTGGTGACCGGCAAACCTTCAATTGTGTTGGTGATAGTCACCGCACCACCGGAACCGGTGTATCTCGTGATGGTGATCGTGTTGTCGAGGTTTGTTGTATAAGTGTAATCTTCGGCCTGCACCACGACGGGAAGCAAGAAAAACAGCAATAGTCCGGCTAATACCTTCTTCATCCTGAATCCTCCACCCGGCAATACCTTCGCAGGGCGGACAGAGGACACCAATTTTCTCTTTGCCGGTCGAGTCAAAATTGCGAAGGCTATGTTACGAACTAGCGGCCCCTTCTCAGCTTACGCCCAGCATAGAGCACTTTCCCGGTTTGAACCGGTTTTTGCGGCTCGATAGATGACTTCAGTTCGTAGAGCTGATCGCGGAGAAGCGCGGCGCGCTCAAATTCCAGTTTCCCTGCCGCTTCGAGCATTTCCTGCTCCATTTCACGGATGGTGCGGTTGATGTCATAGTCTTCGCCGGTTTCGCTCACGATGCTTTCTTCCAGTTCTTCCGCATCCTGTTTGAGATGGCCGAGACTGTCCTGAATCCGGTTTTGAATCGCCTGCGGAGTAATACCGTGTTCCAGATTATAGGCCACCTGTTTCTTTCGGCGATGGTCGGTGATGTCGATCATCCGGCGCATTGAGCCGGTGATGTGATCGGCGTACATGATCACTTTGCCGTCAATATGGCGGGCGGCGCGGCCCGCCGTCTGGATGAGCGCCGTTTCCGAACGGAGGAAACCTTCCTTGTCGGCATCCAAAATCGCCACCAGAGAAACCTCCGGCAGGTCGAGTCCTTCGCGTAGAAGGTTGATGCCGATCAGACAGTCAAACTCCGCCTTGCGCAGTCCGCGCAGAATTTCAACCCGCTCGATGGCGCCGATCTCGGAATGAAGATACTGCACACGCAGGCCGACCTTTTTCAGATAATCGGTCAAATCCTCGGAAGTGCGTTTGGTCAGCGTCGTCACCAGCGTCCGTTCGCCGCGTTCGGCGCGGGCGCGGATTTCCTCCATCACATCGTCAATCTGCCCTTTGAGCGGACGCACCTCGATCGGCGGATCGATGATGCCCGTCGGACGGATCACCTGTTCGACAGTTTTGCCGCCGTGCTCACGCTCAAACGGCCCCGGCGTCGCGGTGGTGAAAATCATCGGGCCGGTGATATTGAGAAACTCGTTGAATTCCAGCGGACGATTATCGAGTGCCGACGGCAGGCGGAAGCCATGTTCCACCAACGTCGTCTTGCGGGCGCGGTCACCGTTCGACATGCCACGTACTTGCGGTAGCGTTACGTGCGACTCATCGATGATCGTCAGAAAATCCTTAGGAAAATAGTCGATCAAGCAGGCGGGCCGGTCGCCGGCGGCGCGTCCGCCAAGGTGGCGGGAATAGTTTTCAACGCCGCCGCAGTAGCCGATCTCCTTCAGCATTTCAATATCGTACATCGTCCGCATGCGAATGCGCTGCGCCTCGATCAGCTTGTCATGATCCTCAAACCACTTCACCCGCTCTTCGAGCTCGGCCTTGATGCGCACAATCGCCGGCTCCAGCTTTTCCGCCGCCATCACAAAATGCTTGGCGGGCGAAATGGTGATCCGTTCAAGCTCTTCTTCTGTGGCGGCGGTCAGCGCATCAATCCGGCGGATGCTTTCGATCTCGTTGCCGAAAAAGGCGATGCGGATGCCGTACACGGCGTAGGAAGGGAAAATGTCAATCGTATCGCCGCGCACACGGAAAGTGCCGGGCGACGGTTCGTAGTCGTTGCGCTCATACTGGATAGCGACCAGTTTTTTGAGCACCTCGTCGCGCCCGCATATGTCGCCGACGTGAGCCGAAAACACCATGTCGCGGTAATCCTCCGGCGAGCCGAGACCATAGATGCAGGAAACCGAGGCGACGATGATCACATCGTCGCGGCTGAGCAGACTGTCGGTCGCCGCCAGACGAAGGCGTTCGATCTCTTCGTTGATCGAAGCATCTTTCTCGATAAAGGTGTCGGTCTGCGGAATGTAGGCTTCCGGCTGGTAGTAATCGTAATAGCTGATGAAAAACTCGACGGCGTTGTTGGGGAAAAAGCTCTTCAGCTCGGCGTAAAGCTGGGCGGCCAGCGTCTTGTTATGTGAAATCACCAGCGCGGGCCGCCCCTGCCGTGCAATCACATTGGCGATGGTAAAGGTCTTGCCGGAGCCGGTCACCCCTTCCAGGGTTTGGAAACGCTGGCCGCGCTCCAGCCCGCGGCAGAGAGCGTCAATCGCCACCGGCTGGTCGCCGGTCGGCCGATAATTGGAAACAAGCTGGAATCCTGAACTCATCGGCCTGCAGAATACTCTGACAGAAACCGAATTTCCAGACATCATACCCTCCACATCCTGCAGGACATTGATCGTTTTTTCGTTTTAGTATGGCGTTTAAATGGATGTTCCTATAAAAACTCGGCCCTTAGTGTTCATCGTAAAAAAGACCTGCGACCGAGAGGAACCCCATGGATCAGAAAATTTTAATTCCCGAACGCGTAACTGTGAAAACCGGAAAAGGCGGACTGCGCTATTTCGAACTGCTTTGCAACGGCGCTGAAGCCCACGTCTATCTGCATGGCGCCCATGTGCTCCACTATAAGCCCGCCGGGCAGTCTCCTGTGCTCTGGCACAGCCAGAAGAGCTATTTCGAAGCGAATAAGCCGATCCGCGGCGGCATCCCGGTCTGCTGGCCCTGGTTCGGCCCGCATCCCTCCGACACGACCCAGCCCGTACATGGATTCGTTCGCTTAGCGGAATGGGAGCCGGTCGCTTCCAGCGCCACAGCGAAAGAAACCACCCTTACCCTGCGTTATCCGGATCTCGAAAAGATTCCGGCCGCCGTGGAACTAACGGTTGTTCTGGCCGATTCCCTGACGGTTACACTGACGACCATCAATACCGGTGCCGCGCCCATGCCGCTCAGCGAGGCCTTCCATACCTATTTCGCTATCAGCGACATCCGCAATGTTTCCGTGACCGGTCTCGAAGGCGATCAGTACATTGATATGATGCAGCCTGGCCAGCCGGTTGCGACGCAGACCGGAGCCATTACGTTCGATAGGCAAGTCGAGCGCCGCTACATTCATACGCCCCGGATCTGCGCCGTCGTTGATCCCGGCATGAAACGTCGCATCGTAATTGAAAAGCAGGGCGGCCAGTCCACGGTGGTCTGGAACCCGTGGATTGAAAAAGCCGCGGCCATGCCCGACTACGGTGACGACGAGTATCCGGAAATGGTCTGCGTCGAAACCGCCAACTGCGGACCGAACACCCTCAACCTGGACCCGGGCAAAACCCATGCCGTCACCGCGCGCATCCGCGTCGCGGCGTTGTAATGAGTTAAAAAACAGTCGCCCCTTATTTGAACCCGTTAAAAGGAAAATTCTATGGCCGGCGAATATGTTTACAACCTGCAGAACCTGACCAAACAGCACAATAAGAAGACGGTGCTGGAAGATGTCACCCTCGCCTTTTTCTTCGGCGCGAAAATCGGCGTGATCGGCGGCAACGGCTCCGGTAAATCATCGCTCCTGCGCATTATGGCGGGCGAGGACACCGAGTACATGGGTCAGGTGCAGATCGCCAAGCGGGCGCGCATCGGCTACCTCGCGCAGGAGCCGCAACTCAACAACTCCAAAACCGTCATGGGCAACGTGATGGAAGGCGTCGCCGCCTCGCAGACCATCCTCGACCGCTACAACGAAGTTTGCGACCTGATGGCGACCGATATCTCCGACGAAGAAAGCAACAAGCTCAATGACGAGCTGGGCGAACTTCAGGATAAGATTGATGCGCAGGATCTATGGAGCCTCGAAAGTCAGGTCGAAATGGCGATGGACTCGCTCCGTCTGCCGCCCGGCGACAGCTCCGTCGAAAAACTCTCCGGCGGTGAAAAGCGCCGCGTCGCACTTTGCCGCCTGCTGATTTCCAATCCTGACGTACTGCTGCTCGACGAACCAACCAACCACCTCGACGCCGAATCGGTCGCGTGGCTGGAAGAATATCTCAAGCGCTACACCGGCACGATCGTCTGTATCACCCACGACCGCTACTTTCTCAACAACGTCACCGAATGGATTCTGGAACTCGACGGCGGACGCGCCTTCCCGTACAAGGGCAACTACGAAGCGTGGCTGTCGCAGAAACAGGCAATGCTTGAAACACAAAATAAGCAGGCCGCTTCGCGCAGTAAACTGCTGGCGCGCGAACTCGAATGGATCCGCACCAATCCGTCCGGACGCCGCGCCAAGAGCCGCGCCCGTATTCAGAACTATGAACAGCTCGCCAAGCAGGAAATCGACACCCGCGAAGACAGCGTCGAAATCCAGATTCCCTCCGGCGAACGGCTCGGCAATCTGGTTGTGCGCGCTGAAAACCTCACTAAAAACTACGGCGAACGCGTCATCTTCGAAAACGTCAGTTTCGACCTGCCGCCCGGCGGGATCGTCGGCATCATCGGTGCCAACGGCGCCGGCAAGACCACCCTCTTCCGCATGATCACCGGACAGGAAGAGCCGACCTCCGGCAAACTCGACATCGGCCCGACGGTCAGTATTTCCTACGTTGACCAGTCGCGCGACTCGCTCGATCCCGACAAAACCACCTACGAAGAAATCTGCCGCGGCAACGAATGGCTCGACCTCGGCGGCAAACGGATGAACGGCCGCGCCTACTGCGGCAAGTTCAACTTCAAGGGTGCGGAACAGCAGAAAAAAGTCGGCATCCTCTCCGGCGGTGAGCGTAACCGTGTGCATCTGGCCAAACTTTTACAGCGCGCAGGCAATCTGCTGTTGCTCGACGAACCGACCAACGACCTCGACGTCACCACTCTGCGCGCGCTTGAGGAAGCGCTGCTCAGCTTTGGCGGATGCGCTGTTGTCGTCAGCCATGACCGCTGGTTCCTCGACCGTATCGCCACGCACATTCTGGCGTTTGAAGGTGACAGCAAAGTCACCTGGTTCGAAGGCAACTACGAAGCCTATCACGAACAGCGCCGCAAACTGCTCGGCGACGAAGCCGACAAACCGCACCGCATCAAATTTCGCCCCGTTTCACACAAGTAGGATGTTCTGGCAAATAGTTCCACATAAGTTTGTTGTAATAAATAAGTTACAGGTTACACTAGCGGCGTGGATGGCGGACATTGAGTACTACAAATGAAATTGGGCACAAAGGGGTTCACTATCATTGAAATCATAATCGTAACAGCGATCATAGGTTTGCTGGCTGTCATCTGTATCCCGTACATTGTGGGCGCATACTCGAGCGCAAAACAAACCGCCATGGCCCGCAACATTGCGGATATCAACAAAACCAAAGCTCGGCTGACATTGCCCGCCGGAATAGCTGGTGGTGAGGGTTATAAAAACTCCACCGTGATCGATGATACCGTTAAAGCACAAATCAACGCCCTGTTGAAAATAGAGAGTGCGTCCAATCTTGCAATAGGAGGCATAACGCCTGACTACGGAGCGACCGTCGGCGATGCCGCGAGATATGCCGACGCCCCTGCTCCTGCTCCGAATTAACAGCATGAGAAAAGTAAATTCTTCCGACGTCTGGACAAATCGGTCAGTCGCGGAAGAGAAGGACGCCATCGAGGGTTCTAGCGACGGTGAGAGCCATTAAGAGACGGTCGATTCCCAGCGCGCAACCGCCGGAGGGTGGAATCTTTTCCAAACATTGGATAAATTTCTCATCCACCGGATAAACGGTTTTGCCAAGTGCTTTTCTCTGCGCGCCCCATTTATCAAAACGGGTGCGCTGTTCAACCGGATCAGTCAATTCGCTGTAGGCATTGGCAATTTCAATACCGCCCAGATAAAGCTCCCAGCGCTCGGCAACTTTCGGGTTGTCCGGCTTGAGCCGCGCCAGCGCGCAGCATTCAGCTGGATAATCCATCAAGATGACCGGCGCGTCTTTCGGCAGGTTTGGTTCTATTTTTTCGACCATGTCGAAGTCAAAACGATCGGCATCAAAGTGTTCAACCGGATTCCAGCCCGCGAATTTTCCATAGACTTCGGCGACGGTGAAAATTTTCAAGTCGCCGGAAATGCCAACCGCTCGCAGAAGCCGGGCCGTATCATCCAGCATGGCGTTATAGTCGCCGCCGGAACGGTACCATTCGAGCATGGTGTATTCGGGATGGTGGCGGTCGCCGCGCTCGCCCCGCCGGAAGCACTTGCCGATTTCAAATATCTTCTGTGCGCCCTGCGCGAGCAGTTTTTTGTGATAAAGCTCAGGCGAGGTGCGCAGCCAGCGGTCGCCGGAAGGTTCGGCGTCGATGTGCAGTTCCATGCACGGCGTTTTCATCCGGATCGGGGTTTCGACTTCAATAAACCCCTCGGAATGAAAAAACGCCCGGATGCTTTGCATCAGGGCGTCGCGAACTTTTAATTTTTCGATCGAGGTCATCAGGCTTTAGAAACGCGATCTGAGTATTCGCCGGTGCGGGTGTCGATACGGACGACATCGCCTTCGTTAATGAAGATCGGAACCTGGAATTCGTAGCCGTTGTCGATGCGGGCCGGTTTCTGGACGTTGCCGCTGGCGGTGTTGCCGCGTGCACCCGGCTCGGTCGAGGTGATGACTTTTTCAATGAAGGTGGGCAGGCTGATATCCAATGCCTTGTCTTTATGGAAGAGAATATCCACTTCCATTTCTTCGACGATAAAGTATTGATTCTGGCCGAGTTGTTCACCCTTCAGATGGATTTCTTCAAAGGTGTCGTTGTCGGAGAATACGAAGTCGTCGCCGTTGTGGTAGGAGAAAGTGAAGGTGCGGGATTCCAGATTGGCCTTCTCCACTTTGTCGCCGGAGCGGTAGCTCTTTTCAAAGGTGCTGCCGGTGGCGAGGTTCTTGATTTTGCAACGGTAGATGGCCTGACCTTTGCCGGGTTTGGAGAACTGGAAGTCGGTGACGATGCACGGAGCGCCGTCGATTTCGATTTTCAGCCCTTTTTTCAGTTCGGATACGTCGTACATGGTTTTCTCCCTGGGAAAATTAAGCGGCGGATTATCCATAAATCCGCAGAAAAGGGAAGGGATTTTTCTAATCCAGACCTGTATGCGAAAAAGGCACCCCGCATTGCGGAGCGCCTTTTCGCTTTTCAGCCGTCAGGGTTCAGCCAAGGCGCTTTTTGAGCGCTTCGAACTGCACCATCATACGGGCCGGCAGTTTGGAGCCGAGCTTCGCCAGATATTCCCTAGCATCGTCCAGCGTCGCCTTAAACAGCTCCTTGTCCACCTTCATCAGCTCGGCCCAGTCTTCAGCCGGAATGTTCAGGCCGTCGAGCGTCAGATCGCCCTCTTTCGGCATCAGACCGATCGCCGTTTCCTTGGCGCCGACTTTGCTTTCGACGCGCTCGCACATCCATTTAAGGACGCGGCTGTTTTCGCCGAAGCCGGGCCAGAGCCATTTACCGTTCTTGTCCTTGCGGAACCAGTTGACGTAAAAACAGCGCGGAGCCTTGTCGCCCAGCAGGTCGCCCATTTCGAACCAGTGGTTCATGTAGTCACCGGCATGGTAACCGATAAACGGGGTCATCGCGAACGGGTCGAACCGGATCGCCGACTTCACATCAAGCGCAGCCGCGGTCGCTTCGGAAGCGGCGGTGGCGCCCATGTAGACACCGTGATTGAAGTCCAGGGCTTCGTGAACCAGCGGCATCGTGGTTGTGCGGCGTCCGCCGAACACAAAGATATCAATCGGCACGCCGGCCGGATTTTCCCAGTCGGCGCAGATCACCGGGCAGAGCTCGGCACGCGCGGTGAAACGGCTGTTCGGGTGAGCGCCAAGGATCTTCTTGCCTTCCGCATCTTTCTGACCCGGCTTGAAGGGCTTACCCTTCCAGTCCGTGCCGCCTGTGCATTCCACACCCATGTCTTCCCACCAGATGTCGAGATCGTCGGTAACGACCACGTTGGTGAAGATCGCATCCTTGCGGCAGCTTTCCAGCGCCATCGGGTTCGACGCTTTGGATGTGCCTGGTGCCACGCCGAAGAATCCAGCTTCCGGATTAATCGCGTAGAGACGTCCATCCTTACCGGGCTTCATCCACGCGATATCGTCGCCGATGGTTTCAACCTTCCAGCCCGGAACAGTGGACTGAAGCATCGCCAGATTGGTCTTGCCGCAAGCCGACGGGAACGCCGCCGCAATGTGGAACTTTTTACCCTGAGGATTGGTGAAGCGCAGGATGAGCATGTGCTCAGCCATCCAGCCTTCCTTGCGGGCCATATTGGAAGCGATGCGCAGTGCCAGACATTTTTTGCCGAGCAACGCGTTTCCGCCGTAACCGGAACCGTAGGACCAGATCAGGTTTTCTTCCGGGAAGTGGGCGATGTATTTCTGTTCAATCGGAGCACACGGCCAGCGGCTGTCTTTCTGGCCGGGCTCAAGCGGAGCGCCGATGGAGTGCAGGCAGGGAATGAACTCGCCTTCGTCACCGAGCACTTCGAGCACCTTGGGACTCATACGAGTCATGATCTGCATATTGACGACCACGTACGGCGAGTCGGTAATTTCGACGCCGATCTTGGCGATGTCGGAACCGATCGGCCCCATCGAGAATGGGATGACGTACATCGTGCGGCCCTTCATGCAGCCTTTATAGAGAGCCGTCATCGTCTTCTTGAGTTCAACCGGATCAATCCAGTTATTGGTCGGACCGGCATCTTCTTCTTTCAGCGAAGCGATGTAGGTGCGGTTTTCAACACGCGCCACGTCGGACGGGTCGGAGTTGAAAGCAAAACTGTTCGGACGTTTCTTCTCGTTCAGCTTAATCGCCATTCCGCTGGCAACCATTTCGGCCATCAGACGGTCATACTCGACTTTTGAGCCGTCGCACCAGACCACGCGGTCGGGCGTACACATCTTTTGCACTTCCGCCACCCATGCGAGCAGCTTCTTATTCTTCGTCGGTGCACTCATTTTACAGTCCTCCATTAAGTTGTCGGTCATCGAATCCGGTTAAAATTCTGGTTAAGGTGCGGAAATGGCTCATCCAAGTCAACCACTGAACCCATAAAACTACCGGCGGACGGCGACATTTTTACCGTTCCCGCTTTTATGCCGAACCCGCCTTGCCTATTCTCCCCCGCATGAACGTTGAAATTCTCTCCGTCGGTCCCTTTGAAGTAAACTGCGCCATCGTCTGGGGCGATGCAAAACAGGCGCTCGTCATCGATCCCGGCCACGACGCTGCCGACATCGAAGCCGTGCTCCGGAAAAACGGACTCGCCGTCGCCGCCTACCTCTTAACACACGGCCACGCCGACCACCTCTGCGCCCTCGACGAACTGCACAGAAAGCACCCCGCCCCGGTTTATATCCACGCCGAAGACTATAAATGGGCCTTCGGACAGCAAAACCAGATTCAGCCCTACTATCCCGTCCCCGGAAAACCCGCCACCGAGTTCATTCATCCGGAAGTTTCCAAAGATTGGAAAATTTCTGATCTGCGGTTCCAATGTTTGGAAACCCCCGGCCATACACACGGTGGTGTCTGTTATTATTTTGAGAAAGAGAAAGTTGTCTTCACCGGCGACACTCTATTCAAAGGGACCTGTGGACGAACCGATCTGCCCGGCGGCGACGGACGAATCCTCGCGCAGTCGCTGAAAAAACTGGCCGCCCTGCCCGACGACGTCACCGTCCACGCCGGTCACAACGAAAGCACCACCATCGGCTACGAAAAACGCACCAACTTCTTCATGCAGCAGGCGGCGAAATAAAAAACTCGGAGTACCAGCTTCAGCCGGAAGAAAAACGAAGCCGCATAATTGGGAACTATTGGCCGAGAAGCTTCCGAACCTTGGAAAAACCGCCGCCGTTAATCACCTGCGTGTAGCCCGCCTGCTCCAGCGATTTTTTGGCAGCTGCGGAGCGCGCGCCGCTTCGGCAATAAACGATGATCGGCCGGTTCTTATCGGCTTCAACCTTCCCGATTCTTGCGGCGATCTCGTCATACGGAATATTCACAGCACCCTGAATGGCTCCGCCGGAAAACTCAGCCGGTGTGCGCACATCAATCACCAGCGCGCCGTTTTGCACCAGCGCTGGAATATCAACCTTCTCCGCCGCGTTGCACGAAAACAGATTCGATAAAAACCCAAAGATCATAATCGTTACTCCCAGTTTAGTTGTTGTTTTCATTTTTGACTCTGAAGGCGTTCTTTGAGCGTGGTGACGCGTTCGCGGGATTCGGCGCGGCTGACGGCCAGTCCCATTGCTTTTCTCGTGCCGACAAGGACGGCGAATTTTTTGGCGCGGGTGACCGCCGTGTAGAGCAGACTGCGCTGGAGCATGACGAAGTGCTGGGTGTGAACCGGAATAATCACACACGGATATTCACTGCCCTGTGATTTATGGATGGTGACGGCGTAGGCATGAACCAGTTCGTCGAGTTCGCGAAACTCATATTTCACGCGGCGGTCGTCGATCTTCACAACAACCTCGCGCTGTTCTTCGTCGATCGCTACGATGCGGCCAAGGTCGCCGTTGAAAACATCCTTGTCATAGTCGTTTTCGGTCTGCATAACGCGGTCGCCCTCACGAAAGACCATGCCGAAGCGCTCGATTTCACGGCCCGCCGGATTCAGCAGTCCCTGCATGACCTGATTGAGATTGCGCGCACCCAGTTCGCCGCGCTGCATCGGCGTCAGAATCTGAATATCTTCGATCGGATTAAAGCCCAGTCGTTGCGGAAGCGATTCGCTGACCATTTTACTGATGACGCCGATCACCTTCTGCGCCTCTTCGGCTTCGACAAAATAGAGGTCAGACGATTTGTCACCCTCTTCCGGAAACTCAGGCAGTTGGCCGTGGTTGATGCGGTGCGCACCGGTAACGATCCGGCTTTCGGCGGCCTGCCGGAAAATTTCGGTGAGCGCAACGACCGGCACCGCGCCGGAAGCGATGATGTCGCAGAGTACACGCCCCGGCCCGACGGACGGAAGCTGGTCAGCGTCGCCGACGAAAATAACCGCCGCGCGCTGCGGAATCGCCTGCAACAGCTGATACGCCAGCACCTGATCAATCATGCTGGCTTCGTCGATGATGAAAACATCGCCCACAAGCGGATTATCTTCGTTATGCCGGAAACCTCCGGTGCCGGGATTAAACTGCAATAGACGGTGGATTGTCTTGGCTTCCAAGCCTGTCGTTTCGCTCAGCCGTTTCGCGGCGCGGCCTGTCGGCGCGCAAAGCAACACGGTCAGTTTTTTCGCCGACAAAACCTGAATGATCGAATTCACCAGCGTGGTTTTACCGACGCCGGGTCCGCCGGTGATGACCATCACTTTGGCCTGCACCGCGAGGCGCAGCGCTTCGCATTGGTTTTCCGACAATTGGATTTTTGTTTTCTTCTGCACCCATTCCAGCGCCTTTTCAAAGTCGATCTTCGGGCAAGGATGCTTGCCGAAATTAAGTTCCGTCAGCTTTTTGGCGAAGGCCCATTCGGCGAAGTAAAGTTTCGGCAGATAAACCAGTGAGCGACCTTGGCGGTCTTCGTCCAGAATGAGCCGTTTTTGGGCAACCAGCCAATCAAGCGCGCCGGAAATCTGTTCAGGCTGAATTTCAAGCAGTTCGACGGCTTTGCTCTGCAGGTCGCCGCGCGGCGCGGCGCAGTGGCCGCTGGTGGTCAGCTCCTGCAGAACATATTCAATTCCGGCGCGGGCGCGCAGTTCAGAATCTTTGGCGATGCCGAGTTTCTGCGCGATGCCGTCGGCGATCATAAAGCCGATGCCGTGAATGTCGCGGGCCAGACAGTACGGATCGCGCTGAATCAGTTCGATGGAGCGTTCGCCGTAGGCTTTGTAAATCCGGAAGGCGCGTGCGGTGCTCACACCATGGCTGAAGAGAAAGCTCATGATTTCGCGGACGCCCTTCTGCTCCGCCCACGCCGCGCGAATGCTGGCGCGGCGGCCTGGACCGATTCCTTCGACCTTGAGCAGTTTAGCCGACGAGTTTTCGATCACGTCAAAAACATCGCGTCCGAAAGCCTGCACTAGTCGCTCGGCATATTCTTTGCCGATGCCGCGGATCATGCCAGAGCCGAGAAATTTTTTGATGCCGTCGAGCGTGTCGGGCTGCGAAATCCGCATGGACTCGGCTTTGAACTGCTGACCGTAATGTGTGTCGGTGATCCATTCGCCGTCAGCGGCCAGCCACTCGCCGGGATTGGCGCTCGAAACCGTGCCGACCACGGTGATGAGGTCTTTGTGCCCGCGGACTTTGACACGCAACACGGCGTAGCCGTTTTCCTCGTTACGGAAAACAGCCCGCTCGATCTGTCCATCGAGGCGGCGGTCGTCGTCTTTTTTCCGGGTGGTATTCATTTTTAGCAGACTGATCTGAATCAGGCTGTGCGCTGGCGGTCTTTGAAAAGCGCGGTGCGGGTTTTCACCTTCGGGTCGCGCGCCGTATGCGCCACGTTAATCAGGAGGCCGACCATCACCGCCGAAACGAGCAGGCTCGACCCGCCGTAGCTGATAAACGGAAGCGCAATCCCTTTGGTGGGCATGGAGCCGGTAACCACGGCCAGATTGATGATGGCCTGCAAGGTGATCATCAGAGTAACTCCCAGCCCGGTAAAACGTCCGAAGTCGTCGGAGGCGCGGGCCGCAATGCGCAGTCCGCAGATGAAAATGACCACGAAGAGAATCAGTACCGTCAGCGTGGCAATCAGACCCAGTTCCTCTCCGATGATCGGCAGAATAAAGTCGGTGTGCGCCTCGGGCAGGTAGTGATATTTCTGAATGCTGTTGCCGAGACCCACGCCGTACGGGCCGCCCGAAGCGAACGCATTCAGGCCGTTGATCAGCTGCCACGCCTCGCCCTGCGAATATTTTTCCGGATCGCGGAAAGCCAGAATGCGGTGCATGCGGTTTTCATTATGCAAAAGAAAAACAGCCAGTGCGCCCAGCCCTGCGCCGGCGAATCCGAACAGATAACGCGGCCGCGCCCCGCCGATATAAAGCAACGCCATCGTTACAAGCCCCACCAGCGCCGTTGTGCCTAAGTCCGGTTCGACCATCAACAGCACAGCGAAAAGACCCAATCCGGCCATCGGCACCATAATGCCGCGTTTAAATGTGTGCATGTAGCGGCGGCGGCGGGAAATCCACCAGGCCGCGGCAAGAATGACTCCGATTTTTGCAAGTTCCGAAGGCTGTATATTGAGCGGGCCTAACCGGAGCCAGCGCCAGCTTCCGTTGATCTTGGTGCCGATTCCAGGAATGCGAACCAGAATCAGAAACAGAATACAAAGGCCCGCTATCGGCAGAGCCACCTTGCGGAACCACTGCAGGTCAACTCGTGTACAGATGATCCCGGCAACCAGAGAAAGTGCCATCCAAAAAAGTTGTCGTGTTACAAAATAAGCAGAGTTTCTGTATATGGCATCGCCGCGCACCATGCTGGCGCTGAACAGCATGACCAGACCGATGGTGGCCAGAATCAGCACTGCGCCGATCAGGAAAAAAATAGTCCGTTTCATAGCTGAACTATTCCATGAAGCGTCCGGAATGAGAATGAAAAAAGGGACATCGGTGAAGATGTCCCTTTTCGCAACAACTTTGCCGATCATTCCGGAATTGGAACCAGCAGCTTGGTGCCGGGTTTGATCGAGGAAGGATCCGTGATGTTGTTCAGCTTCATGATTTCCTGCTGTGAGCTGCCGTACTGGCGGGCTACGTCATCCAGAGTTTCACCCGGATAAAGAACATGTTCATACACCGGAGCGCTGGCCGGCTTGGCCACCGGAGCGGCCACCTTGGCTGCCGGATTAGCAGCGGCGGCAGAGGCCGCCGGAGCAGCTGCCTTCGTAACAGCGCCGGTCGAAGCGGCGGCGGCCGGAGCAGCAGCGTCCACTATCGGAGCGGCGGCCGGGAGTGTGGAATCAGCGGCGGCTTTAGCAGGTGCCGCGTTCGTCGTCTTGGCAGAAGCCTTCGCTGCGGCAGGGGCCGCGACTGCGCCCTTTTTCGGAATCGTGATCTTCTTACCGGCAACCAGACTGTCGCTCTTGAGATCGTTTGCCGCTTTGATTTCAGCGACGGTCAGACCGCTGCGTTTGGCAATCGTTGCGAGCATATCGCCTTTCTGAATAACATAGGTTCCCGGCTTGATTGAACCGGCGACCGGACGGCTGGAAACCGGAGCAGCATGTTTGGTCGATGATCCGGACACAACCGAGCTGGATGATCCGGGAATACGAAGCTCCTGTCCGACTTTCAGCTGGTTTGGATTGGAAATGCTGTTGTACTCAGCCAGTTTTTTCCAGGATACGCCGTAAGAGGAAGAGATGGACGAAAGGGTTTCGCCTTTCTGAACGCTGTGAACTTTTTCGCCGGTGGAAACTGCGGGAAGAGCAGCACTGGTTATTTCCGGACCGGGCGGAAGAACTACAGGCTGATCCTGAGAAACTCCGCCGGCTTTTGCCGTCTTGCAACCCTGCATCAAAGAAAACCCAGCCAGCACAGCTATGTGCATTACTAAAACCAGCAACCCCGAAACCTTCGCCTTCATGAGCAACTCCTTCTTAATGACCTTACCCGTTTTATACACTTCCATCCTTACCGCTCAGCCCGCGGACGGCTGCGGCGAAACAATCGCCGCGCTCGTTAAAATCGCGAAACTGATCAAAGCTGGTACACGCAGGAGAGAGGAGAACCGTTTCGCCGGGCTTTGCCTGCTTCTGTGCGGCTATCACCGCATTTTCTAACGTTCCGCAGGAATCACACCGAACCGCGTCTCCCCACGCAGCCTGCATCGCACCCGATGCTTCCCCGATAAGATATAGATGCGATACCCGCTGCGCCAGTAAATCTTTTGCCAAACTGAAATCACTCTCTTTTGGCCGTCCACCAGCGATTAAATGAACCTTTCCGGAGCACATTTTGACCGCCGCGCACATCGCGACCAGATTCGTGGCCTTGGAGTCGTCCACATATTGCACCCCGTCGATCTCCGCCACCAGCGCCGTCCGGTGCGGAAGAGGCTCAAAACCCCGTGCGGAAGCCTCTACCGCCGCCGCCGGGACGCCGCAGGCTGCGCAGACGGCAGCCACCGCCGCGCCTGCCACACCGAGGATTTCGTTGGCAAACCGGGTGCCGGTCAGGTTGATCTCCCCAACCCAGCCGTCCGAATATTGGAAGTCAGCCCCCTGCTCCGTACCAAAGGTCTTCCAACCATTGGAAGGTTTTCTTCCGATGTTTGGAAACAGATCGAAGGGAACAACCGCCGTGTCGGTCTTCTGCATATTTTCAAAAAGACGGAGCTTGAGGTTGCGGTAAGCTTCCATGGTTCCGTGACGGTCGAGATGATTCGGCAGCACATTGAGAAGCAGACCAATCTCCGGACGGAACTCATGCACCGTTTCGAGCTGGAACGAGCTGACTTCGATCACCAGCCAGTCCGGCGTTTTGGGAAGCATCACAGCGGCGCAGACGGGAAAACCGTAATTGCCGCACGGCACTGCCGTCTGACCGGCTTGCGCCAACGCCTCAGCAATCCATTTGACGACCGTGCTCTTGCCGTTCGAACCGGTCACAGCGATCACCGGACAATGACGGCGCGACCAGCCGAGTTCCAGTTCAGAAAGAAGCGGAATGCCGCGTTCCATCAAATCTTTTATCCACGGATGCTTCAGAGAAAAACCGGGACTGATGATGGCAACGTCAGGGCAGAAACTTGAGACCTGGGATTTGAAATCTGAAAAATCAGAAACGCTTTCATCGAGCGAGAGCGTTTCGCAATCTTCGGAACGCAACAACGCCTCGGCGGCTTTTCCGCTGCGCCCGCATCCAACCACCAGCGCTTTTTTGTATTTATGCACGGCGCGGATATTTGCGGAAAACATCCCGCTCATCAAGCCGGTTTACTTTCCCTGTATCTTAATAACCGCCGCGGAGGCGGCCGGCACGGTGACCGTGACGGAACCGTCTTTGGAAGCAGGCGGCAATTTTGTCCACTTCCCTTTCCAGCTTCCGTCGTCTTTTATTTCCGCGCCGCCGATTGTGACGCCGTTGATCGTGGTGATATCGCCATTAGGCGCCGTCATGAAGATTACGTCCGCCCGCGCCAAAGGTTTTCCGCCATTGACGGTGACTTTCGCCTCGCGAGCCGCCGGGCCGAATTCCCGGTTCAGCACCGTGACGTAAAGCGTTTTATCTGAATCCAGCGTGCCGTAAGCCACCAGATTGACCTTGTCGGCATTGTTGGTCACGCCAACCGGCACCAGACGGCCGTGACAGCCCAGATTAAACAGCTTCATGCCGTAGCTGGTCGGCAGAAACGTGTATCCTTTCGATGACGAGGTAAACGCCGTATAGACATTCGGACGGTCCGGCCCGGGCAGCCCACGAAGGACTCTTTCGCCGGTGTGGAAATTAATTCCCAGCGCATCGTGCCCGGCCCACCAATAAAGGTAATCGACGATCCATAACGACTCGGTGAAGTTGTCGCTCACGCCGACCGCGCCGCCGCGGCTGTAACTGTTGGCTTCCTCCAGACGATATTGGGCGCCTTTGGCTTTGACGGCGGGCACGAAAACATCGTGGAACTTCTGATATATCTGATACATGTCAGTCGATAACAGGCGCGCGCGGCCCTCGGCCGCCAGTACGGCATTGGTCACCAGCTCTCCGTTTTTCAGGGGATAATCGTGCTGCGTCACATACGCCAGATGATCCCAGCCGCCCAAGTCGTCGGCAAAAGATTTTGCCCATTCCACGCCTCGTCCGGTGGCGCTCGGCCCGCAGAATTTCGCATCAGGCGTATAGTCCGGCAGCAGGATGGTGTCAGCGTATTTTTTCCACTCCTCCGCGAAAACGGGATATTTCCACGGCTTGTCAGGCTCGTTGCCAATCGTCAGGCAGTCGACATACGGCTTGTAAGTGTCCATGACATATTTCGCGACCGCGGCGGAAGCCGCCGGAGCGTTGCTCTCCATCCGCACTGTGTAAATCACTTTCAAATCGGCGGCCTTCGCAAAAGCGAAAAGGTTATCGATGTCCGCCTTGCCCGGAATGTCAACGGTTGACCGTTCCGCCGTGTTGCCGCCAACGCGCAGATGTTTTATTCCCAGCACCTTGAACGCATTGATGAGCGGCTGGTTGTCCGGACGGAAATAGTGTTTGCCGGTCGTTGCATTGGTGAGCACCAGCTTGATTTCATAACTTAGCCCGCAAAACTCGGCAGGCATCACTCGCCCCGGATTATTGACATCGGCCTGCAGAGTGACCGGCGACTGCGCGGACAGATTTACGGCAGAGAGACAAAACGCGGCAAAGAAAAAAGCCGCCAAAGTTTTACCGGGCATGAACTTCATTTTCATTCTCCTAGATGTGTGGTTTTTGATACTGCTCGGCTGGGAACCATCAATGGGCTTCCCAACCGTCCCAACCGTCACTGCGGTCATCATGCCGCCCGCCGGTTCAGGGTCAAGTTGAAATTGAAAAACCCCTTGAAAAAGCGGGTTTTTGTGCCGGTAGGAAATGGCACTACGAAAAAATTGGGAAGTCCTGACATAAAAATCAGGGAGTCCTGACATTAAACAAATTTGATTTCCCACCGGGTGCGCAGAGAATGCGGGCAACCCGAAAGGATATTGTGAATCGAAAGGGGAAAAGTATGAAGAAAATGTTAGTCATGTTGGTGATAGGTCTCGCAACAGCATCGTACGGCAGCCTGCAGGTTGCCTGGTGCGCTTCTGCGGGGTTTTACTTTACTGGAGATCCTGCCGTTGGAATTCTCGGTGACGCCACTGGCAACTCGACTGTTGCGCAACTGATGTTCAGCCCCGATGGTGTTAAAGATGCTATCAACACCTCTGGCGTAGGCGTTAACAATGATGTGGTGTTGGATTCGGTCACCCTTACGGAAAACGGCGTTTCGGGGGACTGGGATGATTACGCCTGTTTCAACGCTCGAGATTATCGCCAGGCGTTTACCCCCGGTTATGTGTATGCGTTGATATTTCAGGGCAGCGACGTGCAGGCGGGTGACTGGTATTCCTACACCCCGATGTTGGCATTGGAAGACATCACTGGAATCATGTTCCCGCAAGTCATAGAGATGAATACGGATGTTGTTTTCGGGAACGCCATTGACAGCGCCACCGGCGGCGGCCTGTCAAATGCCGGCTTATTCGGCCAAGTCGTTCAGACCGTTCAAGTCATTCAGGTTGTTCCTGAGCCTGCCAGCGCGCTGATGATCGGCCTCGGCGGTCTTCTTCTTGTTGGCTACCGCCGCTTCTACGGTCGCTTCTAGCCTCAAATTCAATTTCGACAGGGCGCTCCGCAGTTCCGGAGTGCCCTTTTTTATTTCCCTCGCGGCGAACGATCACTTCTTTTTCTAAGAAAGGGGCGAGCAGAAATCAGAAAGCGCCATCGCTCAGATTCTAAAACTCATTGGCTGGCCCCTTTTCCTTGTCACTCCTTCTTTGACTTCGTATTGTGCCCGCAATAAGGAGTCTCGAATGAAAAAACTAACCGTCGCCTTACTGATCATCGTCTCGGGTCACGTATTCGCCCAACAGCCCGTTCCATCCACAGCCAGTAATGCCCCACCTTCTATTGCGGAGCAAAATTCTGTAGCAACAAATCTCTACGCCAACGGCAAATATGAGGAATCGTTGCCGCTCTTCCGGAAGCTGGCTGCAAAAGATGTGCGTGAGGCCTGTTACTATCTCGCTGAAATGTATTCAAAAGGATTAGGCGGACTCTCAGAAGACCATGTTGAAGCGTTTGGTCTCTATGAACGCGCTGCGCGTTATGGTCATGCCGAAGCCCAATATCGAATCGCTGTAATGTACGAAGAAGGACGGGGCGTTCTGAAAGATGAAAAAAAGGCGGCTTCCTGGTACGGACAAGCCGCCGCAAACGGCCACGCTGATGCGCAATACCACTTTGCCGAGTATGAGTTTGATAAGGCGATCTTTTGGCAGGAAGAGAGCAAGCGGAAAGAATCCGGCGCGGAGGGAAAGAGCAAACAGGAAGAGTCTGTCAGGCGTGCCGAGGATCTTGGAAAATACAAGCAACGACTGTCCAGCGCCGTCAGTTGGTACAATAAGGCCGCAGAGCAAAATCAGCCTGAAGCACAATACGTTATGGGGCGGCTTTATGCTTCCGGCGAAGGGGTGGGTCAGAATTTTGCAGAAGCGGTTCGTTTCTACGAAATGGCTGCGGCGCAAGGCCACGCCAAGGCCCAATTTTATCTGGGGCTGATGGTTCAGGCGGGGTTAGGGGTGAAGCAAGACCTCCCCAAAGCGATCAAGCTGTACGAAAAAGCGGCTGATAAGGGGGAAACGGGGGCCATGTTTTATCTTGGCAACTGTTACCGTTTTGGCATCGGGGTCGCCAAGGATCCTGATAAGGGCGAGAAGTATTATGTCGCGGCACTGAATAGTGCCGCGCCCCAAAAAGACGAAAACGAAGGTCTGAATAAGTTTTGGGTTCCGAGAAAAAAGCAGAACGAGTTACGCGAAATGACTTTGAAGGATGAGTGGCTCCCATCTATAGCCAGAGAATATGGAATCTGTCTGTGGGGGAAAGCCGATTCCGAAGAGGGATTGGACGTTGCGAGAACCCTGCTCGGGAAAGCCGCTCAAAACGGAGATGAGAAGGCGAAGGAGCTCCTTTTGAAAATGAGTATCAAAGACCGCCTCAGCTATCGCGGGGATGCGGGAGCCGTGCGCCCGGTCATAGCAGAAAACAAAGCGGACGCACGGGCAGATGCTGTGCGCCAGAAAAGAGCCGCGACCTTTTTTCCGGTTTATTTTGTTGGTGAGGCCGTGAAGGTTCTTTATCCAGACTCAAAAGCAAAACGAAATCTGTCAAATGTCCGAATATCTGACGGCCGGCGCAAGGGTGTCGCAGGGGAAAAACTCTGGGAGCTTTCCTATAGAGTGCGAAGGCCCTATGTGCACGTTGCGGCTGATTTTAAAGGTGTCGTGTTTATATGTGCTGAGTTTACGGATCGGAAATCCGGCCAAAAATATTTTACCTATCAAACCATGAAAACCGGAAATAAACCGTATGACCCAGCCATTGACGGTAAGAAAGGGGAAAACAGAATGGGGTCTATATATCTGAACATGAACCCATATCCGGACACCCGTTTGACTGGATGGGCCGTGGCGTATGGCCATTTGCCAAAAGATGAAACGGTTCTGGCTGTTTTTGACTCCGAAAGTAAGGATAGGCGAACTTTCGCGGAGCTTTTCGGGGACAACGCAATTTCTAAGCAGATTGAAGTGGTCGCTACTCGCGAGGGAGATGAAGCGGGAGCAGATGATTCGAGCGATGGCGATGGCGGTGGCGGTGGAGGATCAGAGGAATGATGTGCCCCTGAGTGTGCGTACACTTGGGTTCATCAAAAGAGACTGGATGCTGTATCAACGTATCTTCAGCGTCGCGACGCCAATCAGGGCGAAGATAATAGAAAGAATCCAGAGGCGGATGGTGACCATGTTTTCCGTCGCGCCGATCGAACGGCCGGCCGCCACCGCGTTTTCTTTGGCGATGATATGAAAGTGATGATGGATCGGCGCACAGCGGAAAACGCGCCGCCCCGCACCGTATTTCTTTTTCGTGATCTTAAACCAGCTCTGCTGAATCAGCACGCTGGCGGCTTCCAGGACAAACACACCGCCGACGATGACGAGCACCAGTTCCTGTTTGATCAGAATAGCAACCGCCGCAATGCCGCCGCCGATGGCTAGACTGCCGGTGTCGCCCATAAAGACACGCGCCGGATGGCAGTTGAACCAGAGAAATCCAAGTCCCGCGCCGAGCAGCGCGCCGCAGAAAACCGCCAGCTCACCAGCGCCTTTCACAAACGGAACCTGCAAGTATTCGGCGAAGGTGAAGTGACCGGCGACATAGGCCATCAGCAAATAGGCCGCCGCCGCCGAGTTGGTGCAGCCGATCGCTAGACCGTCGAGTCCGTCAGTTAGATTGACGGCATTCGAGGCGCCAACCAGCACAAGAAAAAGAAAGGTCAGCGTACCGAAAAGTCCCATCGCCGGAATCACAGGAACCTTAATGAACGGCACCATCAACTGCTGAACACGCAGACAAGTTTCTTCGTTCGAGCAAAGCGCCAAGAGCAATACGATCGTCCAGGATGCCTGAGCCAGCAGTTTCATGCGCGGCGACAGACCGCCCTTGCTGCCCTTCCGCTTGATTTTCAGATAGTCGTCAATAAAGCCAAGCACACCGAGAAAACAAAACGTCGTCAGCGCGCACATCATGAAAAAATTGCCCGGCTCGGCCCACAGCACAGTCGCGGTGACGGTTGTGAAAATAATCATCAGCCCGCCCATCGTCGGCGTACCGACCTTATCGCATCCGTGATGCCCCGCCACCCGGTCGTCCTCCTGCTGTTCGCGGAAGTTCATCGCCTGCAGCTTTTTGATCAGCCACGGGCCGATGATGACACTGAGAATAAAAGCGGTTCCGGCGGCCAGCACGGCGCGGAAGGTGATGTAGCGGAAAATCCGCAGAGGTGAAAAAACATCACTGAACTGAGATAACCAATATAACATAACTTTAACTCCTGATATTTAGCCGCGAAAGATCGCAGAGAACGCAAAAATGGATAGTAAAAAGGATGAGACTTTTCCCGCAAACGAATGGACAGGTGAACTTATACCAAAACCGTATGATATTCGGTACTGGCGCGGCCATCGTCCGCACCCACAGTAAGAACGATTTCCTGTAGCCGCGTCCGTTGGGCGCGGTAATAAAAACCGGAAGTCATGCGAAATTGGTATTAGTACATATTTTTTGATCTGAAATATGTGCTGAACCGTATCGCACAATGTCATTATATCTTTCATTGATTTTCTCTTTTGCGTTCTCTGCGCTCTTTCGCGGCAATTAAATCCTGGTTTTTAGTTCTTCAAGAATGGTTTCGAGCCGTTCTCCGCGCGAGGCTTTAAACAGCACCATATCGCCCGCCCGAAGACGGGTGCGCAGGGTTTCAACCGCCGCTGATTTTTCAACGCCGAGCATGCCGTCGCAGACAATCTGCGCGCCGAGTCCGCCAATGGTGATAACCCCGTCGAGTTTTAACGTATCCACAAACCGTCCCAGCTCGCGGTGCTCGGCTTCGCTCTGCGCGCCGAGTTCACGCATGCCGCCGAGCACGGCGAAGCGGCGGCCTTCGCACGGCAGTTGCGCGAAGGTGGTGAGCGCCGCGCGCATCGAGAGCGGGTTGGCGTTGTAGGCGTCGTTGATGAAAATAATTCCTTTGTGCAACGTGCGCTCCCAGCGCATCGGCGCGGACTTAAACGCCGACAGGCCCGCCTGCACGGCTTCCGGCGAAAGGTCCAGCGCGAGGCCGAGCGCCGCGGCGCGGCGGGCGTTGCGGATCATATGTTCGCCGGGCTGCGGCACGGTGAAGGTAAAAGGTTCTCTGCCGAAGGTAACGACACGGCCATCGCACTTCGAGTGGAACAGATCAAACCATTCCGAGGTTTCGTCGAGCAGTGCGTTGTCGGCGTGAGGCAGCAGCGCGGATTTTTCCTGCGCGATTTCTTCCAACGATTGGAAAAACTCGATGTGCGCTTTTCCAATGTCTGTAATAACCGCCCAGTCAGGTTTGAGCAGGCTGGCGAGCGGTTCAATCTCGCCGGGATGATTCATGCCGAGCTCGAAAACAAAAAAGTCCGCGTTGCGGTCGGCGGCCAGCATACTGAGCGGCAGACCAATGTCGTTGTTCCAGTTGCCAATCGTTTTACTGACGGTTCCCTTCTGCGCCAGCACAGAGGCAATCAGTTCCTTGACGGTGGTTTTGCCGACACTACCGGTGATACCGATCACTGTGCCCGTCCACTGACTGCGCACACCGGCGGCCAGCGCCCACAGCGCCGCCATCGTGTCGAACACCACCATCTGCGGAACAGTTCCAAACGTCGGAAAATTGTGTTCGACAATAAGACCCGCCGCGCCCTTTTCAACCGCCTGCTGAACAAAGTCGTGTCCGTCGTGCACCGCGCCTTTGATGGCAATGTAGACGTCACCCGCCTTCAGAGTGCGTGTGTCGTGAGAAATTCCAAGGATTGGAAAATTTGCGGCTGAATTTTCCCAGACAGTGGAACACCAGTCGGCATATTCCGCTGCGCTGTACTTCGCCTGTTCCATCAGAGAGCCTCCCGGACGGCTTCGCGGTCATCGAAAGGAAATATGGCACCGTCAAATTCCTGATAGTTTTCATGACCCTTGCCCGCGACGAGCAGGACATCTTTTTTGCCGATCAGCTCAAGTCCGCGCGCAATGGCGGCTTTGCGGTCGAGGACAATTTCATATTTGCGGTCAGAATCAAATCCACCGGCAATGTCGGCGGCGATCTTTTCAGGAACTTCATTGCGCGGATTGTCGTTGGTGATGATGGAATAGTCGGCCAGCCGCGCGGCGACCTTGCCCATCAGAGGACGCTTGCCTTTATCGCGGTTTCCGCCGCATCCAAAAACGACGACAAGACGGCCCGGCGTGATTTCGCGCAGAGTTTCCAGAACATTGAGCAAAGCGTCATCGGTGTGGGCATAGTCCACATAAACCCGTCTGCCCTTTTTATTTTCAACGGCTTCAAGACGTCCGGGCACGCACTGCATTTCCGCAAGCGCTTGGACGATGATTTCAACGGGTATGTCGAGCGCGGCGGCAGTGGCAAAGGCGGCCAGCGCATTGTACAAGTTGAATCTCCCGATAAGGCTCAGTTTGATTTCAGCCTCGCCCCACGGGCTTTGAACACGCATCCGCGACCCTTTGGTGTCCGTGACCGGATTGAGGCCGCGCACAACAGCCCCCTCTTCAAATCCGTAGGAAATCAGTCTGGCCAGAAACTTTCTTTCGTCGAGCAGCCGTTTTCCCCACGGGTCGTCGCGGTTGATGACAGCAAAACGGCTGATCTGATTGAAGAGGCGGGCTTTCACCTTGAAGTATTCTTCGAGCGTGCCGTGATAGTCGAGGTGATCCTGCGTGAGATTGGTAAAAACGGCGGCGTCATAAAGAATTCCTTCGACACGGTGCTGAGCCAGCGCATGCGAGGAAACTTCCATCACCGCGCTGTCGCATCCGGCGCGCTCCATCTGAGCGAACATGAACTGAAGATCGGGTGCCTCCGGTGTGGTGCGCGAGGCGGGAAGCACACGGTCGCCGATTTCATAGCGGACCGTGCCGAGCAGTCCGGGGCGCCGCCCGGCGGCTTTTAAAATTTCGCGCAGCATGAAGCTGACCGTGGTTTTGCCGTTGGTGCCTGTGATGCCGATGGTGCAAAGACGCGCGGCCGGATGGCCGTAAAAGTTTCCCGCCAGTTTCGCCAGCGCCAGACGGGCGTCGGCAACCTGTATGCAGGGAAAATGTCCGCCAGATGCGCAGGGCGTCTGCGAGATCACCGCAGCAGCACCGCGTTCGATGGCGTCTTCAATGTAGGTCGTACCGTCGGCCTTTTCGCCGTGCAGCGCCACAAAGAGCGCGCCGGGCGCGGCGCGGCGCGAGTCGTACACGATGCCGGTGATTTCACAGGAGGTGTCTCCGGTGACGTCCACCGTCTCAATGCCGTCTAGCAGTTCTTTCAGCGTCATAGTGTTTTCACTCTGAAATACTTTCTTCGCTGGATCCGCTGGTTTCAATGTCGGTCAAATATTCAGTGGTGAAACCTTCGGGCGGTATGCGCAGGTAGCGCACGGTCTGGTCAGCGATTTCACGGAAGTACGGAGCACAGACAGTTCCGCCGTAATAACCGCCCTGCTGCGGTTCGTCCGCAACAACAATAATACTGATGGCCGGATTTTCAACCGGCAAAAAGCCGACAAACGAAGCCATATATTTATTGTTGTAGTAGCCGCCGTTCACCAAATCCACTTTCTGCGCCGTGCCGGTTTTCCCCGCCACCAGATAACCCGGCAGCGCGGCCATTGGGGCAGTTCCGCCGGGCTGAGTGACACGCGCCAGCAGACGGCGCATCAGTTTTGATGTTTCCGGACGAATCGGCCGGCTCAGCTCCTGCGGCGGCGGAGCAAGAATTGTTTCACCCCGGGTGTTCACCACTTTGTGGACAATAAGCGGTTTCATGCGGACGCCGTCATTGGCGATCGCACCGATCGCCGAAAGCATCTGCATGGAGGTGACGAGCACTTCGTGCCCCATGGCGATGCGACTGATGCTGAGCTTAGACCAGCGATCAGTTTTCCAAACGATTCCGGCGTCTTCGCCGGGGAGTTCAAGACCGGTGCGCTCGCCAAAACCGAAGGAGCGCAGCGACTGGTAGACCTTCGTATTGCCCATCTGGAGAGCAACTTTGGCCGCGCCGATATTGCTCGATTTTTTGATAATGTCGGCAACCGTCAGGTTGCCGTACGGATGCGAATCGTGAAGCATCTTTCCGGCGTAGAACCACGCTCCGTTTTCACAGTCGAAAATGTCGGTATCGCGCACGGCGCCGCAGTCGAGTGCCGAGGCGACAATCATCGCCTTCATGGTTGAACCCGGCTCGTACGTGTAGTTGATGCCGCGGTTGCGCATCCACTCGGCGGGAGCCGTGCTGAAGCGGTTGAGGTTAAATGTCGGCAGCGACGCCATAGCCAGAATCTCGCCGGTACGAACGTTCTGCACAATGGCCCACGCGGCGTTCGGGTGATACTTGGCGACCAGATTGTCGAGCGCCACCTCGGCGAAGTGCTGGATCTGCTGGTCGATGGTCAGATAAACATCCGCGCCGGACTGCGGATCGATGTCCACGGTGCGCTGGCTGTAGATTTCATGACGGCGGCCGTCTTTCTGACTGATCCGCAGGCCGGCAACGCCCTGCAGTTTGGCATTCATGGTCTGCTCCATGCCGGCGCTCCCGATCCCCTCGAAGTTGGCATAGCCGACGACGTGCGCGCCGAGCACTCCTTTGGGATAGTCGCGAATCGGCACGTCTTCGAAAATCACCCCTTTCAGATTCATCGCCCGCAATGGCTCAAGGGCATCTTCGCGCATGAATTTCTTAATCCGCACATACTCCTTTTCCGGCTGGTTGAGCAGTTCCCAGACCTCCGCGCGGTTCATTGAAAGCTTGCTGGAAAGCGCGGTGCAGACATCCTGCATGTTGCCGTTTTTAGAAATAAATTTCGGATCCGCGCAAACATGTTTGGCCGCGATATCCAATGCCAGCATGTTGCCGTTACGGTCGAGAATCCGGCCGCGCGGGCCACGGGTTTCCTGTTCAAGATGCCGGCCACTTTCGATGCGCGACAAGGTTTCGGGTAAAGGCCGTAAATGTAAAAAGGCCAGGCGAACACCCAGCCCGACGAAGACCGCCGTAATCACGACGGAAGTTATTACCGTTCTTCCTTTATACTTCATTCATAGAGATCCGTCGGAACACTATTTGTTGTAAGCGAGAGCTGTGGCTGTGGCATTTGCGCCATTACGCACACGCACAATCTGCTGTTCGTCCGGCAACCGCATCGCCAGATTGTGCCGTTTGAGCGCGCGATCCAGACTAGAGGGCGACAGCTTGCTGGACCAGCGGTCCTGTTCGTTGATCAGCAGGCGGCGGGTGTTGCGTTGCACAGTCTCAAGCCGTTTGATGTCCTGCCCGAGCGTGTCACAGCGGGCACACAGCCAGACATAACTGAGACCGAATACAGCGACAAAGACCAGAATATTGGCCAATACCACCGGAAACGGAATCCGCACCTGGGCTTTACGGCTTCTTGTTATCTGTCTTTTTTTCATGCTGCTTTCTCCCTTTCCGCCGCGCGCAGCTTGGCTGAGCGCGAACGCGGATTATCCGCTAATTCCTGTTTCGAGGCCGTCAGCGGCTTTTTCGTCAGCAGCCGCACGGCCGGTTCGTCATAAACCAGTTTTTCACCGCCCTGCTGAAGCGACTCGCGCTTCACCGTGTGGCGTTTAAAAAATTCTTTCACCGGACGGTCTTCCAGACTGTGGAATGTAATCACAGCCATCCGTCCGCCCTCGCGAAGCATCGACAGTCCGGCCTCCAGACCCGCCTCTAAACTCTCCAGCTCGGTGTTCACCGCCATCCGCAGCGCCTGAAAGGTCTGCGTGGCCGGATGAATGGGGCCACGACGTCCGCCTTTGGCCCGTTCAACGATTTCAGCCAGCCTGAGCGTCCGCTCAATCCGGCCGTTCTGACGTTCCAGCACAATCGCCCGCGCAATGCGGCGGGAATCGCGGTCTTCTCCAAGGCGGTAAATCAGATTAGCCAGCGTTTCCTCGTCGTCCTCATTCACCAAATCGGCGGCGGTGCGGCCTTTCGTGCGATCCATGCGCATATCCAGCGGCCCGTCCTTGGCGAAACTGAAACCGCGCTCGGCAACATCGAACTGCGGCGAGCTGACGCCGAGGTCGAGGAGCACTCCGTCCACCTCTGTCACGCCGATCTGTCCGCAAAGCTCTTTCATATCCGCAAAGTTTCCGTGTATCCGGTTCACCTGTTCCCCGTAAGGTTTTAAAATCTCTTTCGTCTGTTCAATGGCCTCCGCGTCGCGATCCAGTCCGATCAGCCGTCCTTCCGGCGAAAGCCTCTTCAAAATCTCCATGGCGTGTCCGCCTCGCCCGAGTGTGCCGTCGATGTAGGTTCCTGCCGGATTCGTCACCAGCAGTTCCAACGTTTCGTTCAGCAGCACCGGTACATGCATAACTCCCCTTTAAGCCAACTGCATCCCAATGACCCGGCGGGAACAGGCGGACGAAAATGTAGCCGCCCGGCTCGGGGTCATCAGCACGGTGCGCCGCATTCCGCTGTCCGGCAGCCGGAGGTAGCGCTTTTTCTCAGGCGTCAGGTCAATCGCCCGCGAGAAGTACATATATTGTGCGATGCTGTTCATACCCATGTTCTCCTCCTCTTAGTAGCCTCCGTAAAAAGCCGTTTCTGCCAGCGCTGAAACAGCGGGCAGTGCCATATCAAAATGCTCTTCGCTCCAAAGCTCGATGCGGGTGAGTGTGCCGACCAGAACCACCTTGCTTTTCACCTCAACGTGGGCCAGCAATTCATCCTTAATACGAACCCGGCCCTGAGCATCCACCGCCAGAGCGTCCGCCGAGGCCGTCATCGCCCGCACCGCCTGCTCATCCTGAGCGTCCACGGCACCCGACTCACGCAACTGCCGCAGACGGCGGTTCATTTCCGCCAAGGTGTAGAGATAGAGGCATTTACGGTCGGGATGGGGGAAAACGTAAAGACGAGCCGTTTCGCCCATCATTGCGCGCCAATTTGACGGGATAATCAGCCTGCGCTTGGGATCCAAAGAGTGATGAAAGGATCCTACGAATAACTCTTCAACTACCGCTTCCACTGTATTCATACTCCACTCCGCCCTTCTTGGCTCCAATATATGTCACCTTGCCCCACCGGCAGTCAATTTTTTTATGGATTATTTTTATAGAAAAAACCCGGAACAAAACCGTCCGGTATTTGACTAAGAAGGCGTAGACAGATACCATGAAGCCAACAAACAACAAGGAGGAACCATGAAAAAGTTAGCTATTGTAATGTCGATCGCCGCGCTGACTGTTTCGGCGTACGCCGCACCAAAAACAACCGCAGATGCAGTCGCAACGAATGCCGCCAAGGCCACCGCCGTAAAAGCCGCCTGCCCGGCCTGCACAGCCGCTGGCGGAATGTGCCCGGCCTGCAAAGCAAAGAAAGTTGCTGATGAAAAAGCCGCCTGTGCCAGCGGCGTCTGCCCGCTCGCAAAATAAGCTGTTGATTTAACCCGACCTGTACGCCCTCTCCCTCGGGGGAGGGCTTTTTATTTTTCCGAGGCTTGGAAAACTAAAGGCTGCGGGCGCGGAGCTGACCGCAGGCGGCTTTAAGCGCGGAGCCTTTTGAGTCGCGCAAGGTGGTGTTGATCCCTGCTTTTTCCAAGGTCTGAAAAAAGGCTTTCATCGTTTCGGAGTCGGGGCGTTCGCCAGCAAACTCCTCCACCGGACTGAGAGGAATCAGATTGACGCGGCAGGAGAATTTTTTGAGAAGCTTCACCAACTGGCGGGCCTGCGCCGCCGAATTGTTCAGGTCTTTAATCAGCGTGTACTCGAAGGTGATGATCCGTTTGGTTTTGGCGGTGTAATCAGCACAAGCCTGCATCAGCGCATCCAGCGGATAGCGTTTATTGAGCGGCATCAGCTTTGAACGCAGTTCGTTTTCAGGCGCATGCAGCGAAACAGAAAGTTCAACCTGAAGTCCCTCGCCCGCCAGTCGTTCAATACCCGGAATGACGCCGCTGGTGCTGATGGTGATTTTGCGTGCGCCGATGCCAAGTCCATCCGGATGATTCAAAATACGAACCGACTTAAGTGTTTCGTCATAATTATCGAACGGTTCGCCGACCCCCATGTAGACGATATTCGTCGGGCGTTCCCCGTAAACATCTGTCGCCAGCAAAACCTGTTCGACGATTTCGCCCGCCGTGAGATTCCGGCGAAACCCGCACTGCCCGCTGGCGCAAAATGCGCAAGCCATTTTGCAGCCGACCTGCGTCGAGACACAGACCGTACGCCGTGTACGCGCCGGAATAAGAACAGCTTCAATCAGCTCACCATCCACGAGTTTTAAAAGGAGCTTTTGCGTTTCGCCGGGCGCACCTTTGATTTCCAGTTTTTCCAAACATTGGAAACTGAAATTCTCCGCCAGCTGTGCGCGGAACGGCGCAGGCAGATTTTTCATCTCATCCAGCGATGCGGCACGTTTGACATAAAGCCAGTCCCAGATCTGCTTCGCACGGAAAGAAGGCTGTCCCTGCTCTTTGCAGAACGCTTCGAGCTCTTCCAGCAGAAGCCCGTGAATAGGAACCGGAGACATCAGAGTTCTTCCACGATCTGAACGGCGCGGCCGATGTAGGATGCGGGTGTCATTTTCAGCAAACAATCTTTGTCCTCTTCATCCAGATCAAAACGCTTGATGAAGTCATGAATGGCCGCCTGATCGATCGTTTTGCCGCGCGTCAGCTCTTTGAGTTTTTCATAGGGTTCTTCGACGCCCGCTTTGCGCATAACGGTCTGGATCGGCTCGGCCAGAACTTCCCACGCGCCATTGAGGTCGGCGGCCAGCTTCGCTTCGTTAAGCTCCAGCTTGCCAAGACCTTTGAGCGTTGAGCGGTACGCCAGCAGTGTATAGCCAAATGCCACACCCATGTTACGCAGGACAGTCGAGTCGGTCAGGTCGCGCTGGAGGCGCGAGACCGGCAGTTTTTCGGACATGTGGCGCAACAGCGCATTGGCGAGGCCGATATTGCCTTCGGAGTTTTCGAAGTCGATCGGGTTAACCTTATGCGGCATGGTGGAGGAGCCGACCTCCCCTTTCACGGTCTTCTGTTTAAAACAGCCAAAGGAGATATAGGTCCAGATGTCGCGGTCGAGGTCGAGCAGGATGGTGTTGAAGCGCGCCAGCGCATCGAACAGCTCGGCCATATAGTCGTGCGGCTCGATCTGCGTGGTAAAAGGGTTCTGCACCAGACCGAGTTCGCCTTCGATCACGCCTTTAGTGAGCGCGGGCCAGTTAACATCCGGATAGGCGCTGAGGTGCGCGTTGTAGTTGCCAACGGCACCATTGAGTTTTCCGCGGATTTCCAAGGTTTGGAAAACTTTGGCGGCGCGGCTCAGGCGGTTGACAAACACGGCCAGCTCTTTGCCGACGGTCGTCGGCGAAGCGGTCTGTCCGTGCGTCCGGGCCAATAGCGGAACGGCTTTCCACTGCTGCGCCTTGGCGGTCAAAGCGGCAATCAGGTTGTTCTGCTCAATCGCCAAAATTTCGCGGCCCTGCTTGAGCATCAGCGCGTGCGACAGATTATTGATATCCTCTGAGGTGCAGGCAAAGTGCAGAAACTCACTCAGCGCCTCCAGCGACGTTCCGACGATTTTTTCTTTCAGGTAATATTCGACCGCTTTGACGTCGTGGTTGGTGGTCTTCTCGATCGCTTTAACCTTTTCCGCCTCAGCAGGAGTGAAGCCAACGATAATTGCATCGAGCTGAAGAGATTCCTTCTTCGTCAGCGCGCGGCATTCCGGGATGCCCTTTTCGGCGCAGAGAGCTTTCAGCCAGAGCACTTCCACCAGCACGCGGCAGCGGATCAGCGCGTACTCGGAAAACGCATCCTGCAGTTCGGCAACCTTTGATTCATAACGCCCGTCCAGCGGATTCAATGCGGTAATTGACATAATGCTCTCCTTCAAAGAACCTGAAAATATCCCGCCCGAGCCTTGATGACAACGTAAATTCCACGGTTCCGTCTCCGCCTCCGGCTGCGCCGTGACACGTTGGAAATTGTTCGCCTTGCTCCGGTCAGGTTCGCTATCGTGAGCGTCATGAAAACGGGCTCCTTCCCTGAACGTTTCCACGCTACCGAAAAATGCGGCAGGCAAAATTGTTAAACGCGAATTGCGCAAGGTCGGCGAGACCGGACGCGGAGTGAATTTATGAAATGGAAAATCAACAAGGAAACCGCCGTTCAAAACCTGATGGATCTGCTGGCCGCCGAAGGGCCGAGCGGCGGCGAAGGCCCGGTGGCGGAAGTGGTGAAACAAAAACTGCTGGCGGCGGGCTGTAAGCCAGACTGGTTTCGCAATGCAGGTCTTAAGCGTTTGCCCAAGGGTTTTACGGTCGGCAATTTGATCGTGAAAATTCCCGGCACAGTCAAAGCGCCACGCATTATGTTTTCAGCGCATCTCGACACGGTGCCGCTCTGCCGCGGCGCGGTACCGGTGCGTAAAGGAACCCGGATTGTTCCGAAAGGAAAAACCGGCCTCGGCGGCGACAACCGCGCGTCGGTGGCCGCCGTGGTCACGATGGTGGAAACCGTGCTGAAAAATAATCTGCCGCATCCACCGATCACCCTGCTCTTCACTGTCGGCGAAGAAAATGGACTGCACGGTGCCAAGGCCTTTAAACCGGCGGAAGGCGGCAATCCGGCGATGTGTTTTAACCTCGACGGAAGCGGACGGCGCAACGGCGTGATCGGCGCGCTCGGCGCGGCGCGCTGGATCGCCAATATTCACGGCAAGAGCGTCCATGCCGCTATTAATCCGGAAGGCGGCGTTTCCGCCGCGATCATCGCCGCAAACGCCATCGCGTTTCTAAAAGCAACCGGCTGGTTCGGACGAATCAGCAAAGGCTCCTGCACCGGAACCGCCAATGTTGGCTCCATGAACGGCGGAGAAGCGGACAATCAAGTTATGGATTTCCTGAAAGTGACCGGCGAATGCCGCAGTCATAATCCAGCCTCGCTTCAAAAAATTTCCAATGCTTGGAAAAAGGCGTTTGAAAAGGCCGCGCGCGGAGTGAAAAACGACAAGAGCGAATGCGGCTCAGTTGAGTTCATCATCACCGGCGATTACCGCAGTTTCCGGCTCAAAAAGAGCGCACTGGCCGTTCAGCGCTTTTTGCGGGCCGCGCCGCTGGCGGGCCGCAAAGCGGATGTCGAAGTGATCAACGCCGGACTCGATGCCAATATTCTGAATGAAAAAGGCGTTCCGACTCTCACCTTCGATGCGGGCAATTTCCATGCGCACGACCTGAACGAATACGTGGATATCCCGCGTTATCTCGAAGGATGTAAACTGGCAACAGTTCTCGCGACGGAGGAATAATACAGACGAACCCGTCAAACCGAGGCCCGGCGCGCGTAAAGAACAATACCCAGAACAAACAAAAACCCCATCCCGGCTACTCCTACAATCAAGGGGTTATATGCTCTGATAATATTAGCCGCCATCACCCCAGCCAGAGCCCAGAGAATGGTGCCCCCGTACCAGATCTGACCCTTGCTTCTCAAAATATTTACGATCGATAAGATCATCGCCGATAAAATCGTTACCATCGCAAACGCATTAATGGACAGGCCGCATGTATGAAGACTTGAGGCCTTGATAACAGAAGCCGTGTTCAAAAATGCTGCGACCGAAAGCCAGCCGCTAAACAAGCCGAATAACGGAGCCATAATAAAACGGTCAAAATTGTCGAGCGGGTTCACATTCTGGATCAGGCTGAAGAAGACCTTCAGTGCTGATAAAAGCATCAAAATAATGATCCCGGCCAACAGCCACCCATCGCCATAAACCTGCACGATCAACATCCACAGTGAACTCAAAAAGAATAAACCGGCCGTCCACCCCCCGATCTCCTTGAATATCCGATTTTCGCGCTGTGATGGAAGCGCCTGATAAACGGCGTAAATGACGGACAAAATAAATATGACGAACCATATGCTGAACGCATAGTCCGCGGGAACTTCCGGGCTGGTCGCCATGTCTTTTCCCGCCTGTGATTCAATGCTTCGGCCAATACCTGTTATTTGCGAAAAGAACGGCACTACAAACTGTATCACGGCCAAGCCCAGCACGACCATCTGTCGAAAAAGATCCCTGAGAAAGAACCCATTAATTCTCATATTTTCTCCCCTCATCAAGTTCGCATCCCAGCATCTCAAACCGAGAAAGTAATAACCTCCGGCCGCGAGGATCGACTCGAAAAGTGGCGGAGAGGGAGGGATTCGAACCCCCGGAACCTTGCGGCTCTCCGGTTTTCAAGACCGGCGCATTAAACCACTCTGCCACCTCTCCGAAGTAAGGCGGGAAATATACGGAGCCCGCTACGAATATCAAGCGCCTAGCCGAAGTACTTCTTCAATACGGCGACGAGCGCGTCGCGGTGAACGGGTTTAGCCAGATAATCATTCATACCGACCTCCAGACAGTGCTGGCGATCTCCTTTAAGGGCGTGCGCGGTCATGGCGACAATCGGAATGTCACGGATATCGCCGGCCAGCTGGCGGATGGCGCGGGTGGCTTCGAATCCGTCCATGACGGGCATCTGGCAGTCCATGAAGATAAGGTCGAATTTGTGCAGCGCAATCTGCTCCAAAGCCCGTTCGCCATTGGGCGCCACGGTTACGGCGCAGCCCAGCTTCCTGATCATGGCGGAGGCAACTTTCTGATTCACCAGATTGTCTTCGACCAGCAGGATGTTCGCGGTAAATTTCGTTTTTTCGGCGGCAATCCTCGGCGGCGGGATCACCGTAGATTCACTGCGCTTCACATAACCCAGCTTGAGGTTGAACTGGAAGGTGGTGCCCTTACCCACTTCGCTGTTAACCGTGATTTCGCCGCCCATTAAACGAACCAGCTGGCGGGTGATGGCCAGCCCGAGTCCAGTGCCGCCGTATTCACGCTTGGAGGAAGTGTCGCCCTGTGTGAATTTTTCAAAAATGCGCTCCTGAAGTTCGGGCGTCATACCGATACCAGTGTCTTCGACATTGGCCAGCAGATTCCAGCCGCCTTCAACCGGTTCGGTCTTTATGCGGATCTGGATATATCCGGAATGAGTGAATTTAAGCGCGTTGCCGACCAGATTGATCAGAACCTGCCGGATGCGACCAGGATCTCCGAGCAGCTGCTCCGGAACACTGTCGTCAATGTTCATAGAAAGGCTCAACCCCTTGCGCCCGGCGCGATCGGTAAATAAAAGAACTACTTTTTCGACGGTTTTCCGCATATCAAACGGTTCCGGATACAAGCGGATCTCGCCGGCCTCGATACGCGAAATGTCGAGCAGCTCATCGATGATGCCCATCAGTTCCTTCGCGGATTCCATGATGACCTGGATGTCATCGCGCTGCTCACCGGTCAGCTCGCTTTCCAGCAACTGATGAGTCATCCCTATGACACCGTTCATCGGCGTGCGGATTTCGTGGCTCATGTTAGCCAAAAACTCGCTCTTGGCGCGGTTGGCTCTTTCGGCAGTTTCCTTGGCCTTCACCAGCTCTTCGTTGGCACGTTTGAGCTCGGACAGGTCGATGTCGATGACATACAGCTCCCATTCGCCGTGTTGATTGCGCGTGGCAAGGCAACTGGAATAGACGGCGACCTGTTGTCCATTCGCCGTGTGTTTCAACATTTCGCCAGATGAGATCGGCGCGCCGACTTTGACCCAGTTATCAAATGCTTTGACCAGTTCAGCGCGCCGGTCGCGCGGTAAAACAAGATCTTCTATTTTCCGCCCAAGCGCCTCTTTTTTGGAATATTTGTAGAGCTCTTCGCTGGCGCGGTTCCAGAAGATTGCCTCGAGGGAAGCGTTGTAGCCCTGCACTGCAATGTGAGGAATTTCTTCAAACAGGAACCGAAGCCGCTTTTCACTTTCCTGCAACGCTTCATAAATGCGGCGGCGCTCGGTGATATCGTGCCCCACGCTCTGAATTTCGACCACCCGGCCGGATTCATCAAATACAGCGACGTTCTCCCACTGCACCCATGCGGTGCGGTTGCGGGCACGCATCCGGTGTTCCACTGTTACAACCCGCTCACGACGGGACACCAGCGCTTCGATCGCCTTATCGTGAATCGTGATATCGTCGTGGTAAATATAGGAACGGCTGTCGCGTCCGATCAGTTCGCCGTTCGGGCGGCCTGCAAACCGGCAAAACGCCTCGTTAACGAAAGTGAAAAGGCCTTCTGGATCAATACGAACAATAAAATTGCCCTGCGCCTCGATCAGTCCGCGATAGCGCATTTCGCTTTCTTTAAGCGCGTGTTCGGCCCGTTTGCGCTCGGTCATGTCACGTACCAGCAGAAGCACCGCGCTCTTGCCGTTAAAGCGCAAAGGAGCCCCGATCACTTCAATCGGCACCTTACGCCCGTCACCGGCCTGCAAAAGGCTTTCCTGGCGTTTCAGTTCGCCGGTAAACCATTTCAGAAAATCGCGCTCCACCTCTTCCCGGTGTCCGGAAGGAACCAAATCGATCATATTCCGTCCGACCAGCTCGCGCCGGCTCAGCTGGTGAAAAGCGCACGCCGCCGGATTGACATCCAGGATCGTTCCGCTGTCATCTTCAATAAAAATGGCATCGGGAGAATTCTGAAAGATCGTGCGCAGCCGTTCCTCGCTGTTACGCAACTGATCCGTCTTTTCAATCACACGCTTTGAAAGCTGAACATTCCACATCCAGAACAGCAGTAACACCGCAAGCAGAATTCCGATACCTATGACGACATGGCGGATATACCGGAAAATCTGAAACCCGGTTGATGTATATTCCACCCCGGACCACTTGCGCTCAATCGGCCCGATCACACCAGCGGCGCGCGCCTGCTCAACCGATTTTGTCAGAATGGACAGCAGCGTCTGATTGGTCTTTGCAACCGCCATGCAAGCCTGTCCCGTATAAAGAGTTCGGCCCGCTTTTTTGACCCGCTCTGTCCAGCCGTTCTGGTAGAGATAATTATAAACTACCTGATCATCGCCGATCAGTGCATCGGCTTTGTTCTGCGCAACCGCTTCGACAGCCTCCTTATAGCTGGGAGTCAGCAGCAAATGGCATTCGAGCCCTCGCTGGCGGATAAACTCTTCCCCGTAACGCCGCTCAGAAACTGCAACGGTTTTACCTTTTAGATCATCGACGGTTTCAATGTTCGTGCAGGAAACCGGAACAAAAATAGAGGCGGGCACATGGAAAATAACCGGTGTGAATCCGAACTCATCAGCCCGCTCTTTACTGTAAAACAGACAGGTGACGGCATCGTACCGCCCGGACAGCACCGCTTCACGGGCTTCCCTAATCGTCATATGGAAAAATTCAGCCTTAAATCCGGCTTCCGTGGCCATCCAGTTTCCCAACTCAACGGCCATACCCTGTGATTCGCCGTTCTCGCCGGTAAAATCAAACGGTGGATAATTTTGCGCGCTGGCGAAACGAACCACTCCGCCATGTTCGTCCAACCACGCCCTCTCCTGCGGCGTCAAATCTATCGCCTGAGCCGAAACAGCAAAAAGGAGAAAAAGAAATACCGAAACGCCTTTGGAGAAAAATCCACGCATGGCGAAAGAATACTTTCTTCCTCTTCTTCCGTCGAGGGGGAAGCGCCCGTTTTCCAAGGTTTGGAAAGCCTAGCCGACGTCAACGATTGAGGGCGTATAATCGGCTGGCGGCTCATAGCCGAGCAGCTTAATGCAGGTTCCCGCCAGACTGCTGATTCCCAGTCCTTTCGCCGCCGAAAGTCGCGCTTTGGAAACGCCGGACGGATCGTAAACGATCGCCGGAACAGGATTAATCGAATGCGCGGTTTTGGCGTTCGGCTTTCCGTCCTTGCCGTATTTCACCGCGCCAGTTTTGTCGTGCTCATACATGTCATCAGCGTTCCCGTGGTCGGCGCTGATCACCATGATGCCCTTGGCCTTTTCAACAGCAGCTTTCAGTTTGCCGAGACCTTCGTCCACCGCTTCGACCGCGATGGTGACCGCAGAAAAGACGCCGGTATGGCCGACCATGTCACCGTTGGGATAATTGAGTCGGATAAACTGATATTTACCGCTTTCAATGGCCTTTACCACGGCAGCAGTGATTTCATCGGCCTTCATGCGCGGCTTTTCTTCGAACGGACAGACGTCGGACTTGATTTCGATGTAGTCTTCGAGCGCCTCGTTGAATTTTTCGGCGCGGTTGCCGTTGAAGAAATAGGTGACGTGGCCGTACTTCTGCGTTTCGCTAATGGCCAGTTGGTGTACACCGGTCGCGGCAAGGTATTCGCCCATCGTGCGGTCGATGGCGGGCGGCGTAACCAGATAGTTACGGGGAATTTGAAGGTCGCCGTCATACTGCATCATGCCGGCATAGTTCACTTTCGGCTTGGGGCCGCGGTCAAATTCTTTGAGTTCGTCCGCTTCGAACGCTTTTGTGATTTCGAGCGCGCGGTCGCCGCGAAAGTTAAAAAAGACGACGCTGTCGCCATCTACAATCGGGCCGATGGTTTTGCCGTCACGCTCAATCACGAACGGCGGAAGATCCTGATCGAGGATGCCGGGCTTTTCAGCGCGGAACGTTTCAATCGCCTGTTCCATCGAGGCGAAGAGACGTCCTTTGCCCTTCACGTGGGTGTCCCAGCCGCGTTTGACCATATCCCAGTTGGCGTTGTAACGATCCATCGTGATGTTCATGCGTCCGCCGCCGGAGGCAATCGCGTAATCGACCGTGCCGTCCGCGTTGAGTTGAGCCAGAAACGCTTCGAAGGGTTCAACGTATTCGAGCGCGGAAGTCGGCGGCACATCGCGTCCATCGATCAGCGGATGAATGCGCGCGGTTTTAACACCCTCAGCCTTGGCCTGCTTGAGCATCGCTTTGAGGTGATCGAGGTGACTGTGGACGTTGCCGTCGGAGAAGAGACCGATAAAGTGAAGCGTCGAGCCGTTGGCTTTGACGTTGGCGATGAGGTCTTTCCATGTTTTACCTTTAAACATCGAGCCGGAGGCGATGGCTTCGTTGACGAGCGCCGCGCCCTGGTGAAACACGCGTCCACAGCCGATGGCGTTGTGACCAACTTCGCTGTTGCCCATATCGTCGTCGCTCGGCAGGCCGACCGCGGTGCCGTGGGCCATGAGCTGTGTCGATACGCCGTTCTTCATCAGCCAGTCCAGATTGGGCGTGCTGGCTGAGAGAACGAAATCTCCTTCTTTATATTTGCCGATGCCGACGCCGTCCATGATGACCAGCACAACCGGCCCCTGCGGCCCTTTAAAAACAGTCGATTTCTTCAATGCGTCCATGTGTATTCCCTTGTTCAAGCGTTCCGGAGTTTGGAGCGCTGAAATATGCCCTGCGCGCGGCCCGCACTCAAGTTTTCGCGGCAACTCTTTTCAATTGCCTTCTTGCAATGGCGGGGTTCGCGTGTAGCATCGGCGCACCAAAAACGAAACCGGACTGGAGATTGAATGGCCAAAGATGAAGTGATTGAACTGGAGGGCGTTGTGGAGAAGGTGCTGCCCGCCACGATGTATAACGTGAAACTGTCAAACGGACACTCCGTCCTCGCGCACATCTCCGGCAAAATGCGTAAACATTTCATCCGGATCGCGATCGGTGACCGGGTGACCGTTGAAATCTCCCCCTACGACCTGACTAAAGGACGCATTTCTTTCCGCCATAGAGACTAGCGGTATTATCATTTGACAAAACGGCGTCCATCACCTAGTTTTTCCGCCTTTGTGAACAAAAATCCTACCCGTTTAAGGGGGTGTTAAAAATATGGCCAGTACATCTTGTGAAGTGAAACTCCGCCGCGGCGAACCTGTCGAAAAGGGACTCCGTCGTCTGAAGAAACTGCTCGACCGCGAAGGAATCCTGAAAGATATGCGCGGACGTAAGAGCTTTGAGAAGCCGGGCGACAAACGCCGGAAAAAACAGGCTCGCGCCCGTTCCCGTGCAGCGCGTGACAGCCGCATGTCCAGCAGCGACAGACGCGACAGCCGAAACAGCGATAGCCGCTACGGCGAAAGCCGCACCGGCGACAGCCGCAGCAGTGATCGCCGCAGAAGCAGCGATAGAGACTAAATTAAATAGAGGTTTAAACCATGCCGAATATTAAAAGTGCCAAAAAAAGAATGCGTTCGTCTGAAAAGCGGCGCGTTGGCAACATGACGGTGAAGACGAAAGTCAAATCTGTCCGCCGCAAGACGCGCGAAGTGCTGACCGCAGGCGTTGTTGAAACGTCTGAGCAGGCTGTGCGCGAGTATAGCTCGGTGCTTGATAAAGCCGTCAAACGCGGCGTCATCAAGAAGAACACCGCCATCCGCCGTAAAAAGCGTGCAGTGGCCGCCCTGCGCAAGCTGGCAAAATAGTTTTTCCAATGTTTGGAAAAACAAAAAAGCCGTCCTTCACCGGACGGCTTTTTTCGTGATGCGCGGGACGATTTACCAGGCTGTAACCACCGTGCTGACCACCTTGCGCGCCAGATCGTTCGCCGCCTTCGGCAGTCCGTGGCGTTTGGTGGTTGTAAGATCCTCAGCATAAGAAAATTCGGATTCGCCCAGCACCGCCGGGTTTTCCAAGATCACTTTTCCTGTCTCGGCATCGCTGAGCACCGCTGAAGCGGTCACCGTCAAGCGGTATTCTGCAGCCAGCGAGTCCTGATGGCGGACATATGACAGTGCCTCTAAGTCGAATTTGGTGAGCGTCACGCTGAGCACAACATCCGCCTCGTTCTGCGAGCGCACCTCAAGCCGTCCATCCATCTGCAGTTCGGCGCGCAACGCCTTCATGACGGCTACTTCGATGGAGGGCTCATCTGTTTTGTTAACGATCGTCAGGCTCACCGTCTTAATGGATTTATCAAGCGTACTGCCGACGCGGTACCCGGCACAGCCGGAAAGGATCAGTGCAAACACCGGAAGCAGAAGGAATTTTGCGGATTTCATGCCGACACCATAGAAGAGCGCCCTGTTCACGGTCAAGAAGCGAAAAACAAAACCGTCTGCACTTGATTCGTTTCCATCCTCCTATTACCTTGGTGTTCACTCACTCTTTGCACGGAGAAAAACTATGAAAAAAGTACTGATCCCGACCAAACTCGACTCGATTGCCAAAGAACTCCTTGAAGCCAACGGAAACTATACGGTTGTACAAGATGCCCAAACCGAAATCGGCGCTCTCGCCGCGCAGCATCCCGACGCCTACGCTGTCATCGTCCGCAGTGAAAAGGTTGATCAAAAACTGATTGACGCCCTGCCCGCCCTAAAGGTCGTTATCCGCGCCGGCGCGGGTTACAATACGATCGACACCAAATACGCGCGGCAGAAAAAAGTCGACGTGATGAACACACCCGGCGCCAATGCCAACGCCGTCGCCGAAGAGGTCGTCGCACTGATGCTGGCCGATGCCCGCCACCTGATCGCCGCCGATGCTTCCGCCCGGCGCGGCGAGTGGGAAAAGACCAAATTCATGGGCCGCGAAGTCACCGGCAAAACCGTCGGTATCGTTGGACTCGGTGCGATCGGCAAACTGGTGGCCAAGCGCCTCAGCGGGTTTGAGTGCAAAATTCTCGCCTTCGATCCGGTTCTCTCTGAAGAAGCCGCCGCGCGAATCGGCGCTAAACTGGTTCCGCTGAAAGATCTCTTCGCACAAAGCGATTATGTCTCGCTCCACATTCCTGAAAACGAACACACCAAAGGCATCATCAATAAAGAGCTGTTCAGCGCCATGAAAAAAGGCGCCACCCTCGTGAACTGTGCCCGCTCCGGCGTCGTCAACGAAGACGACCTGCGCGCCATCAAGGCCGAAAAAGGTCTGCGCTTCCTGAACGACGTCTATGCAAAAGACGCCGAAGGCCCCAAGAGCGTCGGCGATATCGCCGACATCATGGTGCCGCATCTCGGTGCCTCGACCAAGGAAGCTAACTTTAACGCCGCGCAGCGCTCGGCGGAACAGTTGATTGATTTTGATGCGAAGGGTGTCACCTCCTACATCGTCAACCGCGACATTCCTGAAGGTCTGGATGAAGCCTACGCCGATTTGACCTACACCATCACCACGCTGGCCCGCGCCATGATCGGAAGCGACACCAAGCTCAGCCGTATCGAGGCCAGCTTCTACGGCGACCTGCAACCCTTCGGCAAATGGCTCGCCGTGCCCGTTGTCTGCGCGCTGAGCGAAGAATTCGACCGCTCCAAGGATCCGAAAGCGGCGATCGCTTTCCTGAAAGATATGGGGATTGAGTATTCCGTCCGCGAACCCGATGGAACCAAAGGCTACGGCAACTCCATCACCATCGACCTCATGGCCAGCGTCGATAAGGACAACCTGCGCCGCATCAGTGTGCGCGGCACCGTCGCCGAAGGTGTCATGATGATTTCGCGTATCGGCGGTTTCGATAAGCTCTACTTTGAGCCGACCGGACACATCGCCCTCTTCACCTATATGGACCGCCCCGGCGTGCTCAGTGAAATCGCCGGCGCCATGGCGAAGGAAGGCATCAATATCGACGACGTGCGCAACCCGCACGACAAGACCGGTGAGCGTTCCATCGCGATTCTGAAAGTCAGCCAGCCGGTTCCTGAAAAGGTTCTCGCTAAAGTCGCCGGGAAGATCGAAGCTATCAACTTCTGCACGGTTTCGTTCTAACAGAAAAAGGAGTCTGTATGTTCAGAAAGCTGGTTTATCTGATTACTATTCTACTGCTCTGCAGTTCCTGCGTCAGCCGGACAACCTACAAAGAGCCTGGCCTTAAAGGCGATGCCTCGTCCGGTAAGAACAAGGGTGAAAGTAAAATCGTCTGGTTCTGGGACAAAGATTTTTAACCAACACCGATTTCTACCGCGCCGGTTTGGCTGCACGTAATGCGGAGTCGGCCTCGGCAAAAAGGTTTTCTGCAGGTAGCGCGGCGGCTCCGGAGGATGCTCTGATTTTCCCAACCGCCGGAAAAAGTTTCTCTGATTTTTCCAAACCTTGGAAAACCCGCGCTGTAAATTTCCAAACATTGGAAAGTCCGGTCTCCGGAAGAATCACGGCAAACTCATCGCCGCCGATCCGGCAGACGATGTCGGCTTTGCGCGCGGCTTCCTGCAAGAGCCGCGCAAAGGTTTTCAGCACTTCATCGCCGACTTCATGCCCGAAGGTGTCATTGACCTGTTTAAATCCATCGAGATCAAACAGCACGAGACTCAGCTCGCGGCCGTAACGACGAGCGGCTTCTATGTTCTGGGCGAGAGCCTCGTCGAAAAACCGGCGGTTATAGAGTCCGGTCAGCGGATCGCGGATGGCCTGCTCAGCCAGCTGAGCCGCAAGTTCGCGCACATCGGCGGGAGCACCGATTTCGGCGAGGCGGCGCTGGAGACGGTCAGGCATGATGCGTCATCAGAAAGAATTGTACGTAGATCCAGGCGATGAATTCCGTCAGGACATGTTTAACGCCCTCGCTATAGCGATACCAGTGTTCGAGATGGTAGTCCGGCGGAGAAATCGCGATGATACCAAGCGGATAGTCTTTGCCAAAGACGTGATGGAAAAGAAGGTAGGAGCGGCGGGCGTGCGCGCCGATCGTGTAAAGATTGGCGGACTTTCCGAAGAGACCAAGCTCTTCGAGTTTGCAGCGCGTGATTTGCGCAGAAAGATAGGTGCGGTCATGCTGGGTGTCGGGCGAAGGCACGGTGATAATCGTCCCGGCCGGAATGCCCATGTCAATCAAACGCGCGGTGGCCAACTCGGCATAATTGTCGTATTGAAGAATTTTTTGTCCGTAACCCAGAGGACCGCCTGTGGTGACAACAATCTGTCCGGGGCGGATTGCCTTGGCCACCTCTTTGAGTTCGACATCGCCCAACCAGCCTTCGATGATGATGATCTCGGCATTCGCCACCGGATGATGCTGCGCCAGAAAGGGATAGAGCCCGATGGTTGTGCCGTAAAGAAGGCTGGCGATGAGCAGAATGAGCAGAAGGCAACCCCGTCCGGTTGGCATCCAAACCTCTTTTTTGCGGAAAAGTTTCATGCGGAAGGGTATAGCCTTTCGACCGGCGCAGAACAATTCCTATCTTTTTGCAGAAAACTTTGGGCGCAGGTGTTGACACGGGGTAGCCCCTCGTATATTTTCCCCGCCTTGCATTTGAACCAGAAAGATTTGTAATGAAGACATTTGTAGCAAACGAAAATGATATCAAACGGGACTGGTATGTGATCGACGCCGCGGATAAGTCCACCGGACGTCTGGCCGTATTTATCGCAGATCTGCTGCGCGGCCGCAACAAACCGACCTATACCCCGCATGTGGACACCGGTGCCTTTGTGGTGGTCATCAACGCTGAAAAGGTGAAGCTGACCGGCAACAAGGAAGAAAAGAAAATTTATCAGGACTACAGCGGATATCCGAGCGGTCAGCAAAATCGCAGTGCCGCTGTGATCCGTGCGAAAAATCCGACGCGTATTATCATGCAGGCTGTCGAGGGAATGCTTCCTGGCAACCGCCTGATGCGCAAGACGATCACCCGCCTGAAAGTCTATGTCGGACCGAACCACCCGCACACGGCGCAGAAGGTTCAGATACTTGAATTTAAAGGCTAATCTAAGGAGTACAACGTGGTAGCAGCGAAAAAAGTTGATCAAATTGCCGCAACAGGCCGGCGCAAAACATCGGTAGCGCGGGTCACTCTCGTCAAAGGCTCCGGCGTCATCACCGTAAACGGCAAAACCGCCCAGGATTATTTTGACACCAAGGACATGGTGGACACCGTAGTTCGTCCGCTGGTGCTCACCGACCGCGTCAAGCAGTACGACATGACGGTTATCGTCAGCGGCGGCGGCAAAGTCGGACAGTGCGGTGCCATCTCGCACGGCGCGTCCCGCGCTCTGATCAAAGCGGAAGAGGAACTGAAACCGATCCTGAAAAAGGGCGGCTTCCTCACCCGCGACGCGCGTATGAAAGAACGTAAGAAACCGGGTCAGCCGGGCGCACGCAAGCGCTTCCAGTTCTCGAAACGCTAAGCCGTACGCGGCTTGCGGCAAAGTCCCGGCGCTCTTGCGAGACCGGGACTTTTTTTATTCCGAAAAGTTGTGCGGGGGTGTAATCTCCGGCCTCTGGAGTTGGAACATATGAAAAAATCACTGCCTTTACCAAAGGGATTTTCGGCGGCCGGAATCTCCGCCGGAATCAAGAAAAAGAAAAAAGATATGGCCCTGATCGTCTCAGACGTGTCAGCGGAAACCGCGGCTGTCTTCACAACCAATCAGATCAAGGCCTCTCCGGTCAAATGGGATCTTAAGGTCGTAGAACACGACGGCGCGCGGGCGATTGTGATGAACAGCGGCAATGCCAACGCCTGTAACGGCGAGCAAGGCATGGCCGACGCCGAAGCGATGGCCGCCCTCGCCGCTGGAAAACTCGGCATACCTCCTTTAGATGTTTTTGTCTGCTCCACCGGCACGATCGGCAAACCGCTTCCGATGGATAAAATCGCCGGAGGCATTGAACTGCTGTTTGACGCAGTTTCCCCCGACGGCGGAATGGACGCGGCGGAAGCCATGATGACCACCGATCTCGTCAGCAAAACCGTAACAGTCGAGATTGACCTCGACGGAAAGCCGGTACGGATCACCGGTCTTGCCAAAGGTTCCGGAATGATTGAGCCGAACATGGCCACCATGCTCGCTTTCATCCTGACCGACGCGGCGATCGAAAAACACACCCTGCAATGTGCGCTGCGGGTCGCGGCCGATATGAGCTTTAACCGGATCACCGTGGACGGCGACCGGAGCACCAACGATACGGTCATCTGTCTCGCCAACGGACAAGCCGGAAACGAGCTCATCACGCAAAGTTCCAAACATTGGAAACTTTTTTTCCAAACATTGGAAAAAGTGATGTTCGATCTCGCCATGATGATCGTCAAAGACGGCGAAGGCGCCACGCGGGTCATCACAGTCAAAGTGACCGGTGCGGCCTCCGGCGGCGAAGCCGAGGAAGCCGCCCGGGCGGTCGCCAACTCCATGCTCAATAAGACCGCATGGGCGGGCAAGCGGCCTAACTGGGGACGGATTATGGATGCGATCGGTTATTCCTACGCGCAGGTGCAGGAAAACAAGGTCGACATCGACTACGACGATGTACCTGCCGTGCGCAAAGGCATGGCTGCCGGAACGCCGGAAGAGGAACTGGTTGCGGCCGTTTCCAAAGAGGCTTTCACCATTAACATCAATTTGAATCTCGGCGGTGGAAGCTCGGTGGTCTACACCTGCAACTTCACCGAGGACTACGTGCGGATCAATGTGGAATAGAACGGAAAAAAACATGCAGCAAATGATTGAAAAGGCGTCGGTGCTGATTGAAGCCCTGCCCCATATTCAGAAGTTCCGGGGCGATACAGTTGTCGTTAAGTTCGGCGGCAGTATTATGGAGAGCGAGATCGGCTACCGGAACATCCTCAAGGATGTCGCGTTCATGGAATGCGTCGGTCTTCAGCCGGTGATTGTTCACGGCGGCGGTAAGTCCGTTTCCAAAAAAATGCGGGAAGCGCATATCCAGCCGAACTTTGTTCAGGGTCTGCGGGTGACAGACGAGCAGACCATTAAAGTGGTCGAGAGCGTTCTGAACAATGAGGTGAATCCGCACCTTGTGGAAATCATCAAAAATTACGGCGGCAAAGCGCACGGCATTCACGGCGAAGACATCATAAAGGTCAAAAAGCATGTCGGCTTTGATCCGCAGACCGGCGCGGAACTCGACTGGGGCTACGTCGGCAAAGTGATCCACGTGGACGTGGAGCCGATCAAGGCGTTTCTGAAAGCGGACATCATTCCGGTCATCACGCCGCTCGGACGCGGCGAGGACGGACATCTTTACAACGTCAACGCCGACGACGTCGCCAACGCCATTGCCTGTGCCCTGCAGGCTAGGAAACTGGTTTTCCTGAGCGATGTGCCGGGACTGTTGCGGGATCCGAACGATGCGACCACACTGATTTCAACCCTGAGTCTGAGCGAAGTGGAAGATTTGATCGCGAGGGGCATTATCTCCGGCGGTATGCTGCCGAAGATCGGCGGCGCGGTTGAAGCGCTTAAAGCAGGCGTCAGCAAAACTCATATTATTGATTCGGCGCTGCCCCACTCGCTGCTGCTGGAACTGTTCACCGACAAAGGCGTCGGAACCGAAATTGTGAAATAAAGATGAAAAGTACTGAAATAACCGAACTGCACAAAAAGTATGTGATGCCGACCTATGCGCCAGGTCTCGTACTGGTGAAAGGCAAAGGTTCCAAGGTTTGGGATGCCGACGGCAAAGAATACCTCGACTTCCTCGCCGGTATCGCCGTGCTGAACGTCGGGCATTGCCATCCGGCGGTCGTCGAAGCTATACAGGAGCAGGCGGCGAAACTGGTGCACGTTTCCAACCTTTACTATAACGAAAACCAGCCGCAGCTCGCGCAGGCGCTGGCCGAACGGTCGCTGGGCGGAAAATGCTTTTTCTGTAACTCCGGCGCGGAAGCCAATGAAGGACTGATCAAACTCGCGCGGCTGTGGGGCTCGGCCAAAGGCAAATATGAAGTGATCACCATGAAAAATTCATTTCATGGCCGGACGCTGGCCACGCTGACGGCGACCGGTCAGGAAAAAGTTCAGAAAGGCTTCTATCCTCTGCCCGAAGGTTTTAAATACGCGGAATTCAACAATCTGGAGTCATGCAGAGCCGCCGTGACGGAAAAAACCGCTGCGATTCTCGTTGAAGCCGTGCAGGGCGAAGGCGGCATTATTCCCGCCGATCCAGCTTTTATTAAAGGTCTGCGGAAACTCTGCGACGAAAAAGATCTGCTGCTGTTTTTCGACGAAGTACAGGCCGGTGTTGGCCGGACCGGAAAATGGTTCGGCTTTCAGAACTATGATGTACAGCCGGACGCATTCTCACTGGCTAAAGCGCTTGGCAACGGATTTCCGATCGGCGCAGTGGTCACTTCTCCAAAGGTGGCAGATGTGTTCCAACCGGGCAACCACGCGACCACGTTCGGTGGAACACCGCTGGCCTGCGCCGCCGCGCTGGCTGTTATCGAAACGATCGAAAAAGAACACCTGTTGAAGAACGCTCAGGTCATGGGCGCGCTTCTTCTTGAGAAACTTCAGGCGATTGCCGCCAAGTATGCGTGGATTGAAGGCGCGCGGGGTTGCGGACTGATGGTCGGGCTGGTGCTGAAAGATAACGCCGCTCCGCTACAGAAACTGCTTCAGGACAAAGGCCTGCTCACTCTCGCCACCGCCGTGCGGGTGCTGCGGATGCTGCCGCCGCTCAATGTCAGCGCCAAAGAAGTTGAAAAAGCCGCCGCGCTGATCGCCGAAGCCTGCGCCGAACTGGATAAAGCTCAATGAGCCGCGCAACGTTCCAAGTTACACCCCATGAAGATGGACTGCCATTGGTGGACGTTCTCGCTGATCGGTTGCGCTGTTCCAAAAAGCAGGCGCGCGTATTGCTCGATGCCCGGCAGGTTTTCGTTAATGGACAGCGGGTCTGGATGGCCAAACACACGCTCAAACTCAAAGACGTTATTGAAACGGTTCGTCCCGAGGCAAAAACGCATAAGATCGAAATTCTGAAAAAAGCGGGCGACCTGCTCATCGTCAATAAACCATCCGGCATGGTCACGAATGGCGGAGTGCGCAGCCTGGAAGTTCGTCTGCAGCACGAGTTGAATAACCCGCAGATCTGCGCCGTGCACCGTCTTGACCGCGACACCTCGGGATGCGTCATGTTCGCCGCCAACGCCGCAGCCAAAGAAAAAATGATTCCGCTCTTCAAAGAGGAAAAAATTGTAAAGATCTACCGCGCCATTGCTATCGGCCGCGTTTCTGACTCGCTCAAAACGATCACGCGGGACATTGACGGCGAATCGGCCACCACGCTGGTGAGCGTGCTCGACCGTAACCGCGATGCCAGTTACCTCGAACTGCGCATTCATACCGGACGCACCCATCAGATTCGCAAGCATTTGGCCGCCATGCGCCATCCGGTGCTGGGCGACAAGGAATATGCGGGAGAACAGCGCGGCAATCCCATCTTCCGCGGCGTGCCGCGCCAGATGCTGCATGCCTGCCGACTGATTCTGCCCAATCAGCAGGAAGGTGGATCGGCTTTACGCATCAGCGCACCGGTGCCGGAAGACTTCCAGGCGATTCTGAATACACTGAAGCTGAAATAATTTTTCCAATGTCTGGAAATAAAAAACCCCGCCGACAGCGGGGTTTTCCAATGTCTGGAACTTTTATTATTTCTCGGCAGGCGCTTTCGCACCTTTTTTGCCCTCTTTCTTTAGCGAAGATCCTTCGGGACGTTCAATCGATTCGCCGGAGAGAATCCGCTGAACCTGTTTTTCAACACGGGCAGATTGGGTCTTTTCGGATTCCGCCAGACGTTCTTTGAGTTTAGGCAGTTCGTTTTCTGCGTTGTCGATTCGTTTCTTCATCTCGACCTGCCGTTCGTCGGCCATGGCGGTCAGCTTGGCACGAAGCTGGCCAACCAGCACATCTTTCTTGGCCGGGTCGGTTTCGCTGCGGGCCGCTCCGCCAAGCTTCATAAGCTCTTCCTGCCGGGCTTTCATTTTTTCTTTCTGCTCGGGGCTGAGCTGCATGCGCTGATCGCCTTTGCCTTCCATGCGCTGCATGTGCGATTTTTCAGGAGCCGCCGCCGGAGTTGCCGGGACTGCCTTGGCTGGAGCTGCCGGAGACTGTTCTGTTTTTTTGTCAGACCCGAACGGCCACCAGACCGCTGAAGCGGTTCCGGCTGTCAATCCGACAACCATTATGTAATTCATCCATTTTTTCATCGTTTTCTCCTTCCGGTTTACATTCCCACGATATCAAGCGAATCGCTCGATATGGCCGCTATCTGGCTCTCCAGCCTGCTCAGATCCCGTTCAAGCGGATCGTTCCACACGTCCACCCCCGACGCCGCAACGGCAACGGAAGAAAAGGCCGGGTTCCCATGGAAATTAAAAATGCCGACAGCAACCATTAGACAGGCCGCCAGCGCAAGGGCCGGCTTCCAAGCATTGGAAAAAAGAAAGGCTGGCCGACGCTCTTCGCGCAGGCGGGCCGCGATCCTCGCAACAGTCCACGGGGACGGCTCGACTTCCGGAAGAAGAATCGATCCTCTCAACCGCCCAAGCTCCTGACGCAGTATCCGGGCCTCTTCTGAAGCGGCCAGTTCGCGGCCAAGCCGATGAAGCTGCCGGAGCGACAATTCGCCGGAGGCTTCAAGCAACAGCCATTTTTCGAGTTTCTTCTTTTTCATATTCCAGCCTCCTGCAGTTCGCGGTATTCATCGGCCAGCTCTTTCCGGAGTTTGGAAACGGCATATTGCATCCGGGCCAGCGCGGTGTTGATGGAGCATTTCTGAATTTTCGCGATTTCCTTGAAACTAAGGTCGGCCTGCATCCGCAGCCAGAAAACCTCGCGTTGCTCGAGGGGCAACCGCGCGGCGGCGGCCTCAATGCGTAAGCCGAGTTCACGCCCGCCGGTTTCGCTGTCGGGTCCAAGGCCCGTGCCGGCAAGCTGTTCGCCAAGCGACATCCCGTCTTCGCTCACCGGAGTATCCAGAGAGATAACAAACTTCCGGCGCCGCACCCGGTCAATCATCAGATTGTGGGCTATGCGAAACAGCCAGCTGAGCAGACTTTTCTGACGGTAACGGTTCATATTTTTAATTGCCCGCACCCATACTTCCTGAAAAACCTCGTCGGCATCCTCCCTGCCTTCCGAAAACCGCAGGATGAACCCGAAGAGAGGACGCTTGTATTTTTCGACCAGAACTCCGAGAGCTTCGGAATCCCCTGCACGATAAGCTGCCAGTAGCTTTGCATCGTCTTGATCCATCCGGGTTCTTTCTATGTCGGTGGTTTTCATGGCATATAACGGTCTGAAGACGGCTTTATTGTATCAGCCTTCCTTTTTTTTACAAAGGAGTCCCGGCAGGGCTTTGCTGTTTACAGAACGGAACGAAGTCATTACGCTCCTTCCCATAAGGAGGGTGTTTCGATGAAATTGAAAAAACTGTCGGGAATTCTGATCCTGGCCTTCTGGCTGGGTGTCCTGTTGCTGGCCTTCTGGGCCAATGCGTTTGTTGTCCTGAGGGCGCAGCTTTACGCAAGTCATGCTCAATGGTTCACTCTCAGCTACCACGAGTTTGCGCTGTTCCAGTACGGGGCAATGATCCTCTTCAGTCTCGGACTGCTGGTCGTTCTCCTGCTCCCGTGGCTGGGCATCAAGTGGTATCAGTATCGCCAGCGGGGAGAGGATTAACCGTTTCCGAAAAACTGTTTCGCGGCGGTCATAAAAAGAAGGATTTCAGCGCATTGGCTTTTGACAACCGTGCGGCTGTCCTCTAATTTATGCGCTCCGTTTTTTACGGGCCGGTAGCTCAGTTGGTAGAGCATGTGACTTTTAATCACAGGGTCCCGGGTTCGAGCCCCGGCCGGCTCACTCCTTTAAAACCTCACTTTAATCAATTTTTAAGGGGTTTTAATCAACACCCCCTACGCACCCCAATTCCCTTTACCACTCGTTTCTACCCCTGTACACACCCTATAAAAGGGTACAATTAGGTTACAACTTTTACCCCACCAGAAGCTGTGTTCGCTTAGGCTTTCTTTTCCACGTCCACCTTGCACCCGTTGCTTCGTCTGACTATTCTCGCCCCATGCGAACTTTATTGGTGATAGGCGGCGAAGGTAACATGGCCGGAATGGGAGCAACCCGCTTCCCCGATGACATGAAGGGACTTCTTCAGGCACTAAGAAATTGCGCCCAGCAGACGGTGTTCAACGGGACTTTTTGGGTTCCTACTGCCGTTATCGACTGACAACCGGTCACTTAACCCAAAACGGCATCCTTGGCCGCCTTGGCAATGCGGAATTTCAGAACTCTCTTGGCGGCAATCTGAATTTGTTCTCCGGTGGCAGGATTACGGCCTGTACGGGCTGCGCGATCCACTTTAACCAGCTTACCGAGACCTGGAACTGTGAATCCTTCTTCAGCGCCTTTGTAGGCTAAATCAACGAGAGCTCCCACAGCGGCTTCCGCCTGCGCTTTGGTAATCTCTGCCTTTTCGGCGATTGCTGCGATAATCTGGGTCTTGGTCATTGCCATGGTGTTCTCCTGTTTTGGGTTACGGTTAGCTCCCTTGCCTACCTGCTACAGGGCGCCGCTGATGGAGTTTTACTGCAACGGACTGCGGGTCGCAAGCAGGGATGTGTCGATTACCGACAGGATAATCAACAGCAAATTGAACGCCATTTTTCGAGCGCCGCTTTCCATGCGTCAACGTCCTGCGGATAGAAGGTTTTTGATTCGTGCGCGAAAGATTTTCGAACGATCTCTCGGCCTTCGTCCAGCGAGGCAATATCGCCCACAGCCAGCATCTGCACAATGAGATTTCCAATGGCCGTGGCTTCGACAGGACCAGTGACGACCTTGCGTCCGGTAGCGTTGGCCGCGAACGGACTGAGGTTTTTATTCTGGCAGCCTCCGCCGACAATCCGCAACACACTCATTTTCTTCCCGCTGAGTTTTTCCAGCGCTTCGCAGGTGTCAGCATAGAGCAACGCCAGCCCTTCGTAGGCCGCGCGCAGGATCTGACCGCGCTCCTGCGGTCGTTTTTGACCGGTACGTTCGCAATAGTCCTGAATCCGTGCGGGCATGTCGCCGGGAGCCATGAATACATCATCGCCGGGATTAATAAAAAACTCGAACGGCTTGGAGAGCATCGCCAGATCGGCCATTTCGTCCCAGGTGCAATCAAACCCCTGCTCCACCCAGGTGCGGCGGATTTCCTGCATAATCCAGAGCCCGGAAAGGTTTTTCAGAAAGCGGATGGTGTCGCACACGCCCACTTCATTGGTGAAGTTAGCGGCCAGCACGCTATCATTGATCGCCGGAGCAGAGAGTTCCGTGCCGAGCAGTGACCAGGTTCCGGAGCTGAGGAATGCGCACTCTTCACCTTTGGCAACCGGCACGGCGGCAAAGGCGCTCGCGGTGTCGTGACTGCCTACATTGACCACCGGCAAACCCTTATAATCGCCTAGCACGGTTCCGGAGTCGGCAAACGGCGCAAAGAGATCGGTGCGGATGTTGAGTTTTTTGAGCAGATCAGACGCCCAGTCTTTAGTGACCGGATTATACATCTGCGACGTGCTGGCAAAGGTGCGGTTGGTCGCCATCTTTCCGGTCAACCAGTAATTGAGCAGGTCGGGGACAAACAGGAGCTTGTCGGCCTGCAGATACTGAGCGTTCTTCGACTGCGCCAGCGCGTAGAGCTGATAAAGTGTGTTCAGTTGCATGAACTGAATGCCGGTCTGCTGAAAAACGGTTTCTTTGCCGATGGCGGCGAACACCTTCTCCAGCATACCGTCGGTGCGGGAGTCACGGTAGTTGACCGGATTGCCAAGCAGTTTTCCCTGCCCGTCGATCAAGCCGAAGTCAACACCCCAGGTGGCAATGCCCATTGAGACCAGTCCGGAGCCGAACTCTTTTTTCGCCAGCGCAATGCCATTCTGAATGTTGCGGAAGAGGTAGACGAAATCCCAGTAGAGCGTGCCGTTGATTTCCGTCGGCCCGTTCCAAAACCGGTTCATCTCCTTGAGCGTCAACGTGCCGTTTTTCAACGTCCCGACAATCGTACGTCCGCTTGATGCGCCCAGATCCACTGCTAAATAGTGCTTAGCCATTATTTCACCTATTATTTCTACAGTACCGACGCATTGGCGAGAAGATACTTTTCCGCCTCAGGGCTCCACAGGCCGTTATGTTTTTTGACGATTTTGGCAAGTTCTCTGCATACCGCACAATCCTGTCCTGCCAGTTCAGTCAATGCAACCAGCGGCATGCTGATACCGGTATAAATCAACTTCTTGCCGCCCGGAATCTTCGGAAGGTTAAGGGTGGTTTCGATGACGGCATCCAGTCCGCCGACGTGCGTAATCATAACGGACGGATTCAACAGACCCGCTTCCATCATCTTGAGCGATTCGAGCATGTCGTCGGTGTTGCCGCCGCTGGTGCCGACCAGATGTGTGGCCGCATAATGCACGTTGTAGAAGTTGAAGTTCGCCGAGAACTCTGGATCGGTTGGTCCGGCAAAAAAGTTCAGACAACCGTCAAAGCCGAGAATTTTATCCGCCTGCTCCACGACCGGACGAACCGGAGCATAAACAAACACATCATCAAATCCGCCGCCGTTCGGCGTCAGCGACTTTAGATGGTCCACGCCCCTGCCCGCTTCGGCGGTGTTGACGTAAATCAGCCTCACTCCATTCTTCTTTGCCTCTTCGACCGTGAAGATCGAAGCGGCACGAGCCAGACGCGCGTTGTCGATATCGGTCACCACCAACAGCGCCGGTTTGCGGTCGCAGTGAATGGCATAGTCGATTGCGCCCAGCCCCATCGGGCCGACACCGGCGAGAACCGCTGTCGCACCGCCTTTCTTGATGCCCATTTCGTGCGCGTAACTGCCCGGTGTGGTGTGATAGTTGGCGTGAAAGCCGCCAACGATGCAGGACATGGGTTCCGCCAGCGAGCCGAGATAAAACGCGTCGCCGTCAAACGGAAGCAGGCAGTTGTTGGCCATCACCTCTTCCGGAATGACAATGTACTGCGCATCGCCGCCGATGTACTGATAGGAATAGCCGGGTGCTGAGAGAACGCCGACCGGTCCGTTTTTATCAACCAGCGCAGGTTGGATCGAAAATTTAGCGCCGGCCTTGAACTGCTTCGCCCACTTCGCACCGACTTTAACAATCTCTCCGCAGAACTCATGCCCGATAATAACCGGAGCTTCCGCAATGTTACCAGGAACACGTTTGTGTTTTGTGCCTTGGCTCGCCGCCTTGTACGACGACATGCAAAGGCTGTCCGAAATAATTTTCGCGAGGATTTCAGTTTCCTTAATGGGAGGAAGTTCGAACTCCTCCAGCCTTAAATCTTTTTCGCCATACAGCCGCACTGCTTTTGTTTTCATGGGGTTTCCTTAATTCAACATCACTTGACCGCCGGTGACCGGAATGGCCTGACCGGTTTCGTATTTCTGTTCCACGGAATAAAGGATCGCTTTGGTCACGTCGTCGCCGAAGCAGCCGCGGTTCATCGGAACCTGTTTCTCATAAAACCGGCGGACATCCGCCACAGTTTTCGCACCCGGAACCTTGCCGGTATTCAGATACTGCGTAAAGAGCCCGCGCTCCGGATCGCTCCAGAGCGGACCGTCGAAAAAGTTTCCGGGGCAAACGGTATTGACCTTAATGTTGTCTGTCACCAATTCCTTGGCGAAACTCTGAACCAGACCGACGGTTCCGAACTTCGAACCGGCGTACGCCCCGTTTTTGTTAGAGCCTTCGAGCGCCGACTTGGAGCTGACCGCCACGATATCTGTAAAATATTTACCGGACGGCCTGTTCATGGCGGCCATCACCGGAGCGACGTGCTTGGTGCAAAGGAAAAAGCCGATATAGTTCACATCGGTGACAAACCGGAAATCCTTGAGCGTCATCTCTTTGACACTGCCCGCTTTGAGTACGCCGGCATTGCTCACGAATAAATCGATTCCGCCAACGGTCAAAACGATCTCGTCCATCATCGCCTTTACGGAATCTTCGTCCGTTACATTCACTGCAACACCGAAGACGACGGTACGGCTCGCCTGTGCGTTGAGTTCAGCGGCCAGCTTCTTCGCACCGTCCGCATTCAGGTCGGCGATAAAAACAATCGCGCCGTTCTTAACCAGCTCGCGCACAATGCCCTCGCCGAAACCCTGAGCGCCGCCAGTCACCACACAAACTTTATTGTTCACCACAGCCGCGCGGCCGGTCACTTTCCGAACCTTGGAAGTTCCGTTCACCGCGTCGTCGTAGTCTTCGCCGAGCAGAAAAGCGCCGACGCCTTCGACGCTCACCGAACGCACGCCGGGCTTAAACTGCGCCGCAAGATTTTCTGCGGAGCATTTCAGCTCTGCGGATTTTACCGATTCCTTAAAAACGACGATGTCGCCCTTCTCTCCGTCAAAGGTCAGTCCGCGCAACAACGGCGCAATTTCTAATGCTGCTATATTCATTTTATTTCTCCGGCCAGTTTGATCGCCTCTTCGGGCTTTCGGTGATCGATGCGTTTTCCAATGTTTGAATAAATTGCTATCCGTTTTTCCAAAGGCTGGACAGCCAGCGGATTCCCCGGATGGAAAATTCCAAGCTTCGGATTTTCGGCCGCCAGCTTTTCGTGCGCGACCAGCGCCCAGGCCGCGTCGGTCAGATGATAGAACCCCGGTTCGAGCAGGATCGGGCAGTTAAAACTCTGGCGCGAGCTGTTGATGTCCACGCCACTAATTTCCATCAGGCCGTTGGCCTGACAGAGTTTCTGCAGACGAAGTAGCTGCGGCTTGGTATTACGCGGCGGCATGTAGGTGATCGCCTTGAACCCGATTTTCTTCAACTCCGGCACCAATTCGTCGAGATAGTCGTCTTCAAACTTTTCAGCTTTTTTGTCGCCGGTCGGCGATTCACCGACGTCGCCCAGATAGGCGTAGGCCGGAATCGCGCCGATATCATTGGCAAATTTCACGGCGTCGCGGACGTTGATGCATTCCTCTTTGCCGGACGGGATGAAAAACTCCGGAACCAGTGCGGATTTAAAAACGCCGAGCAGATCATAAGCGTAGTGTGGGTTATTCAAATCCAGCAGAACCGCTTTCAGTTTTTCAGGGATTGGAATCTGCATCTGCTTTTCGACAAATGAAATCAGCTTTTGACCTTTGCCGTACGTGGCGATCAGTTTCAGCGAAAGCGCATAGAGAATATGGCGCTCGGTAATTGATCCGCCGTTGGCCGCTTCGGAAATCGCCATGACATCTTTTTCGAAATCCAACTGCGGTGCGCCGAGTTGCGCCAGCTTCGCGTTGAGCAGTTCGACTTCTTTCCGGTCACGCGCAATCCGCGCTTTATGAATCGGCTTCAGGAATTTTTCGACCGCCTTGAACTGCGTGCGCGGAATGCCGTGAAACGCGATATAGCTGACGTTCGGTTCGTCCGGGTTATTGGTCTTACGACCTTCCACCAGCGTTCCGTCCATGTTCACCCGGATTTCGCAACCGGCGGTAGCAGCAATGCCCACCGCCTTGGCCGCATCCAGAAACTTTTCGCAACCGGAAACCGAATCATGATCCATGATTCCGACCGTACCCAGCCCCGCCTCTTTCGCCTTGGCGGGAATTTCCGCCGGGGTGTAAGGGCTGAACGAGTAAGTCGAATGGACGTGATTATTGATTTCCTGCATTCGTTTACACTCCTTTGCGGGAGATGCGCAGCATTTCGCCGGCGGTGTAGTTGTGTTTCACGACGTGGCCCGGCAGCGGCAGAATACGCTGATGGATCGCGTCGATCATCCAGTCGGCCTGCGGATAGTAGTCCATTTCCATTTCGGCGGCCGGTGATATCCAATTCTTGGCGCCGATAACCACCGGCGGAGCGTCAAGTTGATCGAAGCAGAGCTGAGTGATGTTAGCGGCGATGTTATGCAGCGCGCTTCCGCGTTCGACAGAATCTGAAGCCAGCACCACGCGGCCGGTCTTCTTCACCGATGCGACGATCTTGTCGTAGTTGAGCGGATTAACAAAGCGCAGGTCGATCACTTCGGCTTCCAGACCATACTTGGCTTTCAGCGTGTCGGCGGCCTTGACACCGGTGTAAAGCACCGGGCCGAGCGTGATGATCGTGAGGTCTTTACCTTCCCGGCGGACAGCGGGTTCGCCTTCCGGCGTTTCGTAATAGCCTTCCGGCACGCCGCTCTTCTCGAACATTTCGCCGATTCCGTAGGTCTTCTGCGATTCGAAGAAGATGACCGGGTCGGTACCGGCCAGCGCGAGGTTGAGCATACCCTTGGCATCGTACGTCGTGGCAGGATAGTACACTTTCAGGCCGGGGATGTGATTAACCATCGCGGCCCAGTCCTGCGAATGCTGCGCGCCGTACTTGTTGCCGACGGAAATGCGCAAAACCAAAGGCATCTTGAGAATGCCGGCGGACATGGACTGCCATTTAGAAATCTGGTTGAAGATTTCGTCACCGGCGCGGCCCATGAAGTCGCAGTACATCAACTCAACGCAGACGCGGCCGCCGCTCAGGGCGTAACCGCAGGCGGAACCGACGATCGCGCCTTCCGAGATCGGCGAGTTGAACAGACGGTGATACGGAATGGCCTCGGTCAGGCCGTTGTAACAGGCGAACGCTCCGCCCCAGTCGCGGTTTTCTTCACCGTAAGCGACCATGGTCGGATCGGTGTAGAAGCGGTGCATCATCGCCTCAAAAATGCCGTCGCGGTAAGTGTAAAGCTTGTTGGCGCCAATCGGCTTGCCGTTTTCGTCGAACGCATAGCGGGCTTTACCGGCCAGCTTCTTCACACGCGGATTTTCTTCCATCGGCATCAGAACGTCCGGCTTGCGATCATCAAATTTTTCGACCTTGCCGTTGGAGTACATCACACCTTCGATGAGGTTGATGTCGGTGTACGGCGAAACGGTTTTATCCGTCGCCAGCTTGAGCGTCTTGGCAATTTTGGCGACGACCGTCGCTTTCAGCGCGGCGGCGTCATCGGCGGTCAGCGCGCCGTTGCTGATCAGGTATTCGCCGAACAGTTTGACGCAGTCGTTCGCTTCCCACGCTTCGATCTCTTCTTTGGAGCGGTAGGACGAGGCATCGGACGGCGAGTGGCCGGAAATGCGGTAGGTGACGACGTCGAGAAGCGCCGGGCCTTTACCTTTGAGCAAAATCTTTTTCTGACGTTCGGTGGCGTCGGCAACGGCGAGAGGATTGTATCCGTCGACACGCTCGGCGTGCATCTGTTCCGGATTAATACCGGCGCCGATACGGGCAAGCATGCCGTAACCCATCGTTTCACCAGCGGTCTGTCCGCCCATGCCGTAGTGGTTATTCATGATGTTGAACAGCACGGGCGGCGCACCGAAACTCTTGTCCCACAGCGTGCGGTACTGATCCATCGCCGCCATCCAGAAACCTTCCCAGACCGGGCCGCAACCAAGCGACGCGTCGCCGATATTGGCAATGACGATGCCGGGCTTGCGGTTGATCAGCTTGAAAAGCGCGGAGCCGACGGAAATATCGCCGGAACCGCCAACGATTGCGTTATTGGGCATAGAACCGAACGGGATAAAAAACGCGTGCATTGAACCTCCGAGCCCTTTATTGAACCCGGTCTGGCGCGCAAAAATTTCGGCCAGCGTTCCGTAGAGTACGAAATCTTCGGCAAGATCCTTGACGGTTTTCTGTGAACCGTCTTTCACCGGCTTCACCGTGGTGCCGCCGAAAAACTCGTCCATGATTTTGGTGAGCGCGCCGTCGGCGAGCTGGTAAACCGCTGACAGGCACTTGGCGAGGATTTCGCCGTGCGAGCGGTGCGATCCGAAGATGTAGTCTTCCGTCGTGAGGTGTACAGCTTGTCCGACGGCAGCGGCTTCCTGACCGATCGAAAGATGCGCCGGCCCGGGATGGTTGTATTCGATCCCCTGATACGCGCCCTGCGTCTTGATCAGGTTGAGCATGGTTTCGAATTCGCGGACGACCAGCATGTCGTAGTACATCTTCTTCAGACGCTCGACACCGTACTTCTTCACTTCCTTTTTATAGTCCGGCTTGTATTGATTCACCGGGATCGGCTTGAAAGTGATCTCGCCCGCTTTGCGGACTTCTTTGGGACAGACATTTTGAATCTTGGGCATGGAATCTCCTCTTAGGGTTTAAAGTTGGAACATGGTGTCGCGGATCACTTCGCCGACGGTTGGATGCGGGAAAACAATTTCGCGGATGTCTTTCACCCGCAGTTCAGATTCAATCATCACCGCCGCGCCGTAAATCATTTCGGAAACACCGGCACCGACCATATGAACGCCAAGCAGCACATCGGTGTCGGCATCTTTGATGACTTTGACGGAGCCGGGGCCGCGCTTACCGTTCTCGGCGAGGAAGCGTCCGCTCATCGTCAGCGGCAGTGATGCGGTCTTAACTTTATGACCGGCGGCCTGCGCCTGCTCTTCAGTGAAACCACAACCGGCGACTTCAGGCATGGAATAAACCGCCCACGGAATGGCGTTCATACGAAAACGATCGCGCTGACCGCAGATCGTATTGAGCGCCACTTCGCCCATGCGTGTCGCAGAATGCGCCAGTTGCGATAGGCCGGTGACGTCGCCGATGGCGTAAACGTTCGGCAAATTGGTGCGCTGCTGTTCGTCTACCTTGATGCCGCGACGGTCGAAGTCGAGCCCGGCTTCTTCGAAGCCCATGTTTCCAAGGTTCGGAACGCGGCCGACCGACATCAGCACGACGTCGGCTTGGATGGATTTCTCTTCGCCTGTTTTGGTCGTGTACTTGACGGTATGGCCGTCAATCGCCGTGACCTTGCATCCAAGGTTGAACTCCACTTTGCCTTTCAGCGCACGGCGAAATTCTTTGGCCTGAGCGCGGTCCATGAAAGGAATAATTTCGTCGAGCATTTCGATGACGTCCACTTTGACGCCGAGACTGCTGAAGAAACTGGCGAACTCTATGCCGATGACGCCGCCGCCGATCACGGTCAGCGTTTCCGGCATCTTATCAATGCTCAGAATTTCGGTGCTGGTCATCACATGCGGCTGTTTCGCGCCAGGAATCGGCGGAACAAACGGCGACGAACCGGTGGCGATCACCACATCCGTGCCTTCGTAGACTTCGTCACCGACCTTCACCTTATGCGGGCCGAGAAACTTCGCTTCGCCGTTCACCACCGTGACCTTATTCTTCTTCATCATAAAGCCGATGCCGGCACGAAGTGTTTCGATCACTTCGGTTTTCCAAGCCATCGCCTTGGACAGGTCAAACTTGACCTCGCCGGTGGTTACACCAAACTCTGGCGCTTCCTTGGCATGCACATAATGTTTGGCGGAATTGAGCAGTGTCTTGGTCGGGATACAACCCCAGTTAAGACAGACACCGCCGAGATGCTCTTTTTCGATCAGCAGAACCTTTTTCCCGCGATGCCCTGCCCGCTCCGCCATGACATAGCCGCCGGGACCCGCGCCGATAATAATAATGTCGTACATGATCATCTCCGTTAGAATTTCAGATTCGCCAGCGTTTCACGCATCGCGGCAAGAAAACGTCCGGCAGGCGCGCCGTCGGTTGCGCAATGGTTAAAGGTGATCGAAAGTCCCATGTGCGGAATGAAGTCGACGCCGCCGTCTTTCTTCATCACCGGCTTCGGCTGTACCGAACAAATACCGAGAATTCCGACTTCCGGCGCGTTGAGCACCGGCGTGAACATTTCAATTCCCGCCGCGCCGAGGTTGGTGACGGTGAATGTGCCGCCCTTGAGCGCATCAGGATCAACCGAACCCTTGATGCAGGCCGAGCCAAGCCGTTTGGCCTCGATAGAAATTTCTTCGAGCGAAAGTTTATTGGCAAAGCGAATGACCGGCACCATCAGGCCGCGCGGCGTATCCACCGCAAAACCAAGGTGTACATTTTCGAACTGCACCAGCTTCTCGCCGAGCCAGTAGGCGTTAAGTTCCGGGAAATTAACGAGCGTTTGCGCAACCGCGTAGAGAACAAGGTCGTTGATGGTAATTCCGCCTTTGTCCGCCGAGTCTTTGAATTTTTTGCGGGCAGCCAGAACGGCGCGGGCATCCGCCGAGGTGTGCATCGTGAGCTGCGCAGTCGTCTGCATCGAGGAAAGCATCCGGGCGGCGACAAGTTTCCGCACACCCTTGACCGGAATTTCTTTCAGCGAACCCATTTGTTCGACGCTGTAATTGACTTCCGGAGCCGCCAGCGCAGGCGTGGCGGACGGAGCCTGAACATCAGATGCCAGTACGCGTCCGCCGATACCACTGCCAATCGCGGCAATCTTTGCCTTGGCGGCGGGAGAAAGCGGAGCCTGTCCGGCGAGTGCGGCCTTCACATCGCGTTCGATCACGCGTCCTTCGGGGCCGGAGCCGATTAAGATCGACGCATCGACACCCTTCGCTTGCGCTAAATTCTTTGCTCTGGGCGAAACGCCAGATGATGAACCCGAAACCTGAGACTTGAAACTTGAAACGGCCGCTTCTGAAACAACCGTCTTTATTTCAGGTTTCACATTTCCGGTTTCAGATTTCGTTTCCGCGACTTCTGCCGCAGGCCGAAGTGCGGAAATGTCCTCACCCAGTGCGCCAATAGCGGCGATGATTTTTAGAACCGGCACATCAGATCCGTCCGCATAGAAAAGTCCGAGTACGGTGCCAGCGGCAGGAGCCTCAACTTCAAACGTGGCTTTGTCGGTTTCCACTTCGCAGAGCGGCTGACCGGCCTTGACCGTGTCGCCTTCCTTCACCTTCCAGCCGACGATAAGGCAGGATTCAACGGACTGACCCTGCCGGGGCATTAAAACTTCTGTGGCCATGATTTCTCCTTTAATGAACCTATGCCTTCACAATACGTATGCCGGCTTCGGTCAACTTGTCCTCAAACTCTTTTTTCAACCCGTTATCAGTCACCAGCGCATCCACTCCGTTGAACGGCAAAATGCGGGCGAAGCCCGGCTTGCCGAACTTGCTGGAATCGGAAATGGCAAAAACCCGGTCGGCCTGCTCGGCCATTTTTCGTACTAGGTCAGCGCTTTCGACGGAGTTAGCGGTAAACCCCTGTTTAACGGATGCTCCATCAATGCCGATAAATGCTTTGGAAACGTGGAAGGTATCCAAGGCCTGCAACGCCATGGGGCCGACGATGCCCTCTTCCGAGGATCGGAACTCCCCGCCAACGAGCGTCACGCGCAACTGGGGATTCATGCGGGCATAGGTCAGCAGCAGTGTGTTATTGGTGACGATATGCACATTGCGCCGACCCAGCAGATACTTGGCAATCAGCGCCGTGGTGGTGCCGGCAGAGATGATAATGGTCTCGCCGTCCTGAATCTTTTCGGCCGCCGCTTTGGCAATGGCCGCCTTGCGGTCTTTGTCCTGACGCATCCGCGCCAGAATTTGCGGGTGAAACGCAGGCATCGCACCGCCATGAGTACGAACGAGGACACCCTCCTCCTCCAACGAGGCAAGATCGGTACGCACGGTTACCACACTGACGCCCATCTGCTTTGCGAGGTCGGCAACACTGACACTGCTGTCTTCAGCCAGCGCCTCAAGGATCAGTTCTTTACGCTCCGAAAAGGTCGTACCCATTATTAACCCCTCTTCCGTTTACTTTGCAATTACTGTCTATATACTTTCTTGTATGCTTCCTTATGCTTTTTTTCAAGTTGTTTTTTGCTTTTTATTGCGGCGTGGCGAGCCGTGGCATATGGTTGGGCAACTTGATGGAGGAACTCCTGTGCTTACAGCGAAAGATAGCTTATTTGTGGTCATTGATGTGCAAGGAAAGCTGGCAGAGGCCATGTGTGACCGCACGGAATTGTTCGAAAATATCTGCCGTCTCGCCAAGTCCGCCAAACTGCTCGGCATCCCCGTTCTCGTAACAGAACAACTGCCGGACAAACTGGGCCCCACCCGCAAAGAAATTGCCGATTCGCTCACAGAAGCACCCTTAATCACCAAAAGCTCATTCAGCTGTTGCGGCGAGCCAAAGTTTATTGAGGCGCTGAAATCGAGCGGAAAAAAGCAAATTGTGCTTTGCGGAATCGAAGCGCATATCTGCGTAACTCAGACCGCGCTGGAACTGCTGGCCCAAGGCTTTGATGTTTACCTGACTGCCGATGCCGTCTCATCGCGCAATCCAAACAACAAGCATTTGGCCATCGAACGCATGCGTCATCACGGAGCAGAGATCCTCACCACAGAAATGGCCCTGTTCGAGTGGTTGCGTGACGCCGCCCATCCCGCCTTCCGCGAAGTACGCAAACTTTTAGCTTAGAGAAGAAGATGCGGAATATCCCGACACAGCCGCCAGAAGCACAGCCATCAATATGATCTGTATCTTTTTCATTTTTCTACCTTCCTGATTTGTTTACCAACTTGAAGCTAAACCGCCTAATAATTCCTAATTGTCTCCAAATGTAAGATGCACCCCCGAAAACAACAATCAAACGACTGTGCCATATTGCGTTTTTGCTGTGACTGATTTCCGCGACGATTGCTCCGCACCCGTCTGTAACCGCCCCGATCGAAAAAACCGCCGGGTGAAGGCGATGCACTGCCGTTCCAAACACCCCGCCTTAACCCTCTCCCGATCCCTTGGAATAAACAGTGTACGAGGATCTCTGCTTTCAGAGCTCCTCATTTTTCCCATCACTAACCCAAGGAGATCACCATGCTCAAATTGAATGCTTCATATTCCAAGAAAGTCCCCGGCGACGCCAAGTTCAGGCCCGAAAGCTAATCTGGCCTGTATCGAAGTTGAACTGCCAACCGGGCAGACGACCCAGCAACTTTTAATCACAGGGTCCCGGGTTCGAGCCCCGGCCGGCTCACTCTTTACGCCCCAGTACTTCCGAAGCCGCCGTGTCCGCGTGTGGTTTCCGACAGATCTTCCACCAGTTCATAATGGATCGGCGAGCTATCGGTGGCAACCAGCTGAAAGAGCCGTTGCCCCTTCTCTGCGGTATAAGGCTCATTTTTGATGTGGTCGCACATCGCCATAATTTCGCCGCGGTAGCCGCCGTCGATCAGCCCGATTGAATTGGACATGCGCAGCGGAGTTTTCGAAATACTCGAACGCGGGAACAGATAATAGGCCCGCCCGTCCTCCGGCTCGCAGGAAATGCCCAGCCTGATCGGCTTGGTCTCACCCGGCTGAAAGGTGATGTCTTCCAGCACATACAAATCAAGGCCGGCGTCGCCGTCATGAAAATGGCCGTGGTTCTTGTAAAATTCGCGGGCGGTCTCGTTGTGCGGTTTAATAAAAAGCTTCATCATTTCCCTTTCTACCGATTACAGATTGGACAGCCGATTAAAATCCGGTTTATCCTCCGAATCCAGTCAAAACAGGAAAAGGAACTTCACAAATGCTGAATCTGGCCATTTTTGGATCGGGATCGGGCTCCAACTATCAGGCGATCGCCGACGCCATCGCCGGCGGACGCCTCGACGCCCGCGTCGCCTGCGTCATCTCCGACACCAAAGACGCGACCATCCTCGAACGGGCCCGAAAACTGGGGCATTCCGCCATTTACCTCGACTGCGCCCCCTTCAAAACAAAACTCGACGGCGAGGCCGAACAGCGCGCCATTGAACTTATTAAAGAACATGGCGGCAACTTCATTGTCCTCGCCGGTTTTATGCGGATTATCAAACCTGGACTGCTGACCGCCTTCGCCGGGCGCATCATCAACATCCATCCTTCCCTGCTGCCAAAATTTCCCGGACTTGAGGCCGGACGGCAAGCGCTCGAAGCAGGCGTCAAAGAAAGCGGATGCACCGTCCATTTTGTCGATGGCGGCATCGATACCGGCCCGATCATTGTTCAGCGCAAAGTTCCCGTGCTTCCCAGCGATACTGTTGAAACTTTGATGAACCGTATCCATGTTCAGGAGCACATCGCCTACCCCGAGGCGCTGCAAAAAATCGCCAAAGATCTCGCCCGCTGACCTAGGTTTCCCGATGTTTGGAAGATTTCAACTGGCTTTTTATCTGAACAAGAAACGGCTGAGCAGTTGGACAATCACGGAGCAATCAGTATGCTTCCGGCATTGAACTGGATGGGAAACGAGTAAAAACCCAGATGAGAAATTGTCAAATTATCGGACTGACCCCGTTCCCGCACCTGTGGGAGGAGCCGGAGCAGGCGGTATCAAAAAGAATATGTAATGTTCGGGGGAAGTAGAATGAAGGTAGTTCAACGGTATCCTTTTGATAATTTTGCGAAAATTACTGTCGTCGCTGGATCAGACAGGGTTTACTGGCAATATAAAAGTCTAGTGTACGAAGCTGATCGGCAGTTTCTATATTCTGAGCCGGGGCTTCAAATCCATTTGGTTAAATCCGCCGAACCAGGAATTGCCAGAGCCAGTTACATAGCACTGCTTTTTTTTATTATTAATTTTG
>CAIKWE010000048.1 GCA_903831085.1 uncultured Verrucomicrobiota bacterium | reverse complement strand
GCAATATCTCAGCGTCCCGGAGCATCCGGATAATCTGTTCGGCATTGTACTTTTTCCTGATCGACATGTGTCCTCCTTATTCGTTTTTACCCGCAGAATACTAACTCTGCGAGTGGTTTCGTTTAAGGGGGTCAGGTCACCGGTCAGGTTATCCAATAAGGTGTCGTACAGGATAGCGATGCGAACTGTTCTCCAGCCGGTACGCAGCTGAGTTATTACACCGAGCGGGATGGCCTTGCAAACTGTTTTCCATTCCAAGAATCTGGCTTTGAGGTGGCGCATATTGGATGGGTCAACAGAGCTTTGACTACATCCCGCTGAAGTTTTAGATCGGCGTTTACAGTGTTGCGTTTTTCGCCCAGCGTTTACACACATCAGGGTTTCAAAGTTGACCCTTGCACGACCACTGAGGTTTCGAATCCTGGCTCGTAGGGGATATCTTTCTTTAGGATCTTCAATAAGAGATCAACCGCATTGTGAGCTTGTTTTTCAATTGGCCAGCGCCCGCACAACTGGGCGTCGAAAACCCCGCAGGTTCTTTTGCTGACGTGCTTTTCGATCGGTGGTTACAGTAGTACCGCTTTCATGTCGTTTTTTGGACAATGACGCACGCAACTAATAGCTTGACGATGTATGGGCTTACATGAGACGACTAAAGAAATCAAAATAAGGGGTTCCTGGTAATCCATCGACTTTTAATGAGTACACTTGGAATGGACGGATGCGGTGAGGTTGCCGCAAAGAATCCGGCAACAAAAAATGAAAAAACCTCCATATGAAAACACTCCTTAACTCGCTCATGTGTGTTGCGGCCGTGACCGCGCTGTTCAGCCAAATTCAGGTGGCAACCGCAGTGCCGGTGCCAACGAATGGCCCCAGCCTCAGCAGTTTCGCCAATGATGATGCCTTTCTGGAATATATTGAAAAAACCACCTTCCAGTATTTCTGGAACGAGAGCGGCACCAATGGGCTAACCAAAGTATCATACAACGGGACCGGTCAACCGGCTCAGCCGAATGTCATCGGATTGGCATTGAGTTCCTATAACATTGCCATCGAGCGCGGCTGGATCACCCGCAGTAACGGGGCGGCTCGGGTGCTCGCCACGTTGCGGTCGCTTTGGAATACCCCGCAGGGCACCAACAGCACCAATAATTTCATATACTCCGGCTACAAAGGCTGGTTTTATCAGAGCTTGGATGCGGATACCGGCCTTCGGAACGGCGGCACAAACAACCAGCTTTCATCGAGCGGCACCGCCACCCTTATGTTGGGCGTGATTGATTCAGGCCTCTTTTTCACTAATCTCACGGATCAAACTGAGAGCGAGATCCGAACCCTGTCTAGCAATCTGGTCAATCGGGTCGAATTCGACTGGCTGATGGACAGCGAAGGCAGGATGCTCTATGGTTGGTCGCCGGAGGGCGGATTCAGCACCTCCGGCTGGGGTGCCGGAATGCAAGGCTACTATATTTATTTATTGGGGCTCGGAATGCCGTACCATCCATTACCGCCGGAGGCGTGGACCTTTTGGACCAGCACCTATACCTGGAAAAACTATTACGGATACGATTACGTTTATTCCGATGCGCTTTTTATCCATCAGCATACGCATTTGTGGTATGACTTGCGCGGGATAACCGACGCCAGCATGTGGGAGCGAGGAAGCGACTATTTTGAGGATTGCCGTCGAATCACTCTGGTGCATCAGGCCTATGCAATTGAAAATCCGCTGAACTTTGCCAATTACGGAACCAATGAGTGGGGCCTCAATCAATGCGATAGCCCGAACGGGTATACTGTGTATGGTTGCCCTGATGCACTGGATGAAGGTGTGATATCACCCGCGGCGGCGGCCGCTTCCATGCCGATGACTCCCGAAATCAGTCTGGCAGCTATCAAGCACATGTATTCCAAATACTCCAATCTGGTTTGGAGTACCGAGGGGTTTATGGACTGCTATGCCGCCAACACAAACGTCTTCACCAACTTTTATTTCAGCACCCAGGTTACCGCGCTCCAACAAGGCCGGATACTCCTGATGATTGAAAATTACCGGACCGGTTCGACTTGGAACCGGATGAAGACCAGCCCTATTATTCAAAGAGGGCTGGCGCAGGCGGGTTTTTTTGTCCCCTCCACCCCGGCCTTGCCCCCTCCCTGGGCCAAGGCTGACATTGGGGTTGCAAATCATCTGTCGGGAAATTCATTTTATTCCAATGGAGTCTATACCGTGACCGGCCCGGGGACGATTAATTTGAAGGACAGCGATTCGTTTAACTATTGCTATCAACCTGCTAGCGGGAATTGTACGATCCAGGCGCTGGTCACCAGCATCGGCGATACGAACACGAGCAATACGGCCCGGGCGGGAGTCATGATTCGGGAAACGCTCGCTACCAATTCGACGCACGCCTTGATGGTGTTCCAGCCCACGACGAACGGAGGGGGATTTTATACACGCACCTCTACCGGCGGCAATAATAACAATCAGAAGGTGACGGGGGCGCCGGCGCTGCCGTATTGGGTGAAAGCGACGCGCTCGACCAACAATTTTTCGGGATTTGTTTCCGCGGATGGAACAAACTGGACGCAAGTGGGCATAACGAAGACGATCAATATGACGAGTAACGTGTATATTGGTTTGATCAATAGTTCATCTCAAGATAGTGTGCCATGTAAAACTCGCTTCACCAATGTGACTGTTTCGAGCGGGGTGGCGAACAGCGCGCCAGTGGCGAATAACCAGAGCGTTACGCTACCTGAAAACACGGCGACGAATCTGGTGCTGACGGCCAGCGACGTGGACAACACGAACCTGACCTATTCGATTTTGGCCAGCCCTGTGCACGGTGCGTTAAGCGGGTTAAACACGAACAGCGGCGCAGTCACTTACACGCCAACCAACAACTATAACGGTTCGGACAGCTTCACGTTCCGGGCGTTTGACGGTAGCCTCTACGCAACAGGCACAGTCAGCCTGACGGTGACGTATGTGGATGTCTATTATGCGCTGACGGTCACCAGTGGAACCGGCGGCGGCTCGTACACCAATGGACGGCAGGTGGCGATTTCGGCAAACGCTCCGGCAACCGGGAAGGCTTTTAGCCAGTGGACCGGTGACACTGAGTATGTGAACAACGTCACCTACACGAACGCTCTGGTCACTATGTCGACCAATGCGGTCAGCCTGACGGCAACTTACAAGGACATCACTTGCGCCCTGACGGGTAACGGGTCGACCGGCGGTTGGGTTTCGCCGGCGAGCACCAACGTGGTGTATGGCGGCAGCGCGAACTTCGTGATCACGGCAAGTAATTATTACCGGATCGCGACGCTGACGACCAATGGAACAGTCGGAACGGGCATGACGTTTGGCAACAACAGCACGACCACCAACTTCATCTGGAGTAACGTGCAGACCTCGGGTGTATTGGCCGCGACCTTCACAGCGCAGGTGACCACCAACGCCCCGGCGCAGGTGCCGTACAAATGGCTGGCGCAATACGGACTGACCAATTACAACACGGATGCCGCTACCGATCAGGACCAGGACGGTCTGACCGCCTGGCAGGAATATATTGCCGGAACCGATCCGACCAACGCGGCGGCGTGCTTCAAGGCGGCTCAGACTAACCGCAACGTAATCACTTGGACTCCGGTTACCGGACGAATTTATTCGGTGTACTGGTCGACGAATCTGATGAAAGGATTCACGAATCTGAATAACAACATCCTGTATCCGACGAACAATTACACCAACGCAACCCCGGACAGCAGAGTCAACCATTATCAAATCAAGGTTCGGCTGGAATAGACCTCCTGACAGATTTTCTCCGGCAAGGTTTTTTGTCTGGCAGTGAAGGATCGGAATTAACGGTTCTGATGTTGTTGTTTGAAACTCACCCCGGCTTTCAGCCACCCCTCCTGTGGCGGGGATTTATACCAAACACGCATGATGCTCGGTATAGGCGATGCCCACAGTAGCAGAGCGAAGCTCGCTACGTGGCGCGGCACACGGTTCGGCGGTGCTCGGGGCAGGGGGCCGGTTCGTCCTCCTTCGCGTTTCACGCCATAGCCATCCGGCGACGGCGGATGGGCGCGGTAATAAAAACCTGTGTCCAGTTTAGGTTCGACACACTAGGGCTATATGACGTTTCAATCGTTAAATGCTCTGGCATGAAGCCCGACTAACCTTGAAGGGTGTACAGGAAAGAGAATTCGTCATGGGGATAAAAAAAGTAAATTATGCTGGCAAAATGTAAGCGCGAACATATAGTCATCCGATACGTTTACGGCGCTTTGTCAGCATGGTGTTTATAGTGAGATGTATTTGTTCGAAGTGACGGATGTCGTTTTGCCGATGAACCTGTGAAAGGTGATGAAAAAAGCGGAACAGCCAGACAACCATATATGTGAGATACGGACGATGATGAAAAAAGGGTTATATTTTTGCGCTGCTTTGGCGTTATCTCTTTGTTTGCCTCCCGGGGCCAAGGCTTTGACTGCAAAAGCCGCAGACAGTCGCGTGGATCTGGTCTGGAAGGTTGATGAAGATGCGCAGGGCTACAACATATATCGCAGTGACTCTGAACTAGGAACGTATGAGCTTCTCAATAAAAGTCCGCATCAGGTGGGCGTATACTCCGATTTCATTGGCTCCAATGACTGCACTTACTACTACAAGGTGGCCGAAATTAAAAAGACGAGCTCGGAACGTTTCTTGTCCGAATCGCCGGTTTCCGCCCGTCCGGAAGAGATGAGTGATGCCGAACTGGTCACTTCAATTCAGGAGGCGACGTTCCGGTATTTCTGGGACTATGCCCATCCCAAAAGCGGCATGATCCGCGAGCGCTACTACAGAAGCAAGGACGTGTGCGCCACCGGCGGAACCGGCTTCGGCGTGCTGGCGGTTATGATCGGTGCCGAGCGCGGCTTCATCACCCGTGAGCAGGGGGTGGAGCGGGTGCTGCTTATTGCCAAGTTTCTCGAAAAAGCCGACCGCTACCACGGTGCATGGTCGCACTGGATCAATGGCAACACCGGCCGCGCCATCAGTTTTTCAAAGCTGGATGACGGAGCCGATATCGTTGAAACGGCATTTCTCATGCAGGGCTTACTGACGGTCAGACAATATTTTGATGGCGACAACCCGGTTGAAGAAAAGTTGCGCGCAACGATTACGCGCCTCTGGGAAACCGTGGAGTGGGACTGGTTTCTCGATGGCGAGTCGATGCTTTGGCACTGGTCGCCCAACCATGGTTTTGTGAAGAACGTACGCGTTCAAGGCTACAATGAATGCATGATCGTTTATCTTCTCGGAATCGCCTCGCCGACGCATCCGATTCCCGCCTCAACTTACTACAACGGCTGGGCCGCTCCTGAAAAATATGCCAACGGCGAAACATATTACGGTATTAAGCAACCGGTCGGCCGCCCGATGGGCGGGCCGCTCTTTCTCTCGCACTATTCATTCATTTGCTTCGACCCGCGCGGCAAGCGCGACAAGTATGCCAACTACTTTGGGAACGCACGAGCCATCTCGCTGATCCACCAGGCCTACAGCCACGACAACCCTGGAAGGTTCAAGGGCTACAACAAACTTGCATGGGGACTTACCGCCTGTTACACGCCCACCGGCTACAGCGCCTGCCAACCCGGTAAAAAGGACAACGGCACCATTGCACCGACGGCCGCCCTTGGTTCGATGCCCTACACGCCGGAGGAGTCGCTTGCGACGCTCAAGTATTTTTATCGCGAGTTGAAGGGACGTCTTTGGGGTCCGTTCGGTTTCTACGACTCTTTCAATCTCACCCGCGACTGGTTTTCTGATGGATACCTCGCCATTGATCAAGGGCCCATCATTTGTATGATTGAAAACGCCCGCACCGGGCTGTGCTGGAAAAACTTCATGAAGAATCCGGAAATCCAGCCGATGCTCGACGCCATCGGCTGGACGAAAGATAAGCAACCGGAAGAGCTGAAAATAGAGGGTGTAGGTGCGGAATGGAATGGCTTGAATTTAGGGGACTGAATACATGAAGTATGGAATTTTAAAAAAAGGGGTGATTCCTCTCTGGTTGCTTCTGGCGGGCTTTTCACACGCCGCACCGGCGGCCTGTTTCTATTTTGTCGATGCAGGGCAGCGGGGTGCGTTCAATGTCGGCGAGGCGCAGGCTGCGGCCGGGCGCGTGTTCAGCGATGCCTTGCAGCGCGACGTGCTGAACGTCGATTATTCCGTTTTTGGCAATGCCGCCGCCGGTGTGTGGTCGAAGGACTATCCTGCCGGCCTGGTTAACGGCGCTGCCGACCTGATCGAAATTTCCGTCAACGTACCGAAAAAAAAACAGCTTTCCGAGATTGCGGTACGGATTGAGATCAAGGGCTCTCAAGGCATTCAGACTTTGGACGTTCCGTTACAGTTGGGGTGGACTACCGTGCGGAAAATGATCGATTGGAAAACCATTGGCCAACTCGACGAAGCCGTACTGCGCATCCAACGCATCGGTGGTGGAAATCCAGTCACAGGAAACATCCAGTTCAATATCGAATTCAGTGCATTAACCGCTTTTCAAAAATTTAACGCGTCCCTTATGGGCAAGCTGGTTGGTGTTTTTGCAATCGCATTGCTCGCCATGCTCCTGAGTTTTATCAGGGCTAAACCCATCGACGGAATCGTGCGCGACATCGTCCTCGGCCTGGCTACCGCTCTGATTTTCGCAGTCGTCTTTGGCATTTACCACGGCTTGGCCTGCATTCCTATCTGCTTTGCGGTTGCCGGTGTGGCCATTGGCGCCTTGCTTAAACTGGCGCTGGCCGGGAAACCCCTGACCGGCGCCGAAGCTTTCAGAAACGCCCTGTTCACCGGACTGCTGGCTGTCACGGCCAGCGCTGCGCCGCTGTGGCAGGCTCCTTCATCCCTTTCGTCGTTCGTGCAGCTCAGCGGGTTCGGCGCGGCGTTGTTTGCGCTCGCCTATCATGCGGCCAACGCCTACCGCCTGTCGGCTTTCAAAAAGCACCTCGGTGCAATCGGCGGCATCGTGATTACCGCCACGCCATTTGCATTTGGCCTGCTGCTTGCGCTTCAGACTGCAGGGGCCATTTGGGTCCAGGCCGTTTTGGTTTTTGCGTTCGCCCAATTTGTGGCAAATGCTTCCAGCCTCATTACGCGTCAAAAGGCTTTGACGGACATCAAAGCTCACCTCGTCCTGTTGGTCTTTTCCGTCCTGTCCGTCCTCGCGCCCCGCATCGCTGATTTCGGCTCCCAAGCCATGCCCGCGTGGATCGCGCCGGTGGCGGCGGTTGCGGCAACCATGCTTTCGCAGGCGCCGCTGTGGGGTGTTGTTTTTCTACTCACCGGCATCGTGCTCGACGCCATGCGCGGCACGGCACCGACCGGTTTGACGGCACAGGCCACCGCGATCAGCGGGGCGAAGAAGGGTGCGGTCTTCAGCGGCGTGTTGATGGCCCTGTTGCAACTCATTAATTTTATTGGCGGTCTAGGCGTCGTAGGCACCTCCATCAGTTATGTCATCGTCGGCGCAATCGTCTTCCCGCTGGCCAAGACGATCATTGAAACCTTTGATGGCAGCCAATCCTTCTTTGGTCGCACGGCGAATGCTTATAGCGACCCTGTGCTGTACGCCCGCGGCATTGTTGTCGGCCTCGCGTTTGCGATTGGACTGAACATTGCTTTTGCGTCACTTTCGACCGGAACACGGATCGGCTACGGCGCGCTCTTTGGCGCGGCGACCTTTGGTGGAGTCAGTCTCGTACGCGACCTGTTTTTCGGCTTTAAATCATGGCGCTACTATCTCGTCGAAGCCGGTCTGGGCGCCTTCATCGGCGCCGCCCTCGGCTTTTACTTCGATGCCTCGCAACTTCCAATCATTGGAACCAAGTTTGAGCTCTACAACAGCTTCGGGCTCGATCCGAACACCATCGTTGCCCGCTGTCAGGAACTGCGCACCACCGCGCCAAATGAGTTCACCGCTCTCATCAGCCGCTGGGGGCATATCAAGCTTTCGCCCGCCGCTGGCGGTGCGAAAATCCTCTTCAACGAAGCGCTTATGGGCGTAATTGGGTGGGGGATTGCCGCACCGCTCTTTGCGATCAATAAAGCATTCCTTGCTTCGTTATTGAACCGCGATGCATCGCTGATCAAGCGTATTCCGACGCGGGCGGGCGTCGCCGAACTCGTCGATGGCACCGTACACGTATTACGCTGGGGGCTTTGGATGGCGCCGATCATCTTCACCTTCCTGCGTCCGATGGCCGAAGCCACCTGGTATAATCAGGACGGGCTCATTCGCACCGTTTTCGCTGTCATCAACAGCCTGACGATGGATGCCGCCGGCTTCACCGCCTGGAGCCTGATGGTTTTCAGCTGGGTCATCGGTTTTGCGTGGTTTCAGGTTTTAATCTGGTTGGACCACATGGGATTGCGAGTGGCCACGCTCGTCAACCTCTCCTTCCTCGGCATGGACAAACTCGACGAACGCTGCGCCACCTTTGTCGGCAAGGATGCCACTGTGCGTTTTATCCCCGAAGGAGTTAAGCGCTTCACCACGTGGGCACCGCTTTTGATTCCTTTTTATCTCCCGAAAGGCGACGAGTGGAGCAAGGTTTTCAGGGACGGCCTCGCGTTGCAGGCCTCTGCCGGAAAAGCGGAGTTCGGCTGGGTTGCGCCGGTTGCCGTTTTTGCAGTCGGCACGATCCTCTTTAGGAGTTTACGGAAAAAACGTGAACGCAACGAAGATCTGGCTGAAACGAGCTTCCGCATCAGCAATAATAACTATGCTGTTGAACTCAAGAAGAGCGGGGAGCTTAACTCGACTCTCACGTCTAAGGGCTATGGCATCACCCGTCCGGCCTTCGAAAACGTCGAGCCGTCCGGCCGCATTCTTTATGTACTCGACGCCGACGCCAAAACCGCCTGGCCGATTCTGGGAAATTTCCCGGAGGAACTCTTTACGCCATCGGTTTTTTCGCAGGAAGGTGACGTGATCACCATCGTCAATGAATCAAACGATGTCCGTTCCGTTGTTAAGATTACGCTGCCGAATGGCGAAGATGCGGTGGAGTTGTGGGCGGTGAAGATCGAAGATCTCAGCGGCAAGAACCGCAATCTTAAGGTGGTGCCGTATCTTGAGTGGATGTTGCACAGTGCGGGTACCGACCGAAACCACTCGCAGTATAACCGCCTCTTTCCGGAAATGTCGTACCACACCGACCTCAACGCCATCCTCGCGCTGCACCGCTACACCAAGGTGCACGGCATTCTTGCCTCAAGCGTGAAACCCGAAGGGATTCTTTCCGGACGCATCGACTTTATCGGCCGCGCCGGCAGCGTCTGGGCGCCGCGCGTTTTCCAAACCTTGAAATTCCAGCCCGCGCTCAACATGGACGCCTATCCGAGCTTTGATCCGATCGGCACTATGCTACTCGATGCCAGAAACCCGTTGCGCATCCTGATCGGCTGCTGCAAAACCAAGGCGACCGCCGCCGAGTGGATTGGCAAGCATTTGAAACCAGAAATCGATGCGTCGTTGTCGGGCGTTCGGCAACCGGAACGTCACCCGCTGATCGGCCACGGCGAAGTGCTGCCGGGTACGCCGGAGCAATACACCGAGTATGTCGACAACGGCAACACGTTGCGCGTGCTGACGCCATTCACGCCGCGTCCGTTTGACCACGCAATGTCGAACCCGCTTGGCCATGTACTGGCGGTTACCAACCGCGGGCTGCACTGCACCGCCAACGGCAACACGCAACAGAACCGCCTGACCACCGACTGGGCAGATGTGACCGGTTCGCAAATGCCCGCCGAGGCGATCTATCTTTACGACGGGCAGGGCGGTGAATGGTTCTCGCCGACGTATGATCCGCTCAAAGACAATGACGCGACGCACGATGTGCTGTTTGGGCTCGATGGTTCCGCCGTTTTCAAGATGCAGAAAGGCGATCTCCAAACCGAGTTGAGCGTGCATGTGCCGCTCGACGAGCCGACCGGCGTTTATATTCTGAAAATCCGTAATAACGGTTCCAAGGTTCTGAAATTGCGTGTTGCGCCCTATTTTCAAATTGCGCTGGCGCACAGCCCGGAAATGGCCGGCAAGCTCAAGATCGACCGCGACGCCAAAACGGGTGCGATGTATTTTGAAAATCCGCACAACAGTTTTCGTCCAGGAACCTGCTTTGTGGCGATGAGCGCACCGGTTGAAACCTATACCAGCAAGCGCGGCGAGTTTTTCGGCAAGGGCCGCACCTTCGCTCATCCGGTGATGGTTGAAGGACGAGTTCCAATCATTGGAAAAACAGCGGACGAGTTCCCTGTGGCCGCCATGATGACCACCGTCGAAATCCCGGCGGGCGGCGAGCAGACGATTTCGATCGTGCTGGGGCAGGGCGACAACCGCAAGCAGGCGGAAGCGGTTGTGCAAAAATTCCAATCCTTGGAAGAAAGTTTCCAATCCTTGGAAAGAACGCGCGAATGGTGGCTGGCATTGCAGTCGACACTGGAAATCGAAACCACCGACCCCGAATTCGACGCCTACGTGAAGTGGATGAAATACCAGGCGCTGGCCGAGCGCATCTGGGCACGCAAGGGGTTTTATCAGTCGTCCGGCGCATTCGGGTTCCGTGACCAGCTGCAGGATACGGTTAATATGATATGGGTCGATCCGAAATTGGCGCGCGCGCAGCTCAAGCTGCATGCCTCGCAGCAGTTTCCCGAGGGTGACACAGTGCACTGGTTCTTCCGCCAGCAGGATGGACGATCCGGTTTCCTGTGCCGTTCGCATGCCTACGACAACCTGTTGTGGCTTGGCTGGGGTGTGGCGGAATACACCCGCATGACCGGCGACACGACCCTGCTCGACGAGCGTGTGACTTACCTCAAGGCGGAAACCCCGCTGCGGCCGCTGCCGGAAGGCAAGCATGGCATGGGATTTTATCCGTTGCGTTCGCCGAAGGACGACTCGGTTTTTGAACACGTGCTTAAGGCCTTTGACTGTGTTTTTGACAAACGTCTCGGGCCGAACGGACTGCCGCTGATCGGGGCGGGCGACTGGAACGACGGCCTTGACGAGATTGGTTCGGAAGGGCGCGGCGAGTCGGTTTGGATCGGCTTCTTCCTGACCTATATTCTGAAAAACTTCCTGAACGTCATCGGGGAGCGCAGCGGCGAAAAACGCCGGATGCATTACGAAACCAGGCTGAAGGCGCTGGAAGCAAACATTGAAAAGACGTGGCGTAACGACCGCTATCTGCGTGCTATTCATGACGACGGCACCGAGATCGGCGTCGAGGGCGCGGGCTATTGGGAAACCGATGCACTCGGCGGGGCGTGGGCGGTCTATGCTGACATCAATCCCGAGCGCAGCCGCATTGCGCTCGACACCGCGATCCGCGTGCTGGAGCGCGACAATGTGGTGAGTCTTGGCTTCCCCCCGCTTCGTGAGGATACGAAGCCGTACCTTGGACGGTCGAGCCGCTATCCGGAAGGGGTGCGCGAAAACGGCATGTATTCACACGGCGTCCAGTGGCTGACGCGTGCCTGCCGCCTTTTGGCCGAACGTTTTGCTGCGCAGGGCGATTCTGAAACGGCGCAGTACTATCGCGATGCGTGTGCACGAATCTGGTACAAGGTTTCGGCGATTTCGCATGTGACCCAAGACGAAATTGAAGTTTATGGCGGACAGCCCAACAAGCAGTGCGCCGACTATCTGACGAAGTATGATCAGGGACGCATGATCTGGAACGGATACACCGGTGCCGCTGCGTGGATGCTGCGGCAGGCCTGCGAAAGCGTGATTGGCGCGACGCTGATTAATAATGACGTGGTGATGCCGGACGATTCAGGTTTGCCGCGCGGCGAACTGAAACTAAAGCGGCTTGACCGCGATGTACGCAAGAGCCCTCTGGGGAAGTAAGGAAAGAATGATGAAAACAGCCGTGTTAGCCATGATTTTGATGATCTCGGTTTTGGCGTTCGGAGTGAGCTGTCAGCACTGGCCGGTAGTGAATGCCTCCGATGCGTTTCGTTTTCCAAAGGTTGGAAAAGAGCACCCTCACATGCATCAGTTATTATCGAACGCGATGGGCTACATTAATCCGGCACACGGGATGATTGATGAGGCGTCCGGCTACCCGGTGGAAGGCTGGAACCACGACCCGTCAAAAGGACTCTTTCTGCGTTCGTTTACGCAACTGACTTCCATCGGAGAGTGGGTCGAATTGCTGGCGAACATTGCGGCGGGCTATGCGGATAATCCATACATCAGCCGTGACGAAGCATTGGAGAAGCTGGAGCTGGCCGTGAACAGCCTGCTGGCCGATCAATCAGACCCGACCGTAAGTGCGAAGGGACTGCTTGGAAACTTCCTGGGCTTGGAAGGCGGGAAGCGTCTCGGCCCGCTGGGTGAGGAGGTTAAAAAGCAGGCCTTTGTTGATGCCTTCGGGGCGGAAAAGGCCGAAGAGATTTGGCGGGCGTTGACCGAGCGCAAGTGGATCGTTCCGCAACGTAACGATACGGAAGGGAAGATCAAGCGTGTGGGTGAATACGGCTCTAAATATTTTACCGGCGCGCTGGAACCGTTTGCGGATGATGACACGAAGTACAAGATCATGAAGCTGCTCGATGAACGGGTCGTGAAGATTATTTTTGGTGACAATGTCAATCTGACCTCTTCGATTGGCAAGTCGATTGGGGCCCTGTTGCATCCGAATGTGAAGGATCATCCACAGGCCGTTGCGCTGCGCGAAAAGATGGAACGGTTCATCGCTACGCAGAAGGCTGGCTACGAGCATCTGTTCGATCCAGAAAGTGACACTTTTATCTTTGGTTGGAATGCTTCCACGGATCAGTTTGTCGGCTGGCCAGGCGGCGGCCGCGGATGGGTGGTTGGGCACCAGAATTATTTCATCAATGAGTTTCGCGGACCGTTCATGTTCTGTCTGCTTCGCTACGATTGGCCGATCAACTCGGTGAAGAATTCCGGATTCAAGATCAAGCCGTACCGGATGCAGGACGGCACCGACCGCTATTCGCTGGCTTCGTGGAGCGGCTCAGCTTTTCAGGGATGGGGGCTCAGCTTGTTCATGCAGGAACTGGCTGCACCGGGGTGGCGGATGAATTTGGAAAACAGGGTCGACATCGAACTGGACTACGCCAAGCGCAAGGGCAATCCCGGTTTCCTGACCGAGTCGTACAGCGGAAATGGTGTAGAATATACCGGCGATGTCGGCATCCCGGATATGGCTGTGACCGGCCAGAAGCGCATTACGGATGCGCCATCGCTTTACACGCTGGGTGTGGCCTACATGATTGCGCCCGAAAAGATCGAGGCATTTCTGGCTGCGAACTGGGCGGCCATAACCAAGCTTTTCACCGACCACGGGCCGTGGGAGGGTTACAACACCACCGGGCAGAAGGTGATCGAGTTTCAGACCTCGGCGCACACCCTGTCGCTCATTTTAGGCGGAATCGGTTCGGGCGACGAAAACATGAAGCGCTATTTGCAATTTCACGGCCTGGAAAACAAGCTGGCGGCCTTCAATCGGCCGGGTGAAGCCTTCAATTTCCTCGACGAACGTGTGAAACTGGTTTCCTGGACGGCAGCCGGCGATCAGCTCATTCCGCGACGTGACAAGGACAGTTTCCAGATTCGCGGCGAGCAGGTGCGTACCGGAGGCATCACGGTCGTGGTTCCGCAGAAAAAGGGAGTGAGCCTTTCCAACGGTATCCTGAAGATCCGCTACTGCGCCGCCGATCCGATTGAAAGAGCCGTTATCACCCTCAAGCGCGCGTCCGGTCTTCCGATCAAACCGATGGTTTTCGAAAACGAGATCTACACCCGTTTCGATGTGGCCATGGGTCATGAAAACACGATCGAAATTCCAATGCCCGGAACGCCGGGGCTGGAAAACATCAAGGAACTGGTTCTGGTCTACGGCAGCGTCGATGTCGTCGCTCCCATCGACCTGACAATCACCGGGTTTGAGTTTGTGCCCGCGAAGTAGCCGGGTTTTTAATAAAAAACGGTAAAATGAATATAAAGATTTGCATTTCTCTTTTAATCGCAGTTGCTGGTCTGTCGGCGCACGCGGATAAGGTCGAGTCGCTTCTGGCGCAAATGACGCTGGAAGAAAAGATTGGCCAGCTGACGCTGTTATCGAGCAAATGGGAGATCACCGGTCCCGTGGCAGGAAAGAGCTACGTCGACGAGGTGCGAAGCGGCCAGTGCGGCAACATTTTCAACGTGCCCAAAGCCGAATATGTCCGGCAGCTGCAAAAAACGGCTGTCGAAGAGACGCGCCTGGGGATTCCGCTGCTGTTTGGTTATGATGTGATCCATGGCTATAAAACTATTTTTCCGATTCCACTGGGGCTGGCTTCTTCGTGGGACATGGATGCGGTGGAGCGGTCCGCACGAATCGCTGCCGTCGAAGCTGCCGCCAGCGGCATCACTTGGACTTTTGCGCCGATGGTCGATATCGCCCGCGATCCGCGCTGGGGACGGATTGCCGAAGGGACGGGAGAGGATACCTATCTCAGTTGCGAAGTGGCGAAAGCCAATGTGCGCGGCTTTCAGGGCAATGATCTTTCCGATCCATTCACGGTGGCGGCCTGCATGAAGCACTTTGCGGCCTACGGTGCGGCGCAGGCCGGGCGCGACTACCATACGGTCGATATGTCGGAACGCATGTTGCGTGACACCTATCTGCCGCCGTTCAAGGCAGCGCTCGATGCCGGGTGTGTCAGTGTCATGACATCCTTCAACGAGTTTAACGGGGTTCCGGCCTCTGGAAATCCATTCCTTTTAAAAACCATCCTGCGCGATGAGTGGAAATTTGATGGCGTGGTGGTGACGGACTACAACTCGATTAATGAAATGATTGCGCACGGTTCAGCTGCTGACCAGGCCGATGCGGCGGTGCAAGCGCTGGCTGCGGGTGTTGATATGGATATGATGAGTTCGGCTTATCTGAAACAGCTGAAACGGCTGCTGGCGGAAGGGCGCGTGACGATTGAACAGATCGACCGGTCTGTCCGAAACGTACTGCGCCTGAAAGAAAAACTGGGGCTTTTTGACAATCCGTACCGCTATTGCGATGAGCAGCGCGAGCGGAATCTTCATTGTGCCGCACCCCATCTTAAGGCCTCCCGCGAAATCGCCGGCAAGTCGATGGTGTTGCTCAAAAATGAAAAAAATCTTCTGCCGATGAAAACAGGGAAACGAATTGCCGTGATCGGTCCGCTGGCTAAAGCGCAGAAGGATTTGCTGGGAACCTGGTGTGCGCGCGGCGATAAGGAAATGGTGACCTCGGTTCTGGATGCGTTGATCCAGGTCAACGGAAGCAATCGGGTTGAATTTTCCGAAGGATGCGGCGTGACAAACAATGACATCACGGGGTTCGCTGGTGCTGTGGCGGTTGCCAGAAAAAGCGACCTGGTCGTGATGGTGCTGGGCGAAACTGCCGGCATGAGCGGTGAGGCGGCCAGCCGGACGAGCATCAATCTTCCGGGGGTCCAGACGGAGTTGCTGCGGGAAATCAAGAAGACCGGGAAGCCGATTGTGCTGGTACTGCTCAACGGGCGTCCGTTGGCATTGGAGCAGGAAGCCGGGATGGCCGATGCAATTTTGGAAGCCTGGCATCCGGGTACGGAGGGCGGAAAGGCCGCCGCCGATGTGCTTTTTGGAAAAATCAATCCATCGGGCAAACTGCCGGTCACTTTTCCGCGCAACCTCGGGCAGGTGCCTATCCACTACAACATGAAAAACACTGGACGGCCGTTAGCTCCGGCGGCGGATAAACCTAAATTTCAATCCCGCTACATAGATAGCCCGAACGATCCGCTTTATCCGTTTGGATTTGGCCTCAGCTACACCGATTTCCAATATTCGGAAATCACGCTGAGTAAATCCGAAATCAAACCGGACGAAACCCTGACCGCATCGGTGACGGTTTCCAATACCGGCAAAATTGATGGGGAAGAGGTTGTGCAGATGTATATCCGCGATCTGGTCGGTAGCGTCACCCGCCCGGTTAAAGAGCTGAAGGGATTTAATAAAATATTCCTGAAGGCTGGCGAGAGCCAAACCGTCACGTTCAGTATCGGCGAAAAGGAACTCACCTTTCTACGCCGCGATATGACCTGGGGGGTGGAGCCGGGGTATTTCGATCTGTTTATTGGAACCAATAGCCGGGATGTACAGTCCTCTTCATTTTCAATACACTAGCGACCAAATGAAACGTGACGATGAGATTAATGCTTCTGCGCTGATCGGATTCTATATCGATGAGGATGAAGCAGAAGAAAAAGTTCCGGAAGGGTGGAATAAGTAGAATAAAATGTGCGGATGCAACAGACGAACCGAAATCCAAAGCAAAGATGCCGTTTGAGCCGGCCGGTTAACCAAACAGGAATGTTATGAAAAAAATAGTTTTAACAGGAATCGCGTTGACAGGACTCAGCGCATTAGCCGAACAAAAACCCGACATCCTTTTCATGCTGTCCGACGATCATACGGCGCAGAGCATTGGATGTTTTGGAACGATTTTTGAAAAATACAATCCGACCCCGAACCTCGACAAGCTGGCTGAGGATGGCGTTAAGTTTGTGAACACCTTCGTCAATAATTCCATTTGTGCGCCGTCGCGCGCGGCGATCCTGACCGGAAAATACAGCCACAAAAATGGTGTGCGGGCATGGGAAGAGTTCGACGGTTCCCAGCAAACATTTCCCAAGCTTTTGCAGCAGGCGGGCTACTACACGGTGCTGATCGGGAAGTGGCACCTGAAGTCCGACCCGACCGGTTTCGACGAATGGACGGTCCTGCCCGGGCAGGGCGAATATTTTGATCCCAAGTTCCTCGACGCAAAACACGCCATTAAGAACCCGATCCAGGAAAAGGGCTACGTCTCTGAAATCATCACGCGCATGGCGGAAAAGGCCATCCGCAACCGGCCAAAAAACAAACCGCTGGCTATTTTCGTCAACCACAAGTCGGTGCATACACCGTTCCTGTGCGACCCTCGCGATAAGGCTTGGCTTGAAGGCGAAACCCTGCCGGAACCTTCAACTCTGCGCGATACGTGGAAAGGGCGTCCGGCCATCGCCACGGCTCACAACAAGGTTCCCAATATCGAAATGTTGCACAAGAGTTTCGACGAAAACGGCATTAAGCGGAAAGGCAGGGAGCGCTTTAGCGATCCGGTTGAAAAGGATATGACGAAGCAGGAGCAGAATGTCTATCGCTACCAGTACTACCTCAAGTCATACCTGCGTACGGCGAAGAGCATCGACCGGTCGATGGGTGAACTGCGACAGGTGCTGGCTGACGAAAAAATGGCCGATAATACGGTGGTGGTCTATATGGCTGACCAGGGATTCTATCTGGGCGAGCACGGGATGAGCGATAAGCGCTGGGCCTATGAAGAATCGTTGCGCACCCCTCTGATTATCAAATATCCCGGCGGCCTAAAGGCCGCAACGGTGGATGCCTTTGCAATGAATATTGACATCGCCCCGACACTGCTTTCTCTGGCCGGAGTAACGGTTCCGGCGGATATGCAGGGCCGTAATCTTACGCCGTTTCTTACAGGGAATGTTCCTGCAGAATGGCGCGATTGTGTCTATTACCGTTATTATGATTCCAAGGGGTATAACATTCCCCAGCATCAGGCGGTGCGGACCGATACCTGCAAGCTGATCTATTTTCCGGTGGCCGACCGTTATGAGCTGTTCGACTTGAAGGCCGATCCGCACGAAATGAACAACCTTGCCGACAATCCCGAATACCGCGAGATGCTTCAGACGATGAAAGCGAAACTTACCGCGGCGAAAAAAGAAGTCGACGATACCGATGAGGATATCTATTCCGTCGTCGGTACGGGTGGGGAATGACGGGATCGACCATACTGCTGTGCGGACTGTTCCTTGTCCTTTTTTTGGGGGGGCGCAGTCCGCTTGTCGCCGCATGCCGGGACGGCTGCTTGAACCTGGAGCTGTTCTGGAATGACAAGCAACGGAAAACGCTGAACGTGGTGCCAACGAATAAACGCGCGTGATAAGCCGGGCCTTGCAGGACATCCTGGTTAAATAGCTTTGACAATGTACGGGGTTACATTAGACAATAGACAATATTTAATTAAGGAGGTCCTGATGATTCATCGACTTTTCATGCGCACACTTGGAATGGCCGGATGCGGTGCGGTTGCCGCAAGCTCCTTGGCTCAACCGGCAGGCAATCGCCTGAACATTCTTTTAATCACGGCGGATGACCTTGGCTATGAAGCGGTCGGTTGTCTGAATCCCGGGCTGCCAGATCTCACACCCAACCTCGACCGGTTTGCCCGCGAAGGACTGTCCTTCAAGTACGGTCACACCAATACGGCGATCTGCCAGCCGAGCCGGGCAAACATCGCCACCGGGCGCTATGGAACCACCAGCGGCATGATGGGCTTTATCCACCTCAAGAAAAACATTCCAACCGTTATGCAGAGTCTGCGTGAGGCCGGATATGCGACCGGTATTTTGGGGAAGGTCAGCCATTCCACGCCAGATATGGACTATAAATGGGACTTTATGCATGACTACGGTGAACTGGGCGCAGGCCGCAATCCGCAACGGTACTATCAATACTGCAGCGAGTTTTTCAAACAGTGCAAGCAGGCGGACCGTCCGTTCTATATGATGGTCAACTCGCACGATCCGCACCGCCCGTTCCATGACCCGAACGGCAAAAAAAAGAACGATGCGGCGGACCCCTCGAAACTGTTTTCTCCGGATGACGTGGTGGTGCAGAAAAATCTGCCCGATCTGCCTCTGGTGCGCGAGGAGCTGAGCCACTATTACAATTCGGTCCGGCGGCTGGACGACACGTTCGGGAAGATCATCCAAGCTCTGGAAGAATCCGGCCTGCGCAATAATACGCTGGTGATGTTCCTTTCCGATAACGGCGCGCCGGTGCCGTTCGCCAAAGCCAATGTGTATCTGGCCAGCACACGGACCCCGTGGCTTGTGCAGTGGCCCGGCGTGGTCAAGCCCGGCGGCACGGATGATGAGCATTTTGTTTCCGCCGTGGACTATTTCCCCACGGTGATGGAGGCGGCGGGGCTGCCAGCTCCGGAAGGCGTTGACGGACGGTCGTTCCTTCCGCTCCTGAAAGGACAAAAACAGGACGGACGGCAGGTCGTGTTCAAGCAGATCGATTACATGATCGGCGGGCCGCCGGTTCCCATGCGCTGCGTGCAGGATAAAAAATACGGCTATATCTTTAATGCCTGGAGCAGTCCGGATGCCCGTTACAAAAACAACAATGAAGGCGACTGCATGAAAGCCATGGCGGCGGCGGCCAAGACCGACCCGGCGATGGCCGAACGGGTGAAAATGTGGCGGCAACGTGTGGTGGAAGAGTTTTATGATCTGGAAAACGATCCCGGCTGCCTGAATAACCTCATCAATAATCCGGAATATAAAGAACCGGCAGAGCAGTTCCGCAAACAGCTTCGCGACTGGATGACCGGAATAAAAGATCCGGTGCTGCAAATGTTTGATGACCGCAATTCGGTCAGCAAAATGCAGGCTTTCCTGAAGAACGGCTATCCGACCAAAGCATCGCTGATGCCGGACGAGCAGCGTAAAAAGAAGAAAGGCGGCGAAGACGAGGAGACATCCGAAAACGTATCGCCCGCGGAAAAACAGGACGTATCGCCCGCGGAAAAACAGACGGATGCGTCGCGGGCAGCGGTGCGCAAGGCGCGCCGGGTTGCCCCGGCGGGCGTTCCAGAATAAAAAAATTCTGGAATCTGCCGCCCCGTCTAAAAAAGGACGGGGCATAAGCAAAAAAAGGAAAAAACTGAAGGCAGCAATCATAGCAACCGTTGTGGCAGGGAGGGTTGTTGCAAACTCAATGGCCAGCACCATTGTCTTTGAAGACAACTTCAATGACGTCGCGTACAACGGAACCGCAGTAACAAACGCTCGGGGATGGGTCGTATCCGGGGTTCCGTGGTGGAACACGACCGTCGGAGTCGGAAACAGCGGCGGCTTTTTTCTGCGGGCAAATAGTGCAATGAGCCGGTACATTGACATCACCAGTGCCGTCACCAACAGCAGAGACTTTCGCCTGACCTTTGACTGTTGGCTTGCCGCCACAACGGTCGGCTTAGTGGATCATGTGGCGATCACCACCGACGGCGGAGCCACATGGAACACCAGCTTTTCTCTGGCGCTCGCCGCGACCAATAACATTGACTATGATGTGGCGGGTTATTCCGGCCCGTACACCATCAACATCGATACCAGCGGCTGGACGGCGAAACAACTGGCCGGATTCGGGATTCGGTTTTCGCAAACATCACCTTTGGCCCCCGACCACTTCAATGTTGATAATGTCCTGCTTTCAAGCGGTCTGCCCTCAAGCTCCGTGCCGGTTGCGGGCGAGGACTTTTATGATATATATCAGGAGAATGTTTTAAACGTTGCCGCCCCGGGCGTGCTGGCTAACGACAGCGACGTCGACGGCAAGCCGCTTTCCGCGGAGCTGGTTTCGGGTGTCAGCCATGGCACGCTGACGTTCAATACAAACGGCGCGTTCAGTTATATGCCGGCAGACGGCTTTACCGGTTCAGACAGCTTCGTTTACAGAGTCTATGCCGGAGGCGCGACCGGCAGTACCGCGACAGTCAATATCAACATATTCAAAGCGGCCGTCGCACGGCCTCCGTCGCGCCCCAACATTCTGATTTATTTTGTAGATGATATGGGCTGGGGCGACTGCCGATCCTACAACACCAATTCGCTGATCCCCATGCCGCATGTCGAAAAGCTGGCGCAGCAGGGCATGAGTTTTCGCGATGCCCACACTCAGGCCTCGCTCTGCGCTCCGAGCCGCTACTGCATTCTCTCCGGAAACTATCCCTGGCGCGGGCGCCAGGAGGGCGGTGTCTGGAATTTCAACGGCAATTCCATGTTTTTGAGCGGCCAGAAATCCATTGCCAATGTGCTTCAAGAAGGGGGTTATGATACAGCCATGTTCGGCAAATATCATTTGGGCGCGCTGGCCTGGCCGAAAAACACAAACGACACATTTTACACAAAGGCCAACTATGACTGGACGACAATGGATTTTTCCCGTCCGCTCACGAATGCGGCCGTTGACCGTGGGTTTAACTATGCGTATCTGCTTCCCGACGGCATCCAGGCGCCTCCCTATGCCTACTTTGAAACCGACCGGATCGTCGGCGATACGAACCAGCTGATATATTGGGCGAGCGGGGTCTATCCCAATACCAACGGGAATCATGAGATCGCAGTGGCCGATCCCGGATTCGGCATGGCAGACTATAAAAGCAATGAGGTCGGGCCGACCCTGACCCGGAAAGCCATCGAATTCATTGAGCGCCATTATCAGACCAACAGGGTGAATGGAACGGACACGCCGTTCTTTATGCACTACTGCTGCCAGGCGGTGCATGAACCGCAGACTCCGCCGCTCCAGTTCGACGGTACTCCCATATCAGGCGTTACAGGTGGAACGGAGCACATGGATATGATGTACGAAGTGGATGTCTCTTTCGGCAAAATCATGGACGCGCTCGAAGCGCGCGGGATGCTCACCAACACGTTGGTCATCTTCACCAGTGATAACGGCGGACGCACCGACTCGCTTGAATTTGGGCAAGATTCCAACTATGGCCTGACCGGCCACAAGTCCACAATATATGAAGGGGGACATCGCGTTCCGTTGATTATCCGCTGGGGCGACGGTACGCCGCTGGGTTCCCGTATTCCGCCGGGAACGTGGGCTGATCAGCTGGTCGGCGTGCACGATCTGTTTGCCACGTTGGCGGAACTGGTCGGAGAGCCTCAGGCCCCGGATCAAGGATTGGACAGTGTCAGCTTCCTGTCCATTTTGCTGGAGGGCAATCAGGAAGAAGTGCGCAACTATCTGTTGCACGGACGGTCCGTCGCGGCCGAAGGTCTGGAAGTCATCGACAAGCGCCGCGCGATCCGCGAAGGGAAATGGAAGCTGACCACCGACGAAAACGGCAACGCGGTCAATCTTTACAATCTGGCGGTCGATCTTCACGAAACACCGGAGTTCGACCAGATCAATAATCCCGCCGAGGCGGCCCGCAAGGCCCGCATGCAGGCTAAAATCAAAGAAATGCTGGCCCTGCAGGGAACGGCGGGGAGGACGACGCTGACCGCATCGTATGTGGATATCTATTATGCGCTGACGGTCAACAGCGGCACCGGTGGCAGCTCGTACACTAACGGAACGAAGGTGGCGATTGCCGCCAACAATTTGACAGGTAAGGTCTTTGTTGAGTGGATCGGCGACACACAGTATGTGAACAACGTCACTTACACGAACGCTCTGGTCACCATGCCAGCACAAGCCATCGCTTTGACCGCGACGTACACAGATGCCTCCGTTTATCATACGCTGACGGCTACTGCGGGAGCCAACGGCGCAGTTTCGCCGGCGAGCACGAATGTACTGGCTGGAGACAGCGCGGACTTCGTGATCACGGCGAGTAATTATTACCGGATCGCGACGCTGACGACCAATGGAGCGAACGTAGCTGGCATGTCGTTTGATAACGGCAGCACGACCACCAACTTTATCTGGAGCAACGTGCAGACTTCGGGTGTATTGGCCGCGACCTTCACGGCACAGGTGACCACCAACGTCCCGGCGCAGGTGCCGTACTCGTGGCTGGCGCAATACGGACTGACCAATTACAACACGGATGCCACGAGCGATGTTGACCTTGACGGTCTGACCGCCTGG
>CAIKWE010000047.1 GCA_903831085.1 uncultured Verrucomicrobiota bacterium | reverse complement strand
TGCCCGACTGGATGGAACAGCCGCTGAGCGCTTTTCGTTCAGATGAGGCGATTGAAAAGTTGCTGACAGACGGTTTTCTGGACTGGACAGCCGACCAGTTCGGCGTGCGTAAAAAATGGCTTCAAGGGGCGGATGATGCCGTTTATGACTCGATTCTGTATGGATACAAAAATATCGACGGGTTTTTCGAGACGATGGATTCAATGGATTTATTGAACCCGTACACAACCATGTTTGTTTTTACCTCCGGCTCGCTGACTGAAAACTCATGTGCCCGGCTATGGGTTGCGCTTGAGGTTCCATTTGCTCCCAAGGATGAAAAAGATGAGCATGTGCGGTACATTCCTTTGTCCGATCAATGGGTCTGGGAGCACCCGCCGGCGCACGATCATCTGATTTACATCGCGCAACAGTTTGTTGAACGGGGTGGACATTCGGCTCCTGTTTACCAAGTTCCGGCCATGACCATGGAACGGATGCATCGCCGGGAGCTTATTCCGAACATTCGACACCTGAGATTTTGCAAATTTGCAGGCTTCACCCCGAACACTAAGCCGCCAAATTTACGATCTTTTGCGACTAATCGTTGCAGAAACGTTGAAGCGGATGTGCCGCAAAAAGAAGGATTGATATGACAAGTGTTCCATACGAAACACGAGATTTCAATTTTGGGAATCCTTGGGGTGTCGGAAACGGGTCCGCCCAAATTGATGTTAGCCTTCCAGAGCTGTTACATGCAGCGATTACTGTGGGCCATCCAAGGTGGCCTGTCCCGCCAAAGGGTCAACGAATAGCGGCCTTAGCGGAATGTCTTTGGAAAGTGAGCGCCGTTATGATGACGGTGCGCGGGGATGGCCGTCATTTTTATTCGACGGATAGGTTTGAGGGGCTTGATCCGTCTGAGAAACAGGGGGCGATGTATCAACTTGGCCAGACCGTTACTAAACTTTTCGCACAACGCTTATTCGGAGCTTCGCATCTATTACATTTAGATGTTTATAGGCGTCATCTGGATCCGCAATTCCAGCCAGGGTCTCGATCCCGCCCGGACTTGGTTGGTTTAGATTTATCCGACAGGTGGCTTGTGTTCGAAAGCAAGGGGAGATCATCGAAGCCAACCGATGGCGAAATTGCAAAGGCAAAGCAACAAGCGCAGAGAGTCGTATCGATAAATAATAATCCTCCCGCACTTCGCGCGGCAACTATTGGATATTTCCATTATTTAGATTCGTATGCCTCGAATAGACGGTTGCAGGCAGTAATCGCCGATCCTGAAGGAACCTCGGACTGTTCCCCTTTAAGGCTGCAAATTCCTGTAGAGCAACTAATGCAACTTTATTATGCGCCACTAATGCCCTTGTTTATCGAAGCAAGAGGATCGGACGAAACTGGTGGCGTGTCTTATTGGTACTTCGAAGATCTGGACCTCCGCTTTGGAATAGCCAGTGAACTGGCGGCGTTATTGAGGAATGGTGCTTATAAAGATGTATGGCCGTGGATTAAGAATAATATTCGTACCCTTCGCGAGAAAACAGAGGGCGGGCTTGCATATGATGGCGTTGCGATCCTGCCTGGTGAAAAATGGATCGATATGATGGAAAAATCAAAAGAATAAAACTGCACGATATTCAGGTTTCTGTGTCGCCTATATTCGGCTCATTGATCCGCCTACATCCTGCTGACTCGTCCCTCCCGTTTGATTTTTCGACGGTGGCTTAGAAAAAAATTACTTTTTTTTCGCCCGTTAATTCCGTCCCATTTCGCCCCATGCTGCGTCATCCCGTTTCGTGTCGGTTTCTTCCTGTTGCACCCCGGCTGCGTTCCATTTCCTTTATATAGTAAAGGCCGCTTCCGCCGGTTGATTCCGCCTCTTTAGGTAGAGCCCCATGTTTTTTTTAAACTCTAACCTATAAGGAGCGGACATATGCTACACGCCATTAAAAATCTCGCATCGAACCAAACCAAACCGTGCAACCCCTGGGAGGTCAAAACAGTTGCCCCGGCGAAATCCGAATGGAGCAGGCCCGATCTCGACCACTGCTTTTATTCCGGATTCGAGGGTTTGCTTTCCGGGATGCGCATCGACTCAAAAAACAATCCCGCCGTACGCCTGCACTGGATCGTTGCCGACTACGATGGCCGGATTGATCAGCATGCGCGTGACACTGTTCTCGACCACTGCGTTGATTTCCGTCCGCAGTATATCAGCAAAACTATTTCTGGCGGTGCCCGGCTGCTCTGGCGGCTCGAAGCACCTTTCCTGCTCCATAGCAACGACCTGACTATCCGGCTCATGCAGCATGTCCGCAAAAAGCTGGGGCTCTCTAAGATCATGGTCGGGCTGGACACCGCCGCCTTTGGAAATCCCTGCCAGTATTACGAAGCTGGCACGGACTGGGTTCAGCTTTCCGGCGGCGTGATCCCGGCAAACTTTATGATGCAGTGGGCTGTGGAGTCATCCAATCAATACGACTGGAACAAACTGGGCCCTGTTATCCCTATCGAAACCATCGCCGACGAAGTGGAACGGCAATTCCCCGGTCGTTGGGCCGGCGATTTTGACATCGGCAGACGCGGCGTTCGTTTCTGGGACTCCTCGGCGGACAACGAGACGTCGGCGATCGTACGCGATTCCGGTATGCAATGTTTCACCGGCGGACAGGCTTTTGTTCCGTGGTCGGCAATTCTCGGCCGTTCCTTTGTCAATAAATTTGAAGCGGATCGTGTTGGCGGTGCCATTGAAGACATCTGGTTTGACGGCCGCGATTATTGGCACCGGCATCCTGACGGCACATGGAATTCTTTGTGCAAAAACGATACCGGCCTCGAACTCAAAGTTGCCAAGGGTCTGCGGATGTCTAAATCCCGCAACGACAACTTTACCGAAATCGACAAAGCCCTCCAGCATATCCATAAATATCAGCGTATTACTTGTGCTGCGCCTCTGATTCATCGTCCGAAAGGCATTATTCACCTTAACGGTCTCCGCATCCTCAACACCTCCACCGCTTCAGTTTGCCAGCCCGCCGATTCTGATTCCCAAGGTGGAGCAGGATCTCCGAGCACGCTTTCTTTTGTAGCCGAGGGCCGTGACCTCGGTCTTTCTTCTGTAGCTGCGGACGCTGGCCGCGGTCTTCCTCAAGCCTGCCAGTTCCCTTGGTTGGAATCCTATTTCTCCACCTTCTTCGATCCGGTTGAGCAGTTGGATTATTTTTATGCGTGGTTGCGCCGCTGGTATAAATCCGCCCTCGACAACCGCATGCTTCCCGGACAGGCTTCCTTCTTCGCCGGCGTTCCGAACACTGGAAAGACGCTGCTCTCTACCGTTATCCTTTCCCGTATCTTCGGCGGGCATACGGATGCGTCATCATTCCTCTCCGGCGACGACAATTTCAACTCCCACCTTTTCCAGTCTGCTGTCTGGGCTGTCGATGATATTGTCCCGCTGACCGACCATCGCTCGCATCAGAAATTTTCAGCGCTGATCAAAAAAATGGCGGCCAACCGTACCTTTTCCATCCGGGAGAAATTCAAGGTTGATAAAACAATCGAATGGAACGGGCGAGTGGTTGTCACCTGTAACACCGATCCGGAGTCTATCCGCATTCTGCCCGACGTGGATTTGTCGAACCGGGATAAGATCAATCTGTTTCGTGTAGCTGATCGGGATACCTTTACCTTTCCCCGTAACGTCGCCGATATCATCCAGACTGAATTACCGTTTTTCTTACGCTGGCTTCTCGACTGGGTACCGCCGGATCACGTTCTGGGCGATTCACGCTACGGGGTTCAGACGTACTGCGAAGCGTCTTTGTTTGAAGCGGCTCGTCATTCATCCAGTGCCTATTCATTCCTCGAGGTCTTACTGAAGTTTTTCGAAGGCCAGACTTCCAATGTGTGGACAGGTTCGGCGACGGATTTGTTAACAGCTATGCTCAGCGATCAGGACGGCTTGGCCGGTATTGCTGCGAAATACACCACCCGCCAAGTCGGCCGGGAGTTATCCAAGCTGGCATCTCAGGGTTATCCGCTCACTCAGCGACGACATCATGCTACGCGGATTTGGGACATTGACATCGTTCGGATTCGCGAAGGTGAAGGGGATACGACACCTTTTTAATCAAATCCTGGGCACCTGTTTCGACCGCCTGCATCAGGGCGGTCTTTTTATTGTCGTGTGCGTCATTTGCGTCGTTTGTGCCGTGCGTCATCATCATTTAAAAAGTTATCCTGTATTTGCACGGTATGCAGAACGGCAGTTATCTCTATTCTCTATACTTCTATTTATAATGGTAATAATGACGCAGATGACGCAGACCAATAGGGACGGGGGTTCCCTGCGCGTCATCATCCGCGTCATTTCTCCCATAACTCCCATCTGTCCCATTCAGGTTTCAGGTTCCGATTTTCAGGTTTCCAAACTCCGGAGGATTCCTATGCGTTGTCATAATTGCCGTCACCACGAAGCCATCCTGCGAGGCGACTTCGATTCCAAACCTTGGAACGAAATTCCCTGTTCATCCTGCAAGCTGGGTGAGGATACGTTCTATTCCGTTCCGTTTGACGAGTTCAATCCGCCGACTCCTGCACCTGGTTTTGAATTTTTTCATCCCGCCAATCGGCAATCGGAAATCTCCAATCGTAAATCCGTAATGCTTCCCGCGGATGTGCTGGCTCAATTCGTACAGGGGTTTCTTTCTTTGCCTTCCGAGCTGCGCGACATCGTTGCTTGGCGTTATCAGGGTGTGCCGTACAAAGAGATTGCTGCGCGTCAGGGGACTTCGTCTCAGTTGGCGGAAATGCGGCACAAGCTTGCTTTGAGGAAGTGTCCGATTTTGCGGACACTGTTCCCTGAAAAAATGGCTAAGCGCCGTCGCCGTCTTTCCCACAGGTAGGTATTTTTTTTCCAACCCTTGTAAATTGAACATCGAGCATTGGTTATTGATTATTTTCCCGTTCGTCTTCTCTCTACGGTCTCGCGCAATCAAGTGTCTTTTGTCTCGGCTTCAATCGTACCTCCTTCAGCCTTCGCCAAAATCCACTTCATTGCACTCGAACCCCCAAGCCCCCTTGGAAAGGGGGATGTAACCGCGCAAAAGGAATTGTTCCGCAGCTTGAACCGCTTCACGGTTCAAACCAGCTTCACAAATCCTTTTTACGC
>CAIKWE010000046.1 GCA_903831085.1 uncultured Verrucomicrobiota bacterium | reverse complement strand
TTCCCTTCGGCGGAACGGCCTTTGATATAGTCGGCGGCTTTGCTGGTTATCAGCGGAAGACATTGCGCGTGTACAAACCCCGGAGCAATAGCTCCTTCCCGCCACATCGCCCCCTGAATAGAGGGATTGCTCACTTTGGAAGGATCCCCCTGCTGTCCATCGGTGTGTCCGGTCGGAGCCGCCACCATGCGATCGTTCTCTACGTAATAGTAGGGCTGGGTGTCCAGCGATTGTTCCATCCCAAAAAAATAATCAAAACCCACGGTTATCGGGCTGTAGCGAACTTTCCCTTCTTTCGCCAGCTGCTGCATACCCAAATGCCATTTCCCGACCATCGCGGTGTCATAACCGCCGCTCTTCAATACAGAAGCAATTGTGACCCTGCCGGCATCGTGCAGATTTGGAAACTGAGGCGGAAACTTATCCCAGGTGCGGAAAGCATATTGCCCCGTCAGCAGTCCGTACCGGCTCGGAACACAAATCGAGCCGGCAGCGTGGGCATCCATAAAAAGCATTCCCTCTTTTGCCAGCCGGTCAATGTTGGGCGTTGGAATTTTAGAGGCCGGGTTGTAAACCGAGCAATCTCCAATTCCCATATCGTCGGCCAAAATGAAAATAATATTGGGGCGATCTGCGGACAGGGCCTTTTGTGAAACCGATCCGGCCCCCTGTGCCATAAAAGCCAGCGGTAATGCGGAACTCATCAACGCCACTATTTTTTTCATAAACCTGCTCCTCTGTTCTAAAAGCCCGGGCAAACAACTGTCCGCTATTTTTGTGAAATTCAGCTTAATCCGTCTTTTGCAGGGTTCAATCCCGATAAGGCATCATTTCGTATAAAAAAAGTATCGTTTCAAACAAACCACTTGCAGTTTGAATCGCATAATTCCTGTCTGCAATATTTCGGAATCAAATGGGTTATCTGTAAACGCCGGTCGAAAAGCGCGGCGGGTGGCGGTCGAAAACCGCACCACCTGTTTATTATTTAGCCCCCGTCTGACGGGTGTCAATTTCTCCTATGATTTCTTGTCGGCCAGTATGATAACGATGTTTGGACGGTCGGCAACCGCCGGAAGCGAGGTCGCGAAAGTTGCGCTAGCTATTGAGCCCGCAGCGGCCCATGGAAGCATTTCAAGCAATTGCTTTTTATACACGTCGCACTCCGTCTTCGCAGTTTCCCTGTTATTTTTCAGTTCGTATCAGGAGTTTATTCGCATCCAGACCGATGCGGACGGAAGCCTGCCATGCCTCTAGTTTCTGCACCATCTTTTCGGTTATTTCCGGAAAGGCCCCCGCGATGTTGTTTTTCTCGCCGGGATCATCAACCACATCGTAGAGCTCATACGCCCCTGCGCCTTTACAGTAGATTTTATAGCGGTTATCCACCAACGCGCGTTCATTCGTCTCGCGGGTTTCATCCACTCCATCGTTATAATTCTTCCCAAAGGATTCTTTGTCGTGCCAGAACGCGATGGGCTGCGGGCGAGATGTCAATTCTCCTTTGATGATCGGCAATACACTCATCCCGTCATGGGTTCCGCCCCATTCCGGCATTTTGCCGCCAACCAGGTCGGCCAACGTGGCGTAGAGATCGGTGGAAACAATCGGCACCGTACATACACCCGGTTCTTTAATCACACTCGGCCATTCGATAATGGAGGGCACCCTGAGGCCGCCCTCCTTGAGACCGTTTTTACCACCGTCGAGAAAACCATTATCGCCGCGATTGGGCGGAGCGCCATTGTCGCTCATAAACCATAAGAGTGTGTTGTCACTGACACCCATTGCCTTCAATGCATTGCGCAACGTTCCCATGCTGTGATCCACGCCGCAAACCTCTCCGGCAATCTTGTTACCATTTGCGAGGCGCTGGTATTCGGGGAGCGGCTTGTAGGGATCGTGAGGGCTGGCGAACCAGACGAAGGCAATAAAGGGATGTCCTTCCTCTGTTGAGGTTTTCATAAACTGTATCGCCTCGGCCATCACCGCATCCGAGGTATCACCCTTAAGCTCAACCGGCGTTCCCATTTTACTAAGAAACGGACCCGGCTCGGAACAGTCGAAAAAATTCACTGCGCTCACCCATGTATCAAAACCCATAGAGCCGGGGGATAAGGGATGCCCAGCAGGAATAATGTAGTCGAGGCGCTCACGTCCCATCAAATGCCATTTGCCAAAATGGCCGACTCGGTAGCCATTCTGCTGCATCATTTGAGGAAGCGTGGTTCTGCAGAACTGGAGAGGAAAAGAGGCGTGGCATACCTTTACGCGGTAGGGATGCCCCCCCGTAATGATACTGGCTCGCGTCGGTGAACAAACGGGGGACGCTGCATAATAGCGGTCCAGCCGCAGCCCCTTTGATGCCATATCATCCAGCACCGGCGTCAAATATTTTGAATCGATACGATTATAGGCAACCTGCCCATACCCTTGGTCATCCGACATACAAAAAATAATGTTCGGACGGGCAGAGACAGGCTGAAGCGCGGACGCAAGCGTTGTGCCGGCCATCGATCCTGCAACAACCCAGGGAATTATTTTTATCCGGGTTTTGAGCGCAGGGTCTTTTTGAGACAGGGGCCGATCCTTACACTTTTTCACTTGAGCTTCTTTTGCTATTTCTCAGTTCGTATCAAAAGTTCATCCATGTCCGGCTTATCGCCGGGAACGAAAAAACGGCGCTCGCTCAAAACGCCGGACAGACTTCGGCCGCTTGATTTTTTTGCCGCCAGTTTTTCAGGCATGACATAGCCCAGCAAACCAAGCCACTCGGTTTTGCCGTCATAGGGCTGATAGATCACGCGGTTCTGATAGGTCTCGTATTTGGGATCTCCCTTCGAATAGGGATTCGCAAAGGGCTTCTTGCCACACAACGCATAGGGGTCAGTCGAAAGGACAACTTTGCCGGTGGCGGTTTCTTTCAGCTGGAAAAGCGGCACCGATCCTTTGACCGGCACGGCGTAACTGTAGGCAACCGGTTCGGCCTTATCCGTCGGCGGTTGTGAAGTCAGCCCCGTTTTCCGGTCGTCATAGAGCGGAAGCAGCGGCGCGTTGTTCTCATCATAGTCAAGAAATCCATATTCCACATGATCGACCAGCTGGGCGGATTTGGCAGCGACTTCCTCCAGCGTTCCCAGCACCATATAAACACGCATGAAAAAGGCTTCGCCAGGACGCACCAAAATGCGCGGAGCCACCGCCAGCACGCTGTAATCCCGTTTGCCGTGACGGGAGTCCCCGCTTCCGCAAACCGTCGGTGAGTTTTGATAGAACGGCTTGCCGGCCTTCTTCAATTGGCTCTGCTCATCCCAATGCCGGTCTTTGCCGAAAACAATGCCGAGTGCATACCCCGCCGGATCGGCCGCATTCTGAACCCGGGCAATCCATCCGCCTGTGTCTTTGATATCGATATGACACCCTTCGATTCCGTAATTGAACGGCGTGAAGAAGCGATAGCCGCCCTTTTTGTCCGCCACGACCTGCTCGGGGAACACCGATGTACGCACCCCGCCCCACGGGAAAGTCAGATCATTGAGCGTATAGTCGCCGAAATTATAAAAAGCGTAGGTGATCTCAATGACGCCGGCTCCTAAATCGCGATATTTGGAATAAATCAGGGTTTCCCCCCGGTTGACGCTCGGCGTCGGAATCAGACCCCAACAGAGCGTGGAATAACTGCGCTCCTTCTCATTGAAACCAAATGCCAGCATCGGAGAATAAAACGGTTTGCTGTTCAGGTCTTCCTGTCCTTCATAGTTTCTTACATACATACCGGACTGATGAATAAAGGCGTTGGCCCGCCCTTTCAGGGCTTTATCCTGATCCAATATTTTTGTATTCAGCACCGTCGCCTGCCACACATCATCATTCCACGGGCTTTTCGCCGACTGCGGCGGCACGGTTTCGCCCCAGGAAGAAACGATTGAATACAACTGACCGCCCTTGCCGATTTTTATCACCCAGCTGCGCTCGCCGATGGACTGGTGCTGCAACTCCGCATGAAAAACATCTTTTTCATCCACTTCGTCGCTCCAGTGCGAAACTGACGCCCATGGCTGATACTTGCTATTATAAACCAACTCACTGGGAACCTGTAAAAACGACGGGGCATCTGCCGCCGGAAAAATCGAAAACAGTCCGTCGGCTCCATATGAAAGAAATGCAACGGACAGCAAAAGTCCGGCATAGGGTGTAATTTTTTTCATCATACCTCTTCTCCAAAAAGCTGAGTGAACCGAACCTGACTAAGCCCGAAATTCTTCCCGCCCCAGTTGCCTATACCAATGATTGGAACCGCCGTCAGTTTGACATACCGCGCCTTAACCCCGCCGAACCGAATCGAGCGATGTGTTCCGTCAAGATTTGTGGCGGGCATCCACGGTTTGCCGGAGGCTTTCGCCAGCCGGAACGGATACCCTTCTGCTTTGAGTTCCGTCCAGACCTGGCCGTCGGCAGAATATTCAACGGTCACATCCCGCATGCCGCAGGCAGTGCCGCCGTTCCACCACAGCACGCGGTAGTTATCATCCGGGCAGTTGTAGTTCCATATCCACATTTCATCCAGCGTGCAGACCGTTCCCAGATCAAAACGGATCCAGGCATTTTCGCCGTCGCCCAGCGTGGCATACAGGCCAACACCATACGAGTTGGCGCGATGCAGGTCAGTCACGTCCGGGCCGGTCATGCCGTCGCCTTCCAGGATGCATTCCACCGTATGCGCAGGGCGGTGCGGACTGTTATTTTTAGCAATAGCGAAGCCCTTCACTCCGGCGATTACCGGGCGGTTGAGCATATAAACTGAAACCGAATGCGCTAAACGAACGCCGTCGATTTCCGCAGTCACATCAATGCAGGTCCTTCCGCTACAACTTCCGGTAATTGTTCCTTTCGGACTGACAGCGGCAATCTGAGTGTCCGCACTGTTGAATCGGCATTGCGCTGTGCAACAGCGGCGGCTCTCGTCCGCGTAAACGACATCCACCTGCAGTTGCGTGGAGTTGATCTCCGGTGTCAGCAGGATGTCCAGATCCGCTTCACACCGTTCACGCGAAGCCCGCGCTTCTTTTCCAATGATTGGAACCAGCATGACCGGCGGATTCTGTTTTTCCTGCGCGACGGGCTCACCGGCGGCGATTTGATACACGCCGCCTGCGACGGTTTCCCATAAATAAACACCCGCTTCCAAGCAGACATCAACCGGTGCGTCATCCTGCATCACGGAAATCGCACGGCCTGCCCAACAGCTCTTCATTCGGCAGATTCCGCCTTTTTCGGAAACCACTTTCACGCCGGAAACGTGACCGTTTTTCAGCTCGCCGTTTACGAGGAATGCACCGCGAACCCGCAGACGTTTAAATGACGCATCGCGCTCTTTCGGCCAGACATCAAAAACTTTCAACACACCGCCGTGCGCATGAGCCAGCATGGAGTTGATGAACTCAATACAGCCGGTTCCTTCAAACGAATGGTCGTTCGGAATCAAGGTATTATTCCGGCGGACGGTTTCGTTCGGATAGGAATCCAGTGTGCTGATCCGTTTTTTGAAAAAACGAAGGATTTCTTCGCCCGGCCATTCGGCGCGGACGGCCTGAGAAAAAATACGCGGGAAGGCGTTTTCCTGCTTCCAGGAATTCAGATGACGCAGGGTGTTGCGCGTGATGATCTTCCCTTTCTCGCCCGCCGCTTCATCCAGTGATCCCCCCGGATAGACATGGTCGAGACAGACCGGATTGTCGCCAATCCCAAGGAAAGAAACCGGCTTGCGGTTTTCAGCCTCTTTGAAGCACAGATTATCGTCCACCTCCGCAACGGGATAATCGCTTAACCGGTCCAAAAACTTCCGCCATGTCCCGCGCCGTTTTTCGTCCACTCCGAGTTCCGTGCTGAATTCAATCGCGGCTTGCAGAACCTGCCAGGCGTAACCCAGATCGTTACCGGGATTCAGATCGCCGGGCGTGCGTTCCCTTGCAGCGGAGTTTTCGATGACATAGCGGCCGGATGCATCCAGCGTCAGATTGTCTTCCCAGAAGTCAGCCAGCTCGCGGACAAACGGATAGGCATACTGCTCCAGAAAGTTCCGATCCTTGGAAAACTGAACGTGCCAAATCAGCGATAACGCCGCCAGCGAGGCATTGCCCTTCTGTCCCAGCGCATCATCGTTGTCGGCCAGCCCCCACGGCGCAATCATTACCGGCATGATAATGCCCCGGGTCTTCAGCTCTTTGGCCAGCAAACGGCCGGACGGAATGTAATCTTTGCAGACGCGGGCATAGGGCAGAATCAGTTCGCCACGATTGGAAGAAAAGAGACCCCAGAACGGCGCTTCGCCGTTGTAGTTCATCGTGTAGGTTCCGCCCCACAGCGGATGGGGTGACGTAATCCAGCCGCCCGCCAAACCGGGCGTTACACGGGCGTCCAGATCAAGCGAACAGCCGAGGACATACTGTGCACCGTAGTAATAGCGCTCGATCAGCTCATCATGAATTTCAATCCACGACTTCAGCCAGAACTCTTTCCACCATTCAACCTGTTGTTTCCAAAGGTTGGAAATATCTGCCGAGGTAATCGACGCCAGCGCTGCCAGTGCCTTTTCGAGATGCTGATATTCATCTTTGCCGCCCTTGGCGCTGAGCACCAGCTGAACCGGGCGGTCCGGCTGCACATCAAAGGAAAATGCGGCGATGATTCCGCCGTCGTATTCGATCCGCACGTTTTCCGCCCCGAAGGCTTTGAGCGCAGCGGCGGCGTTGACCGTTAGCATCGACTTGTGTTCCTTGCGCAGCCAGACCGTCTGATCGTCTTCGACCCCTTCCATGATGAAAAAATTGTTTTCATCATTGGAGGCCCGCAACCGGACCGTTACCGACGCGACGGTGCGCTGTGCCGTCAGTTCAAACACCGCAAAATCCTGCTGTGCGATCGCCGCGCTGCGTACCTGAAGCAGGCCGCCGTCCAGCGGAAGCTCGCTACGGATTTCGGCGCACGACATATCCTGAACGTGCTGGAAACCGTCCGTCTGCGGAGCGGAATTGTTGACCATCAGACTCATCCGGCAGAACGGCGCGGGTTTTACCTGAAATTTCGGAAACAGATTTTCCGGATGCGCAACCACCGTCCAGAAGTCGGATTTGGTGAGGTGGAAATTGACTTCACGATGATCCCCGTCCAGCGCCAGCGTCAGTTTCCCGCCGCCGCACAGCGGCGCGTCCGGAATCTGATTCACATTCAGTAACGATGAAACGGGTTCATCATAAACGGACAGCCAGCTCTTCAGTTTGGCAGATAACACATTCCATTCCTGCCCGTTCGCGTCACACCCGCACATAGATTGACTCCGTTACGCTTCCAGTTCAACGGTCACGATTTTTCCGGGACCGGCTTCAATCGCAACCGACGATCCGTCAATCCGTTTGAGCGGTGAAATTCGCGTCTCATCCAAATCGGTCAGATACGCCCCTTTCAGTAGCGCTTTCAACCGGATGGTTCCCCGGATCGTTTCACGGGTCGGATTGAATACCCGCAGGATACAGGTTTCACGGTCTTGCGTCTGCTTAAATGCGGAGACAATCAGATTGGCCGGTTCGACCGAATAAAAACTCTGTTCGGGCGGCAGCGTTCCCTGCTGACCGGGGGTGGCGATCTGAAACGGCGCCACCGGAACATTCAAGGCCTCGGCTTCGGCGTACACTTCGCCTTCGGCCCAATCCCCGGCGTGAGGGTAAAGCGCATAATCGAAAGTCATCTTGCGCTGAAGCTGGCTGCCGTTCTGATCCGGGAAAACACCGACCGCTTCCCACCAGGTGACGATCATGTTGCCTATGGCGCGGAACAGCGTCATGCGCAGTGTGGAATTTTCATCCGCACAGGCTTCATATTCGGTCATGCCGGTATGCAATAGAGCCAGCCCCTGCCCGTCTGCGCTCAGGTCAACAAAATGCTGTGTGGGCAATGTCTGCATTTCCGGCCAGTATTCGCCGTTTTTGTCTTTCACGGGAACGCGCGGGCGTTCATCGACTGTGAAGTGGCCGGAGGAGCAGGCGTTTTCCGCCTTGATGCCGGTGGGAAACGCCACGCGCAACCGGTGGTCGCAAATGTTGTTATCGACGGTCGTGCGAATATCGACGCGTTTCGCATTTTTCTTAAGCGTGACCTTGGAAGTAATCACTAACTCTTTAGTTTCGGTACTGCGACAGCTTTCGCCACGAACACCGCATTCGGGCTCATGAGCAAAGGCGGGAAGAACCAGCCGGTATTCGATGCCGATCGTGGCCGACAGCGCACCGTTTTCTTCGAGCCAGATGCGCGGGCTGGAGGTCAGCGTGTTAAATATTTGATCGTTGTACGGCGGATAAAAAGCCCAGTAGTTTCCGATGTCGCCGCCGTCTTCGAAATAGTGCAGCCCTGTGTATGTTCTACCGGCTGCTTTTTCGGTGAGCGACAACGTGCCGTTGGCGGCCACCTCGACACGCAGGTGCTCGTTTTCGAGCACATTGTCGGCTGGAGAAAGCAGATGGCCGTCGCTGCGACGCATTTCCAGCCAGTAGTGGTGATTGCGTTCAAACGTCGATTTCGTCGAAAGGCGGATAACTTTGTAACCGCCCGCCGGCAGTTCGCCCGCATCGATCTTGATCATGTGGCGGTCGGTTTTGTAGGGCCACGGACGGGCTTGGCAATCGTGTACCGGGAACGTTTTTTCCGAGCGCGCACCTTCCTGCACAGCCAGCGGATTACCCGCACAATCAGCAGCGGCCAGACTCCAGACCCCCTGCTCGCCGGGAGTGCAGACACACGCCTCGACCACTTCACGGCGCGGGTGCGCGGACGGGTTGAAGACCACCAGCACCTGTTCGTCGCTTTCGCAGGCCGACAAATCAATCTGTTTGAGCGTTTCCGCCACCATCTTGTCGTAAACGACAGTGCCGATTTCCAGCGCCTGATTGAGCCGGTGCTCGACATCATTGGCGGTTTTATCCTGCGTCACGCCGTTGATCGAGTCGTGCGAATGCGACTGCAGCAACTGCTTCCAGGCGGAATCCATAAAGCCGCGCGGATAGGTGACGGTGCCACACAGTGACAGCGCGGCGGCCAGCGGCTCGGTCTTGCGCAGAACGACGTTCTGAACCTGTTTGTTGAGCTGTTTCAGATAGATGCGCGACGCCAGTGCGTTGCCGGAGCAATCGCAGGACGGCCCGTCGCGCAGTTCGCCCCGGATCACCCGTAGCGTAGACAGATCCACCTGTTCGTGCATTTTTTGAACATAGTCCTCAATTCGCGTGTGGATATATTCCGTGTCCGTGCTCTGCTCGTTCAGATCCCGAACCATCGCGGAAAGATTGGGATGCGAGGTGGAAAAGTCCGTGCCGTTCAGAAACAGCCGGTAATTTTTCACCACTGTATCTTCCGTTCCGGCCCAGGCCATGTCCGCACCCTCTTTTAAGAGCTCTGCCGAATGAGCCATCTTCGGATCGATCATGAAAAAGTCGTCATCCGCCCGTTCCTGCCGCGCATCGTGCATCGCGGTTCCGGAAAATGAGGGGTTGTACTTAAAGGCGCCGTCGGTGCAGTTGATGCCGTATTTGGAATAGAGATAGGCATTGAAATAAAAATTGGCACGGGCATGTTCGCCGAGGCGGGTTGTAAGTACCCGGGTGCCGTCCGGAGACTCCCACATGAATTCACTTTCCGGCGCACGTTCTTTGGACACTTTCTTAGCGCAGACAATGAAGTCCACCCCGAACCCAGCATAGATCTGCGGGAACTGCGCGGTTTGTCCCCATCCGAAGGAATTGTAACCGACCCGCATCGGTTCGCCTCCCAATTTCTTCGCCATCCGGGTGCCGGTGAGCAGATTGCGGACAAGACACTCGCCATCGAGAGGATAGAGATCCGGAAGCGTGTACCACGGGCCGACGGCAATGCGTCCTTCGCGAATATATTTGGCGACCCGCTCGCGATCGTGCGACGCCACTTCCAGATAGTCCAAGATCGGCGCGATCTGCCCATCCAGCAGAAAACTGCAATACTCTGGATCGGTATCCAGCGTGTTAAGCAGCTCCTCCATAAATTCCACGAGCAGCATGCGGTTTTTCCAAATCGGGTAACGCCATTCACGATCCCAGTGGGTGTGCGGCACAATATAAGCAGTTTTTTCTTTTTTCATACGAATCCTTCAAATGAACCGGATTAATCCTGCTTATAAAATAGCTCATCCGATGGAATTGTAACGACCGAACATGCATCATTGCCTGAGAAAAAAGTATCATTTTGGACGCGATCGGTGCGTGAACCCCCGCTCCGCATCAGTGCTGCAGAAGCTGCATTTCAAAAAAACGGCCCCGACGGTCCACGAGCTCGCTATAGGTGCCCGTCTCGGCGATTCGTCCGTTCTCGATCACAACAATCCGGTCCGCCTTGCGGATGGTGGACAAACGATGTGCCACGATAAAGGTGGTCCGGTTGCACACCGCGCGATCAATGGCTTCCTGCACGAGCTTTTCGGAAACCACATCGAGCGCCGAGGTGGCTTCATCGAGCACAAGAATACGAGGATCGCGAATCAGCGCCCGAGCAATTGCCACCCGCTGCTTTTGACCGCCGGACAGGGTTGCTCCGCCCTCACCGACCCGAGTGTCGAGCCCGTCTGGAAGCCGGTCGGTAAACTCGCTCAGGTTCGCCGTTTCAACCACAGTCCGCATCTGTTCTCCGACCTCCTCATCGGCTCCGTAAAGAATATTTTCGCGGATGGTTCCGGAGGCCAGCAGCGTTTCCTGTGAGACGACCGCGATGTGCCGACGGAAGGTGCGCATATCCACCGTCTCCATATCGATGCCGTCGAGCAGGATGCGTCCGGAGGTCGGACGGCGGAATCCAATCAGCAGATTAATCAGCGTGGATTTCCCAGAGCCGCTGGAACCCACCAGCGCAATGCATTCTCCCGGATGAACCTCCAGATTAAATCCGGATATTACCGGACCTCTTCCGGTACCGTAATCAAAATCGACCTGTTCAAAGCGAATATGCCCCTGAACCTGAGAGACCGACGCTTTGCCTTCGTTTTTTTCCAGATCGGGGCACTCCAGGATTTCTCCGATCGAGCGAATGGATTCCATCCCCTTCGCCAGTTGCGGATAGGCGCTGATCATCATATTCACCGAGTTGACCATCATGCCGAACAGACTCTGGTACAGAGTCACTTCGCCTACGGTGAGGCGGCCCTTCCAGCACAGCCAGATCATCACGCACAAGCCCGTCAGCAGCGAAAACTGGAAGGCCACAAAGCCGGATGAACCGAACAGCGCATTCACCCGGTCGAGACTCACCCCGCGTTCATTGACATGACTGAATTGAGACGCAATACGCTCCTCCGCCTCCTTTTCCGCGCCGTGGGCTCGGGCCACGGGAATCATCATGATCATTTCAGCGACCTGCGCCGACATCCGTTCGAGTTCTGTGCGGAATGCGGCGTTGCGGTGCTGCATTTTTTCGCGGAAGAAATACATCAGTAGCACGCACACCGGCACCATAACGACGAAGTAGAGCAGCAGAACCGGCTGGCGCGAGGCGGTGACTGCAATCACAAATACAAACGAGGTCAGCGCGGCCACGCCGGTGTCACTGAGAAAGATGCATAACGTCTGAATCTGCTCCACATCGCGCAACACCTTCGCCTGCAACCGGCCCGATTCCGTCCGGTCATGAAAAGAAATCGACAATTGCTGGAGCCGGGTCACCAGCGCCGCTCTCAACCGGAACTCCATCCGTCTGACCATGCGAGAGATCAGAACCACGTAGCAGGTGTTCATCGGAACATTCTGGAGCAGAAGAATTGCCGTTACCGCGATATAGACCAGCAGCCCGGTCATCGGATAGCGTTCGGGCTGAGCCAGCGTATTGATCGTGCGGGCCATTAAAAACGGAAGCATCCAGGCTGGCGACTGCTTGATCAGATAAATGATCAGGGCCTTCACATAGAAAAGCCAGGTGCGATCCAGCAAATACAGCAGGGTGGCCGCAGGACGGCTGCTTCTGTAGTGACGCTCCAGAGGTTGACGAGGTTCAAGTGACATAAATCATCCTGCCGGCAGACATCCCCCTAAAAGTTTTCCAAGGGTTGGGAAAAACGGGTGCTCTTTTTCGTCCCCCTGGAACATTTTACCGCAACCGCTTCAGCACCTGCTCAAAACTCTCTTCATAATGGGTGCAGAGGGATTTTGTACCGCTGTCGATAATGTTACCGCCGCCAATCCCGATCGGCGCAAAGCCGGCCAGCAGGATGGAGACAACGCCCGCACCGCTGTCTTCAATACCGACAACGCTGTGGCGGTCTTTAAACGGAATCCCAAGGCCGACGCGCGCGGTTTCCGCATAAAGCCACGGGTGCGGCTTCGGCGAAAGCTCGCCGAGTGTGCCCGGCTCACCGTGCCGGATAGCGTGCCCGGCGGTGATGATGGCATCGTAGAATGTTTTCGGATCGCCCATTTCCAAGGTTTGGAAAGCATTCAGAATTTCGGGCCACGCTTTCTCGTAGAGGCCGGAAGTAACCAGTCCGATTTTCACGTTCATCGCCTTGAGCTCATAGAGGAACTCTTTGATGCCCGGCGACGGGGTGAAGGCCCCCTTTTTGCCGCGTCCTTCGAGAATTTCATTCATCTCATAGTTGGTGTGTTTGAAATACCATGTGCGCGCCTCTTCGACGGTTTTGTCGGCGCAGTATTTTTTGACACAATACTGTAGGTGTTCGGAAACCGAGTGACCGGAAACGTGCGGCTCGTCGCAGGCTTCAAGTTTGAATTTTGGATCGCCCAGCAGGCTGGCCGTAGTTTTTTCGATGATCCAAATCCAGAAGTGCTCGCTGTGTACCGTGGTTCCGTCGAGATCCATCAGGACCGCCTTGAGCGGTTTTTCGATCTTCACATCGTGCACCGGGTAATAGGCTGGATAGCCCATCGCCGATTTAACCAGCGCCAGCATTTTGCCGTTTTCAAAATTCACAAACTCCACCTTGCGATCGGCGGTCGTTTTTACCGCGATCGCTCCGTTCAGGCCGGGCTTAAACGCGGCGTCCGATGTCTGTTCCAATTCAATTAATTCGCTCAAGCTCCGCAACTCCATTCTCAAATCCTTTCGTGCATATTCACCGTCTAAAACACTTTTTCACGGGAAAGACCCGTGCAATTTATGTGAGAAGAGTAGGTTTAAAATTCATACGGGACAACACGGCACATACACCAAACCTTGTAAACTTTATATCATTTTGAACACACATACCGCCCAAAACGGCCCTCGAAGCCAGGAACATTTTGTTCAAAATGATGTACATTTAAACCGCTTTGATTCAAAATACCGCTCGAACTTGAACGGCTGATCTGCGAGTTTAAAAAAAATGAACAGGAACGCCCTTATTTTTACTTTTGTGACGATTTGCGCCGTCGTCCTTATCGTCGCATTAATTCCCACCCGCCCCCGAACCGATATCAATGCCCCATTGCCGCCGAGCCCGGTCAACTGGTCTATCGTTCAAGATGACACCAATAACACCCTTACTATCAGCTGGCTCGGCATTCCCGGCTACGAGGCTGCCCGGCCGGGCTCCTGGATTCAACAAATGCTGGAAGAGCGGTTCAATATCCGCCTCGATACGATTTTTATGGATTTAAATGCCTTTGCGAAAAGACGGCCCCTGATTCTGTGCGGCGGACAAGCTCCGGATGTGATGTGGGACGGATTCCCGACCAGTGTCCGCAACAATATCGAAAACCGCTTCATCATGTCCGTGCCGTACTCGGTGATCCTGCAACACGCACCGACCTACGTCAGCCTGCTTAACCGCTACGGAAAAGAGGCTTGGCTTTACAGTTATTACCGAGGCGAAAACTTCGGGCTGCCCACCTTTATTGAAGGGGCGAACCGTCCGCGCGTCGGATGCTGGCGAAAAGACTGGCTGGATGCCGTCGGAATCACAAAAGTTCCGGACACAGTGGAATCCATGCACGAGGCCCTGCGCCGTTTCCGCTATAACGATCCGGATGGTAACGGGAAAAAGGATACGTACGGATGGAATCCGTATATCGGGCACTGGTCACTGGCCTTTTCTGAACTCTTTGCAGCCTACGATCTGCTGGCGTTCGACTTCGTGGAGCGCGACGGGAAGATCACTTGGGGCGGTATCCTTCCGGAATGCCGCGAAGCTCTGGCAACATTGCGCCGCTGGTATGAGGAAGAGCTGTTGGATCCGGATTTCGTGGTGGACTCTCAGCAGAATCAGGTCACCGAACGTAAATTCCAGAACGGACGGGCGGGCTACCTTTTCCCACTTGATTTTTACACGGCGTACGACACCTCTGATCCAGCCTCCATGTCCGGCATCCTGCAGGCATTAAATCCGAACGCAAAAATCATCCCGGCCCCGCTTCTTAAGAACCGAGACGGCCAGCCGCGCGGACAAGCGTGGGGCGGCGCGGCCCACGTTCTCCAGTTCGGACGTCAGCTGGAACAGCAACCGGAAAAAGTTATCCGCGTGCTGGAGATGATTGAAGCCATCACCAAAGACAAAACGCTCTATCTGGAAAGCACGTCGGGGCGTGAAGGACTGCACTGGACGAAGCAGGCCGGAGCCGGCATTGAACTCCTTCCGCCGTGGAATACAGATAAACAGTTGCGCGGAGCTCAAATGCTCGCCCCTGGCGGGTTCGGCTGTATGTTCTTCTACCCGGCCGGGCTGGATTACACCTACCAAACCGCTTACCGCGACCCGGCCTATCTCCGCTTTGAGGACACGTTTAAAAAACCGGAATGGGGCCTGTCGAATCCTCTGGGGAAATCCGAAGTCGTTCCGTCCGCCGGGCGTTATCTGAATGATCTCCGCAATTTCCAGATGACCGTCTTTGTCGAAATGGTTATCGGGAAGCGCCCGATCGCTTCGTTCGATGAGTACGTGACGGAGTGGAAGCAGCGCGGCGGGGCTGTTCTGCTGCAGGAAGCCAACGATATGTACGAAACGATGCAGCAAATTTTTAATCAAGTAGGTGCGGGAGAAACACGTAATGACTGATTCAACACACAGCCGACGGAAAAAAATCTCTCTGCTCCCCAGAGGTCGCTGCAACATCGATCTGTGGCTGATGACCGTCCCCGTCGTTCTTTTTTTCCTGATTTTCAATTACATCCCGATGGCCGGCATGGTCATTGCGTTCAAGGACTATAATCTGGGGGACGGCATCCTGCACAGCGCCTGGGCGGGAATGGAAAATTTTGTCCGCCTTTTCGGCAGTAGCGATTTCCCGAATGTCATCCGCAATACGCTCACCATCAGCCTGCTTCGCCTTTCGTTCGGATTTTTCGCCCCGGTGATTCTGGCGCTGATGCTGAATGAACTGCGGCAGCAGGTTTACAAGCGGGTGATCCAGACGCTCTCTTACCTGCCTTACTTTTTCTCGTGGGTTATTCTCAGCGGAATTTTCCTGATGCTGTTCAGCGGTTCCGGACCGGCGAATATGTTCATTAAACTGCTCGGAGCCAAGCCGGTCGCTTTTTTGACCAACGACGTCTGGTTCATTACCGTCCTGATTGCTACCGGAATCTGGCAGAGCGCTGGCTGGGGGGCTGTAATTTATCTAGCGGCCCTATCGGGCATTAACCCTGTTCTGTATGAAGCCGCTACCATTGACGGAGCCACCCGCTGGCAGCAAATGCTGACCATCACGCTGCCCTGTCTCGCGCCGACCATGGTCACTCTTTTTATTCTGTCGCTCGGCGGCATCCTGACGGCGGGCTTCGACCAGATTTACAATATGTACAACCCGCTGGTTTACAATGTGTCCGACATTATCGACACCTATGTCCTGCGTCGCATGATGGATCTGGATATGGATCTGGCTGCTGCTGCCGGCATGTTTAAGTCCGTCGTCGGCCTGATCCTGATCGTCGGAGCGAATACACTTTCCAAAAAACTGACTCAAGGGGAACAGAGCGTCTGGTAAGACCGTCACTGAATCGGAATTGATTATGAAACAGACTGCGGGCGAAAAATTATTCAATGGGTTCAACATCGTCTTTCTGGGCGGACTGGCCCTACTGTGCCTTTACCCATTCCTCTACACGCTGTCGCTCAGCTTCAGCACGGCCGCAGAGGCCAACCGCGAAGGCTTTCACTTTTTTCCCCGCGCGGTTTCGCTGGCCAGTTATCAGATGGTTCTTTCAAACCCCGACATCCTTCGCGGCTACGTCAACACCATCACCCGAACCCTGCTGGGAACCGCGCTGACGCTGGTTGCCACCTGTGTTGCAGCCTACCCGCTGGCACGCAAGAACCTGCCGCACCGCTCCGCCATCACCTTTTTCATCGTCTTTACAATGATCTTCAGTGGCGGACTGGTTCCCGGCTATCTGCTGATCAAAAATCTCGGACTGATCAACTCCATCTGGGCGCTGATTATTCCAACCCTGATCACCGCCTTCAATGTCATCATCATGAAAAACTTTTTTGATGCGATTCCCGAATCACTGGCCGAATCGGCGAGAATTGACGGAGCCAATGAGTGGTCGATTTTATTCCGCATCTATATCCCGCTCTCCAAGCCGGTGCTGGCCACCGTTGCCCTGTGGACGGCCGTGATGCATTGGAACTCATGGTTCGATGCCATGCTCTACATTACGGATGACCGGAAACAGGTATTGCAGACTTTCTTGCAACGCATCGTGATCGAAAGCAGCACCCAAATGATGGAACTGGGGATCACGAATTCATCGGTGACCGGCTTCACAACCGAAACCGTTAAAGCCGCCACCATTATCCTGACCATCCTGCCGATCATATGTATCTATCCGTTTTTACAGAAATATTTTGTTAAGGGCGTTATGATGGGTGGCGTAAAAGAATAAGATGAGCCAGCAAATGAGACATCTTGTGCATAAAAAACAAAAATCAATCCTGCTGATTACAGAATGGGCCGACCCTCGGTTCCACCATGGAGTTGCCCTCTACGCCAAAGAGGCTGGCTGGCATCTTACTCTGGATTACATTTACAGCCACATCCTCCCCTGGGGCTGGCGCGGAGATGGTTGTATCGCGATGGCGGGACGCCCCGACATTATGAAGTTTATCCGATCACTGAAGATTCCTGTCGTTGATGTCACTCACCAGCAGAAGTGCGCCCACCTGCCAAGAATCCACGAAGATGATCAGGCTATCGGCGCCCTGGCCGCTGACTATTTCCTGCGGCTTGGGTTTAAAAATTTTGCGTGGTACAGCACAGACTCCTTTGATGTCTCAACCGTGCGTCACAACAGCTTTGTTGCACGGCTGAAGGAGGCCGACTATACTTCAGTCCCCTTGTTGTGGGATCCAAAAAACAGCAAAGGCCCTGGAGGTTGGGCGCAACGTAAGAAATGGCTGACCCGTGAATTGAAAAAACTGCCCCGACCGACCGCCGTGTTTTGTATCGACGACCGCATGGCCATTAATATTATCGATGCCTGCATGGACGGCGGGATCAGCATTCCCAATGAAATCTCCGTGCTGGGGGTCGGAAACCTTAACATCGCCTGCGAATGCTCCGGAGTTCCGCTCTCCAGCATCCGAATCGACTTTGAATCGTTTGGTTATCAGGCGGCTTCCATGCTGGATAAAATCCTGAACAGGAAGCCCATTCATCCGGCCCCCGTTCTTTTATCTCCGCTCGGCATCGAAGAGCGCCGCAGCACCTACACGCTGGCCGTCAGTGATCCTGCCGGACAAAAAGCTCTCCGATTTATGCTGGATCATTTCACATCCCCCATCAACATCGACGACATCGCAAAGGCCGGGGGAATAACCCGCCGCCAGTTAACCTATATTATTCATAAAGAACTCAACGAAGGCCCGGCTCAACTGCTGGAGAGCATCCGTATTAAAAAAGCCTTTCAGCTGTTGAAAGACAGCAACTATACCGTTGAGCGGGTGGCCTACGAAACCGGCCTAGGGAACGCCCTGCGGCTCCAGCGCATTTTCCGGAAACTGTACAAGACCTCGCCCGGCCGGTGGCGAAAAATGAATCAATTCGAAGACGCTCCGATAGAGCCCCATCAATAAAACATCCGATGACTTTACCGATAAAAGGACAGATCCCATGGCTAGAGTAGACCTAAAAGGCATTTATAAAATTTATGACAACAGCTACGAAGCGGTCAAAAATTTCAATCTCGCGATTGAGCATGGCGAATTCCTCGTTCTGGTCGGCCCCTCCGGATGCGGAAAATCCACGACCCTGCGCATGATCGCTGGGCTGGAAGAACTCAGCAAAGGAACCATTCAAATCGGCGAGCGGATCGTCAATGACATCCCGCCCAAAGACCGCGACATCGCCATGGTCTTTCAAAACTACGCTCTCTACCCGCACATGAGCGTCTACGACAACATGGCCTTCGGACTCAAACTTCGCCGGACTCCGAAAAAAGAGATTAAAAAACGCGTCACGATTGCGGCCGAAATGCTCGGACTTCAGGACTTACTCGACCGTAAACCCAGAGCACTCTCCGGCGGACAGCGTCAGCGCGTCGCCATGGGACGAGCCATTGTCCGCGAACCGGCCGTATTCCTCTTCGACGAACCTCTCTCTAACCTCGATGCCAAAATGCGCGTTGAAATGCGCAAAGAAATACTGCAACTCCACAAACGCATCAAAACGACCATGATCTATGTCACCCACGATCAAATCGAAGCGATGACACTTGGCGACCGCATCTGCGTCATGAACGTCGGCGTAATTGAGCAGGTCGGCCCGCCGACCGTCATCTTCGACCACCCCGCCTCGCTGTTTGTCGCCCGCTTTATCGGCACCCCGCCGATGAACATCTTCGAAGGACAACTGCACGCCGAAAGCGGAAAACTGATTTTTGACGGCGGATCCATCCAATGCCCGCTCCCGGCAGAAAAAGCCAATATGCTTAAAGGATATGAAGGACAAAAGGTCTGCCTCGGGATCCGCCCGCGCGCGTTGAAGCTAGTCAAAGATGGAGCAACGCCGGACATCGTTTTCGACGGCTGCGTCGATATTTCAGAAATGCTTGGTGAAGAAGTACTCGTCCACGTCACAACCGGTGAACACAAATACATCACCAGCATCAACCCGCATGAAGCTGCCGCACTGAAAGAAGGCGCAATCCGTCTTACCCCCGACCTGGCGCTGGCCCATATCTTCGACGCCGAAACCGGCCGCAACCTCACCCTGCCCGAAGAGGTTCGCAAAACCACTCTTGCGTTTAGATGACCGAGAACCGTGTTCGCCTGCAAGGCGCAGAAACGTGATGGGTGCGGAAAGGTGTTGCGCCCAAAATGGTTTGCAAAGCCATCCTGCTCGGTGTATATAAGCCAGTTGCGAACCGGCTGGAGAACAGTTCGCATCGCTATCCTGAACGACACCTTATTGGATAACCTGACTGGCGAAACGGTTCGTATTGCCGTCCAGAGAGGCCGACCACTTCCGCTTACCGCTTCAAGTCTGAGCCCTCGAAGAACCGGACTGTTCCGTCATACGGTTCTGTCAGCTCGCGCAAAGCACGCAAGGTTTCTTTTACCGGTGTTTTTCTGTCTTCCTGCAGGCAGATGAAATCAATTTTCGGCGGTTTCAGTTCCTGTGAAACATAATTCACGTTGCACACGGTTTTAATGTGCTCCTGCACCTGAGCCGGAGGATACTGAATCGAGTTCAGAATATCCGGCACAAAGTCAAGCGGCAGTCCGGCATCCTTACGGGCTTTCTTATCTGCGGCAATTTGAATGAGCGTCTGCTTCAAGAGTGCGCCGGTCATCTTCACATCCTCCTTAAGGAGTCGCAATGTCCCGCCGGTAGAGCCCGCATCTCCTCCCGAAACAGTAGTAGTCACGTTACCTTCGTCATCCTCTTCTTGAGTTTCTTCTGCAGCACTTCCTCCTGAACCGCCCAAGCTGTTCCAAATGTAAAAATCGAGCAGACGTCCGGCTTTCACCGGATTCACCGGCTGTGAACCCATCCCCGTTGATACGATGAAAATCGTATCAGCCTGTTCTTCCATTGCAGCCTGCAAAGCAAAGGGCAGAGCCTGGACATCCTCACCAATTGCTGTTTCATAGACCTGCCGGGGTGTGTAGTTGTTCTGCTCCGGCCGGAGGCCAGGACGGGCTGCGCTATTGTTCAAATCGGCAAGCCAACCGCTCAACGCCCCGCTTTGTGAAGCGGGAACCATCTGACTGCGGAACAGAGCGACCTGTTTCCTGTCGTATGCTATCACATTAAATAAAGTTTCCGGGCGCATCTCCTCCACGGCTTTCAGCAACTTCTTTTTGATTGCTGCGTAGGTGTTGGTTCCGCCGGTTTTTTTCATCAGCATACCGCTGGAAGCGTCCAGAATAAAAACAATCTTCGCGCCAGATGCGTCTGCCTTAATAAACTCCACTGAAGAGGACGGCGGGTCTGGTTGCCGAGATGCGACCGAAGCCTGATCTGCGAAGATCCCTGACGATTTCCTGTCCACAGGTGCGGTCGCGAGCTGTCTAAGGGCGGCTTCCTGGCCGGAGAAGGATCCAATCCCGCCGTTGTACCTGTGCACCAATTGCTGCATATAATCCGTGAAATCATCTGCAATGCCATACTTGTCCTCAGAGATCAAACGGACGACGTGTACTTGAGGACGGTCAAGCTGATGTGGCGTGTACTGGGCGGAGCAAACAACGTCCGCATGATCGAGAATCTGTGCCCCTGGGTACACAATGAAAGCGGGAATATCGTGCAGGAATTCGGCGGGAAGTTGTTCGCTTTTACGGAGATCCTCTCTCTTTTTAATCGTATCCACGGCCTGTTTCAGCAGATCGTTGCGAAGCTTCCGGTCATCGCGGAGAGCCGGCGACCCGCCGATTGAAACCGACCCGCCTCCGCCCAGCTTTTCCCACAGCGAAAAGTCGCGCAGCAGACGCCGCTTTGCCGGACCGATGCTGTGCATCCCCCACTCGGAGGACAGAATAAAGACGTTATCGGCCTTCTGTTCAAAGGCGGATTGAAGCGCCAGCAGCCAGCAGGTGGCGTCGGCGCCGACAGCGGTCTGATAAGGCGCCGGCCGCCGATAGTTATCCTGTTTGTCGGTCAGACCTTTGTGAGCCGTATCCCAGTTGATTGGCTGAATCCATGCGCTGAGAGCGGCGTTGTTTTCTTTGGTGGCCGGAATCGGTTGCGGGCGGAACTGGCAGATTTTTTCTCCGTCATAGAGAATCACATTGTACAAAACAGCCGCAGGCAGTTTCGCAAGAGTCTTGCGCAACGTTTCTTTGATATAGGCATAGGCCGGCACTCCGCCGGTTTCCGGCGCCAGCATGCCCGGGGACGCATCAATGACAAAAATAAACTTTTCCCCTTCCGCCCGTATTCCAAAAAATTCCACCTGAGGCGTCCCAGACCCGAATCGCCTGGAAATCGCACTGTAGTCACGGCCGGACCGGGCGGAAGGCAATGAAAACTTCTGCGAGCTGGCGCTCTTCGGTTTATCCATCGCCGGCGCGACGAAGGCCGGCGCAGACATGGAAACGGAGCGGCTGACTATTTTCGTTGCCGGACGGAGCGTTTCATTCATCTGCTCGGGCTGGGCCGACGTCCGTGTCTGCCGGCGTTCCTGTTTCGACGAACTGGCCACCGTAAATTCCGCATTTTGCTTCTGGATATACCGCACGACGACGATCGATCCGGCAAACACGAAAAGCAGGATGTAAAACACCAGCGTAATCGCGGCGGCCTCGAATGAGACCGCCCGGCTCTTCTTTTTCAAACTGACAGGCTCGTTTTCCATCCGCCGCTTAATTCGCTCCGCTAAAAGTTATTGTCTTTATGCCTGCCCCGGCACAGGTATTCAAAACATCGACAACCCGCTCATGCACCGCGTCATCATCCGCTGCAATGGTAATAGCCGGAGGAACGTTGGCCAGCCGCGAGGCTTCATGATAACGGATCAGTGTGGCCTCCAGCTCATGAAGATCGGCTTTGGAGGTGTCCGTATAAAACCGTCCGTTCAGAACAAGAGCACCGTCGCGATGGACTTCAATAATCTGCTCATCCGGAATATTGATCGCCTGCGACTGCGAAACGGCCCCGGGAAGCGTCAGGCTTAAATCGGCTTCTGTTCTCTTCAAAGACGAGCTGACCATAAAATAAAACAGCAGAAGGAACACGCAGTCGATCAGCGGCACAATCTGCAGACCGACCTTCTCGTTAATCATTTCATCCAGCCAAATTTTCATCTGTTCATTTCCCGGATTCAAACGCCCCGAAAATAACATCGGCAATCCCTGCATCGGCGCAGGCCGCCATCACCGCCTTGACATGTTTATGATGCACCTGCCGGTCGGCCCGCAGACAGACCTGCAAATTCGGGTCTTCGGCGCGCCGTTTTTTTATTTCAGCACCCAGTCCCTCAAGGCTCACCTTTTGCAGGTTCATGTAGTAGGTTGCACGGCCGTTTTCCTCTGCCAGCACCGTGATCATCTGCCGGTTGTGCAGGTCCTTCGGAATCTTCGCCTTATCCGCCACCGGCAATGCAACCGGTACACGTTCCAGCGCCGTCAGATGCGAAGCCACCATGAAAAAGATCAGCAGCAGGAACACCACGTCAATCATGGCGGTCATGTTGATTTCGTCATCGCCGGGTTCGTGTGGAATATTAAATTTCATAACCGGTTCCGGTTTTTACCGGCCCGCTGCATTCCGGTAAACATTCATAAAGTGACCGACCATGCGGCCCATGGTGGATATGTTTTTTATGAAGTTATTTTTGTAAATGAAGTAAAAAATCATTGCCGGAATGGCAATCACCAGCCCGCCGGCAGTACAGATCAGCGCCTCGCCGATATTCCCCGCCAACGCTTCCCGGCTTCCTGAAATATTCGCGAAGGCCTTAATAATTCCGGAAACGGTTCCCAACAGCCCCAGCAGAGGGGCAACGGTTCCGATCATCGAAAGATAGTTGATCGGTTTCATGAAAATAACCAGCTGCTCATTTCCGGCTTCCTCGATCGCCTCCTTAACATGAGCCTGATCAAAGTCGTTTTCCGAAATACGCTCCAGCCCGGCATCCAGCACCGATGTCATCAGACACGGATTTTTCTGACAGATTTCACGCGTGCCTTTGATGTCGCGAGCAGCCAGAAGATTTTCAATCTCCGGCTTCAGATCCGCACGCAGCAGACTTTTTGTGCGCAACATGAGTGCATTGCGGATGATGTAATAGAGCGCGGCCATCGACCACAGGGAAAGCGGCCACATGCCCCAGCCCCCGGTTTTAAAAATCTCCGCAAACGTTCTATACTGCGGTGTCGCCGAAGCAGCTACCGCCCCTTCGCTCTGGGCGTACACCTGAACCAACGAGCCGGTGACTGCGAACAACAGCACCAGCACAAAAACCATATTCAACCGGACTTTTTTCATAACCGAACTCCTCTTTTTGTTTCGAAATCTATTTCAACTGATCCTTCGCCATCTGACACCAGCGGCTGGCCGGATAAAGTGTTTCCAGTTCACGAACCGCAAACCCGGCAGCCTCCGGCATATCGGCCTGCTTAGACACCAGACTCTCATAAAACAGCGCACCGGGCATCCATTCCTTTTCACGGTAATGGAAGGCCTGTAGACGGGCCAGATGCTGTAAGGCGGCCTTGTTATCCCCGCCGACCACAGCCAGCCGGGCACGAATGAACTCTGCGGCCGCATTCTCAGGCGGTCTCAATACATTGAACGCCTTCGTTGCCTCAGCAATACGGTTTTCGTCGATCAAGGCCAGAATTTGATACGGTACCGCCTCCACAGCGAGCGGGCTGCCCGCTGTCCGCAGAGCCTGCACCGTTGAGCGCATCGCGGCGACATCCCCGCCGTGAAACTGAGCCCGGAAAAGCATGCGAAGCCAGTCCGAAGTGTTCCCTTGCAACAGCGCGGCGGCCAGCAGCGAGGATTTTTCATCCGCCAGTTTGCGGATGATGCCGGTGTAATCACCCCGATCAAAAAGATTCTGTCCCTGTTCAAACGAGAACCCGTCAAAAATAAACTCCACCAACGCGACCTGTGACAAAGAAATCGGTGTGTTATCCGGAAGAAGGAGGAGCTTGCCGTCTTTCACGGTCAGCGAGTCCATGTCGCGCGTCACACCGCTCTGGAGAGTTACCTTGACCTTCGCGGAAACCGTGCCGCAAACCAGTAAACTGAGCAGAATATATTTTACAATTTTCACCGGCCTCCCCCCGTCAGTTTATCGAGTTCCGCCTTGGCCCTCCGGCCTTCAGGCGTCGCGGCAACCGCCGCGTTGCCGACCATTTCCCGCAACGTTTTTACCACTTCCTCCTGACGTCCGAGCTTGCGAAGACAATTCACACTGCCTTCATACGCCTTGGATGTCCACTCGGGATATCCTTCGTAAAGCACATACACCCGCTGAAAAAACGCAAAGGCCTCTTCGAACCGCCCCTGCTCGTAGCGGCAGAACCCGATCCAATAGAGCGCCTGCGGGGTCAGCGGACCGCGCCATTCGCGGACAGTAAGAAACCGGTTGTACAGTTCGACGGCTCCGTCATAATCCTTCATCAGCCGAAGCGCATCCGCCGCCAGCTTCTGGGTCAACCCCGCATTCGGATAGCTGGAAAACTGTTCCAGACTTCCCTGCGCCAGCGTCAGCGCCTCTTTATACCTGCCGGCATTCAGAAGAGCCGAAACCTCGGCATTCACCACATCCAGGATCAATCCGGATGACCGGAAGGCCCGCTGGAACTGATCGTATGCCGCCTGCACCCGGGCCATGTCGCCGCGCGCGGCGGACTCTTTGGCAAATAAAAGCAGCGCGAACGGAGAAAACGCGTTCAGATCTTTTTCGCTCAGGAGATTCGAAACATACGATTCCCGTTCGGCGCCTCCGCTAACCTCCGCAAACAGCGCGGTCAACCGCAAATAGAGGGTTTTCTTTCCGCTGTCTCGGGCGGCTTCGGCCAGTTCGCCTCCCAAGCGGGACTTGAGCCGCTTGGCAAATGCGACGCCCCGATCGGCTCCCGGTTTTTCCCGCGCCAGATTTTCGAGCAGCCGGTCGACGCTGTCGAGTTGCGGGTCGTTCCCGTATTTGACTATTACTTTTCCGCACGCATTCAGCGCCCGGTCATATTCTTCCGGCGTCCGGCAGGATTCGATCATCCGGTGACCGGCTTCGGCGAAGTCACCTTTGTCATCCGATTTCGCGAGATATTCTTCCATCAGAGCGATGATCCCGGCGTAATTCTTCTGAAGCTTATACACATCCGCCGTCTGAAACGCGGCCTGGGTTTTCTGTTCGGTGCTGACCGCGCTGGCCTGGGCCTGTTTGTAATAGTCGAGCTTCGCGTTCAGATCGCCTTCCGCGCCGCGCAGATTGCCCACCAGACTCAGAACTTCCGGACGCAATTTGCTTCCGGGAAACTGATCCAGGAACCGGAGAAGAGTTTCTTCCGCTTTCGCAATGTCGCCCTTGCCGTAGAAAGCCATACCGAGCCGGTAGGTTGACTCCTCGACGAACTCCTTTTTCTCCCAGGCCGGATTCGCCAGATAACCCTCGAAGGCGGCGATCGCCTCGTCAAACCATTCCAGAGAAAGATAACACATGCCGGTCCAGTACGCCACCCCTTGCACACAGACGCCGTCCGGCCACTTTTCCGCCGTCTCGGAAAAAAATTTCAGCGCCGCCTCATAGTTCTTCCGCTCAAACTGGATATATCCCAGCAGATAATTCACCTGATCGGCAAAACGGTGCGCGGGTATCTGTGTCATCAGCTTCCGCCCCAGCATCTCGGCTGTTTCCGCCTCATTCATCGCCAGGTGCAGATTCATCAGACTCAGCGTCACTTCATCACAGAAGCTCCCTTTCGGGTAACGTTCCAGATAGACATACCCCGCCGCTTTGGCCAAAGCATTTTCCTTCAGAGAGGTCAGCGACTGCATGGCAAAAAACCGGCACTGCTCCGCCAGCGGATTTTGCGGGAAGTCCGTATAAATGTGTTCAAAAATCAGATAGGATGGCCAGTAACGGCTCATCGCCTCATAGCACCGCGCCATCCGGATCATCAGCTCCAGATCATAGTTCCGGGTCTTCAGGTCGTCCCGTTCTCTCAGCATCTGCCCGTACCGCACCCGGTCGGTATTGCGGCTCACCTCCTGCGCATCAAGCTGCTTGTACGGCACCCACGGCGGCGGCCTGGCCAGTTCCGCTTTAAGCGCCGCCAGCCTCTGGTCATAAGCGGCCATCAGTTCCCCGCTCAACAGCACCGTGCGGTAAAGTTCCAGCGAGCGGATATAATCCTTCTGTCCAAACAACAGATCGCCGCCGTCCATCAGCGCCACATTCAGGTCGATATCACTGCGGGCCTGCATATCACAGTAAGGAAGAAACAGCCGCATATTCTCCAGCTCGGCGGTGCGGGCATATGCGGTGACCAGCGACAGCGCTGCATGCCGGCAGGCGTCAGCGTTCTGCGGATCATTAAAAAAGGATAGCAAACCAGCCAGTTCTCCGCTGGCTTTGAGCTGTTCGACGCAGGCTTTCATCGGGCCGGGATCCGGCTGCCAGGCATAAGACTCGAGAATCAGAAACCGCGCCATCGGCGCCGCCTTGTCATTCGGATAGGTTTTAAGGAACGTCTTGAACAGATCGGCGGCTTCCGCGAACTTCTGCGTTTCGAGGTAACACATCCCCAACTGATACATGCAGGTCGAACGGATGTTCACCGTGTCCTCATCATTCAAGCCTTCGAGACGAATCAGGATCTCCTGCAGATAGGGGACGGCCTGTTCCGATTGCAATCCCTCGAGCAAACCGCGGACATCCCCCAGCAGAGTGCTTGTCGCCAGTTCGGAAATTGGAACAGAAACAAGAGCAACGTCAGTATCCTGATCCTGAGCCGTTGCGGAAACCGCCATAAAACAAAAGAAACATCCGAGGATCAGGATGTTGCGCGCGAAATCTATAAAATGAAGAAAGCGAAGCTTTTTCATGAAGGCAAGATGTCTAACAGAACTGCTAATAACAATCAACCGCCGATTGAGAACATACAGATAGAACCGGCGACAGCGGCATTAAGGGATTCCACGTTTCCAGACATTGGAATCGAAAGGCGGCGCGTGGCGAGCTTCTGAACCGCCTCGGAAACACCATGCGCCTCGCTGCCGATCACCAGAACATTCTTCGGCCCGAACTTCGTGCCGCGCAAATCTTCACCGCCGAAAATGACGGTCGAGATCAGATCATAGCCGTTCTTTTCCAAGGTTTGAAAAATTTCGTCGCCGGTTTTCCAAACCCTGCAAAAAGGCAAAGAGCCCATCGTCGCCCGCACGGTTTTCGGGTTAAACACCTCAACGCAATCGCCGTGCAGGAAAACGCCGTCGAACCCGAATGCCACCGCCGAGCGGATCAGCGTGCCGAGGTTACCTGGATCCATCAGACTGTCAACCAGCAGATAGTTTCCTTTTTTGGGATTAATCACCAACGGTTCCGGCGTGTATTCCACTACACCGAGAATTCCCTGCGAGGTCTGACAGTCGGAAAGCTGCTCCATCACATCGTGCGCAACGGCATAGACCGGCACATTGAAATCCTTCGCCAACTCAGGCGAATCCAGCGAAACCCAAACCTCTTTAAGTTTGTACGAGGCAAGACCTGTTCCGTCCACCAGTGCGTTGAGAGAACGAACGCCTTCCATCACAAACGCGGAGGCCGCCTGCCGGTCTTTTTTGGAGCGCACCAGCGCACGCACCGCTTTGAGCTTCGGATTATCTTTTGAGTTGATCGTCTGCATCAGTGTTTCCTCCCGTCGAGCCATTCAAGACCGCCTGCGTCGCGCTCCAGTTGCTGAAGGTGCATATCCGGACGGCTCTTCATGCCCGCGCTGAAAATGTTAATGAGGTGGAACGAATCGGCTCCGGCGCGGTGATACGTTTCGTCCTGCACGCCAAGATATAAAGAAAGCGATTCAAGCGAGTAGCTTTTCGCCTGCGGGAACCAGCAGCGGAACAGCGGCAGTGTATCACCAACCGGCAGTGCGGACGACTGAATACCGACACGTTCAAGCTCGGCCCGCAGAAAGCTGATGTCAAACGTCGCGTTGTGCGCCAGCAGGATACTGTCTTTGCAGAATGTGGCAAATTCGGGCCAGACCGCGGCGAAGACCGGCGCGTTGGTCACCATCTCGGTGGTGATTCCATTCACCTCGGTCGCATAAAAAGGCACTGGCACGCCGGGATTGATCAGCCAGTTGGTGATCGCTAGAATTTCGCCGTTACCGCAAAACTTCACCGCGCCGATTTCGACCAGCCGGTCGTTCTTCGGACTGAAGCCGGTTGTCTCCGTGTCGAACGCCGTAAAGATTGTATTGGTAACCGGCGCAGAGGGCTCGGCAAGGAGTGTCCCGGCAAGCAGAATTACGCCAGCTGAAATCTGTGCTTTTCCAAACATTGGAAACAAATCATAGTGCACAGCCATGAAATTGGCATCCGAAATTAAAACTCTTTTCCCGCAACTGCGCGTCAGCGAAAACGCTCCGTTAAGCAAATACACCACCTTCCAGCTCGGCGGCCCCTGCCCGCTTTTGATCGAAGGTGCGACTGCCGCGCAACTGCCGGCCATTATTCAACTGCTCAACAAAGCCGGCCAGCCATTCCTCGTTATCGGCCAAGGCGCCAACCTCGTCGTTTCCGATCAAGGTATTGATCAGGTCGTCATCCGTTTCTGTTCCGACACGCCGACGATTAAAGCCAATGGCAACCGCGTCACCGTTTCCGGCGACACACTGCTCGACGATCTGGCCGTCTTCACCATCGAAAACGAAGTTGGTGACTTGTCGTACTGCACCGGAATCCCCGGCACGGTCGGCGGCGGCATCACCGGCAATGCCGGAGCCTTCGGGCGACAGATGGGTGATCACTTGATTTCGGTCGAACTGCTCGGACTCGACGGAAAGGTCCGTACCGTTCTGCACGACGAACTCGAATTTGCCTACCGCCATTCAAAATTGAAAGAAACCGGCGAGATCGTCCTTTCTGCGACCTTCGAACTTCCGGTAGAGAAGAAAGCCGTTATGCAGGCCGAGCGCGACCGCATTCTTGAGTTCCGCCGCGAACATCACCCCGACTGGCACAAAGAACCCTGCGCCGGCAGTGTCTTCCGCAATATCGAACCGACCTCGGCGGCCGATCGACGACAAGCCGCAGGTCGCTTTCTCGAAGAAGCCGGTGCAAAAGCAATGCGTGTCGGTGGCGCACGGCTCTACGAAAAACACGCCAACATCATCGTCGCCGACCCCGGCTGCACCGCGCAGGACGTCTGGGAGCTTTCTGAAAAAATGGCCGCCGCCGTCAAAGCCAAATTCAATATCGATCTCGTCCGCGAAGTCCGGTTCCTAGGCCGATTCTAAGCCCGGAATCGCGCCAGAGTTTTGCGGATGCGGGCAAGGACGTTATCTTTTCCGAGAATGGCGAGGACGGGCGCGAGGTCGGGGCCGGACTGCTGGCCGGAGACGGCGATACGAAGCGGCGGCATGACGTCACCGAATTTAAGTCCGTTCTGCTCAACGAAGTTGTGAAGCGCGACATTGACCGTCTCGACGTCAAACTGTTCCAGACCTTGGAGGATTCCGGCGATTTTTTCCAAGGTTTGGAAAACGCCTTCTTTGAGCAGCTTCTTCTCAACCGCTTTTTCGTCGTAGGCAAAGTCGTCGCTGAAGAAGAACGCGGTGGAAGGAACAATTTCGGACGGCAGTTTGGTGCGTTCCTGCATCAGCGCAAACACAATATCTGCGTTCGCGCCGGGCACAACGCCAGCGGCGGCGAGTTCTTTACGGCAGAGCGCGGCGAAGTCGGACGGTTTCATGGCGCGCATATATTCGCCATTCATCCAAAGCAGTTTTCGCAAGTCCATCTGCGCAGGTGAAGAACGAACGGTGACCAGATCAAAGGCTTCGATCATTTCCTGTCGGGTCATCACTTCGCGTTCGTCGCCGGGCGACCAGCCAAGCAGTGCGAGATAGTTGAACAGCGCGTCGCCAAAAAAGCCTTTGCTTTGGAAATCGCCGACAAAGGCGTCGCCGTCGCGCTTGGAATAAGGTTTGCCCTGCGCGTTGATAATCATCGGCAGGTGGGCGAACTGCGGAACCGGCGCGCCGAGCGCTTTATACAGCGCGATATGACGGAAGGTGTTTTCGACGTGGTCGTCGCCGCGAATGACGTGGGTGATCTTCTGTTCGATATCGTCGAGAACATTGGCGAGATGAAATACCGGTGTGCCGTTGGAACGGACGATGACGAAGTCGGCCATATCGGCGGCCGGCTTTTTGAGAGCGCCTTTCACCAGATCAGTAAATTCGATATCGGTTCCGGGCATTTTAAAGATGATGCATTCGCCCTGCCCGGTTCCGCCTTTGTCCTCTTTATAGGCGTGGCCGGTCGCCAGCAGTTTTTCGGCGGCGGCGAGGTGGGCGTCCATGCGGGTGGACTGGTACAAAGGTTCTTCATCGACGTTGAGGCCGAGCCAGTCCATGGCTTCAAGCAGGGTCTTGATCGCTTCGGGCGTTGAGCGTTCGCGGTCGGTGTCTTCCACACGGAGCAGGAACTGCCCGCCGGTGTGGCGGGCATAGAGCCAGTTAAAAATGGCCGCGCGCATGTTGCCGATGTGAACATGGCCGGTTGGACTGGGAGCAAAGCGGGTGCGAGTAGTCATGGCATTAGTTATTGGTTATTCGTTATTGGTAAGACAAGAAGAATGTACCGGCCATCCCCCCAAATAACCAATACCGAATAACAAATAACCGATCCGCAGATTCAAGAACCCCGCTGGCAATTTTGAGTTCCATCGGGGCCGCTTTAAACCTAATGTCGGCTCCGTGCAATCAACGGAGAAAGATCCTATGAGAACTCACCATGTCCGTGACGTGCTGTTTACCAGCGAGCAGATTCAGCAGCGCGTCCGCGCCCTGATTCATGAAATCGCGGGAAGCTGTGAAACCGAAAATCTGGTGATGATCGGTGTTCTGCGCGGCGGTTTTATTTTTCTGGCCGACCTTGTGCGCGGCTTCGCAGAATACAATCTGCACCCGCGGATCGACTTCATCACGCTCTCAAGCTACGGCAGCGGCACCGAATCGGGAGGAACGGTGCGGATATGTCACGACACGGACGAAGACCTGCGCGGCGCGGACGTGGTGATTGTGGACGATATTCTCGACAGCGGGCGGACGCTCGCTTTTGCCAAAGAGCTCTTTCTGAAGCGCGGCGCCCGTTCAGTACGAACCTGTGTTCTGCTGGATAAGAAAGCCAACCGCGCGGCTAAGATAGAGGCGGACTACACCGGCTTTCCCGTCGATGATGTGTTTGTGGTCGGCTACGGCCTCGACTACGACAATCGCTACCGCGAACTGCCCTACATCGCCAAAGTCACCTTTGAGAATGGAAAAATGGAATAATGTAATATTGGGAGACTGGTAAATCTATCTATACCAACCTTCCACCATTCCACCGTTCCAGTATTCCAATCTTCACTCCACCAAATCAATCATCTGACTGATGGTGTCCTTGCCGCTATCGCGCTCTTCAACTTGTTCTTCCGCCGGACGCTGCTGCTGTTGCTGCTGCCCCTGTTGCTGATTGCCGCCACGGTTTTGACGCGGGCCGCGATCCCGGTCGCGGCCGCGATCGCGATCACGCCGGTCGTTGCGCTGCGGGCGGTTGTTGTTATTGTAGTTGCCGCCGCCGCTGTTTTCGTTCTGCTCGTTGCCGTCATCCAGCAGCTTGCGGAACGTTGAAACCCGCAGAGTGGCCCCGCCGGAGCGGATCACGCGGGTTTCCAGAGCGACATCTTCCGTCACCAGCACACCGGTGGAACCGGCCTGCCGGAGCGCGCTGAGCAGTTCTTTGGTCAACGCCTCTTCCGACTTGGCATAACGCACCCGCACATCCTCGAACACCTTGTTGTGCGGTGCTTTATCCAACGGCGCGCCGACCAGAACGGCGGTAACGGTGAGTTTCTCGCGCTGCACAATGCGGGAGAGTGAGCGCAGAAGCTGGAGTTGCTGACGCGGCAAGGCACGTCCGCGCACACCTTTGGTCTTGAGTACGGCGGCCGTATCAACCACCAGTACGCTTTTTGTTTTTCCGAAGAGCCCCATGGTTCTTCCTTTCTCTATGTTCAGGGTTACTGCGGCACCGTTTCAATCAGACAACAGAATGGACTGGCGACGCGTTTTGTAAGGTCGAGGAAGGTACCGGAGCCCGGCCTCCGGAGCAAGCCTCGATTCGAGGCCGTTTTTACGATCCTGTTGAACGTTTCCAGATTATTTTTCCAACTGGACATCGATTCTGTAGAACCCGCGAGGAACGGCGGTTGAGTTGGTGAAGCTACCTTGCGTCCATGGGATATTGCTTTCCAGACATTGGAAACCCTGATGGAGGCAGGGAATAAACTCTATGAATATTGGGCAGGAACCCCAGTTCTAGATTGAATCCACGATTTCTTTTACTTTTCGGTCGTAGGTTTCTTTATCGATCAGGCCTTGATCGAAGAGTTGCTTGATCTGTTTTAGGCGCTCGTCCGCGCCGGGTTTATTCTGTGCGGCTGGCCTTGCCGGTGTTCTGGCGACTGGAGCGGGATTTTCAAGTTTTGGCCCGAGCACCCCGCCTTGCGCCTTGAACAATGTCTGGACTTCGTCGTCAGACAGGGCGCGATTAAACATCATCACATCGTCCATTAGGCCATTAAAGGAAGCTCCGGCCTTGCTCAAGGCGTTGGAACGGTTCGCGGCGATAGTCAAATTGTATGCGCCGATAGTCAGGTCATATGGGGTGCGCGGCACCTTTCCTACCCAAGGCCTTTGATCAACTAGCCACCCGTTTATATACATTTTAACCTCCTTGCCATCATAGGTGCCGACGACCTGACGCCATTGTCCGTCCGTCACCTTAATTTCGGGCTGGGCAAAAGCTTTCTTCACTTTCAAAAACACTAATCCTCCTCTTTGTGGGTATATTCCTAGGACATAACCCTCTCCAAAGCCCTTATCGAAAATGTATCCCCAAGTGTTATTCGAGGTCTTGATCCACGCGGCCAAAGTCAAGACGGGCGGATTGAGATTCGTTCTGTCCGGCACGGTGATATAGCTGTTGGTCAAACCGAAGCTGGCCGCGCCGCCTTGATGGCCGTCTTTCACCCAATCAACATTGATGGGTCGCCCATCATTTCCTTGTCCGCTCTCGTCAGCGATCCCTGCCGCAAGCGGCCCGCTATCAAAGCTGTAATAAAGAACCAGCCCCTTGCGGAGTTCTTCCGGCAGCACAGACGCTTTTGCTGAGAGTTCGGCTCCAGACGCATTGACGGCGAAGGAAACGAGACCGATCATTGCGAGGATAGTCATTGTGTTCGGACGGATGCGGTTTGTTTTCATTTTTATTCCTATCTGGTTCCACGAGATTAAATGCCCGCTACATTACTTTTTAATCAACCTCGTGTTATACGTTCATCAATCTGTACGCCCCTTGTTTTTGGGCACACTACCAAGTCAAAAAGCGGCCGCCAAGGAAACAAGCCCCCTCCCATTTTGGAAAGATGCCCTATTCCAGCCTTACATCGATTTTATAGAACCCGCGCGGAGCAACGATTGAGTTGGTAAAGCTGGTTCGTGTCCACGGAATGTTGCTTTCCAGACATTGGAACCCAGACATCAGATTGGTTGACCAGTAGACTGAGTAAACGCGCCCGGAGGCCGCATTCCACCCCAACACCTTCCCGGCATTCGAAGATCGGAGATCGGAAATCTGCAATCGGCTCTGCGAGTCATTCGGATTTAGTCCAGCGATATAAGCTTCTCGTACAGTGTTGATCCCGTTGGAGCAAATCGCGGAGGAATTGCCATTCGTAAGTCCCCCGAAATACTGCCGTTCCCACCAGTCAGGAATTCCGTTCCCGTCCAAATCCCGTTGCCACACCACGGCCGGCCGATCAGCCCACGGATTCGTCCAGCCCGTGGTCCATGACAGATAATAGATGGTCGCATTGGCGGCACCGGCGAATACATTCGTACCAATCGCAGGGGCATTGCCCTCAAAATAGACTTCCGCCAGGCTGGTGCAGTTAGAGAACGCTGTGTCTCCAATGTTGGCGACACCGCTGCTGATCGTGATGCCGGTCAGGTTTACACAACCGGCAACTGCCAAAGCCACGATGCTGGTGACATTACTGGAAACCGTGTAGCGTCCGGCTTTGCCTCCAGGGTATTGGATGAGCGTGGTCAGGCCTTCGTCGAATAAAACTCCGTCCACACTGCCATAGAATGCATTGGGCTCGGTCACCGTTATCGCCGTCAGACTGGAGCAGAAACCAAAAGCCCCGTCTCCAATACTGGCGACGCTGTTCGGGATTGTGACGCTACTCAGACTAGAGCAGAAATTAAATGCGTTGGTTCCGATAACAGTGACGCCGTTTCCGATCATTGCATTGGTCAGGCTGGTGCAGGAAGAGAACGCATTATTCCCGATAGTAATGACACTGTTTGGAATCGCGACGCTGCTCAGGCTGGAGCAGGACTTGAACGTATTGTCTCCAATGACGGTGACACTGTTGCCAATCGTTGCGTTGGTTAGGCTGTTACAGAAAGAGAACGACCCAGACCCGCCCCCCGCCCCGATGCTGGTGACGCTGTTGGGAATTGTAACAAAGGCCAGAGCGGAGTTGGACTTGAATGCCCCAGTAGCGATAGTTGTGACGCTATCGGGGATCGTAACGCTACTCAAGCTGGTGCAGCCATTAAAAGCATTGGTTCCAATGGTCGTAACACTGTTGCCAATTATGGCGCTACTCAGACTGACGCAGCCATTAAACGTATTGATTTCGATGGCAGTAACGCCGTTGCCGATTATGGCGTTGGTCAGACTCGTGCAGTTAATGAATGTTGAACTCCCGATACTGGTGACGCTGTTGGGAATCGTGACACTTTTCAGGCTGGCGCAGCCATTAAATGCGCTTAATCCAATGGCAGTGACACTGTTTGGGATCGTGACGCTGATCAGGCTGGCGCAGCCATTAAAAGCATTGGTTCCGATGGTCGTAACACTGTTGCCGATTATGGCGTTGGTCAGGCCGTTGCAGTACCTGAACACCTGATCCCCGAGGGTAATGACGCTGTTTGGGATCGTGACGCTACTCAAGCTGGCGCAACCATTAAATGCACCTGATCCAATGGCAGTAACGCTGTTGGGAATCGTGACGCCGCCCAGACTGGTGCAGTCCTGAAACGCCCAGTCCCCGATATTGGTTACACTATTGCCGATTATGGCACTAGTCAGATTACTGCAACTCTTGAACGCCGTGTTCTCTATCCTGGTAACACTGCCGGGAATCGTAATATTTTTCAGACTGACGCAGGAACTGAACGCATTGGTTCCGATGGTTGTGACACTGTTGCCAATTATGGCGCTACTCAGACTGACGCAACCGTTAAACGCACTCATTCCAATGGCAGCAACACTGTTGCCAATTATGGCGTTGGTCATGCCGGTGCAGTATCTAAAAGCAAAATTCCCGATATTGATGACGCTGTCGGGAATCGTGACGCTGGTCAGACTAACGCAGGAATTGAACGCATTTGTTCCAATGACCGTGACGCTGTTGCCGATTGTGGCGCTAGTCAGATTGCTGCAGGACTGAAATGCACTATTCCCGATACTGGCGACACCGTTGCCGATCAAGGCGTTGGTTAGGCTGGCGCAGCCACTGAACGCCGTGTTCTCGATTCTGGTAACACTGTCGGGAATCGTAACTCTTGTCAGGCTCGTACAGTAACTGAATGCCGAGAGTCCAATGTTAGTGACCCCATTGCCGATCGTTGCGTTGGTCAGGCCGACACAGTAAGAGAACGCCGAACTTCCGATATTCGTGACACTATTCGGAATCGTGACATCGGTCAAAATGGAATTGGACTTGAACGACGAACCCCCGATGGTCGCAACCGGCAGGCTGTTAATTATGCTGGGAATAGCCACTGTACCGGCAGAACCTTTGTATCTGGTGATGTTGATCGTGTTGTCGGCATTTGTCGTATAGTTAAAATTATCGGTGTACGTCGCGGTCAGAGTGACCGCCTGTGCCGGCATGGTCACCGTGGTCGGCGAAGAGGTTACACTCGCCACATATTGAACAGATCCGGTCCACTGATTAAAGGTTCTCCCGTTTACCGGCGCATTTGCCGCAATCGTCACCTGCTGCTGGTTGGTGTACGACCCGCTGCCCGTTCCTCCGCTAACCGTCAGCGTGTAAAAGTTATCTTTGTACGTTGCCGTTAGAGAAATATCCTGTGCGGGCATGGTCACTATGGCTGGTGAAGAGGTTACGCCAGCCACATACTGTGTGTCGCCAATCCACTGGTCAAAGGTCTTCCCGGACGGAGCATTACTGGCAGTAATCGTCACTACCTGCTGATTGGTGTAGGAACCTCCGCCAGTGCCGTTATTAACTGTCAGCAGCACGCTACTCGACGCTACACGGGCAACATTCGAACCGGAATCAAGGGCATTCCCTTGAATCAGATCCGTGTTCATCTCTATGATTTGCTGGGGGGTGGTCTCGGTGCAATCCATCAGAACTGACATCGGGGTGGAATAATACCAGTCACCGGCCTGTACACCGTTGTCCTGAAATATCCTCGCATACACATATCCGTTAGTCATCGGCGCTGTATAGTTTTTTGCAAAACCGGCGTAATCATCCAAGTTTCCTGGAATGCTATCTTCGGTGATGATAACCGTATCCCACAGCACGTCATTTCCTATGCCTGTAAAAACCGGCGGATCCATGACATCGTCGGGACTGTACCACAGTTGCGCTATAGTCGAATTCCCTGTGCCATTTCCCAAAATTCCTACGGAAGGATCGGCACTAAAGTAAAACCCGGCGCTGGCTGACCAATTGATATTTACGACGCCATACGAAGTTGCCACAAAGCCCAGCAATAACATGGTTGCTATTTTTTTCATTTTATTTCCGATCAGTAGGTTTCAAAATAAAAATCATTCCGAGGTCTAGGGCTGAACTTCATATACGGTGGAATTCGTATACGAGAGATAGAAAAACGCACTGCCATTTTGCAGTATAAGATTTGTTGCGCCAGATGACCAACCCTGTCGAAGTTTGCTGTAAGTAACCCAAACGCTATTTGTGTTTGAGTCATCCCGCAGTGAGATTTTATCGCCAGTAGCGGCTGTTTTAGCAAGCTCTGTACTTTGAAACACCACGTTTGAATAGGGGTAAGCAATAAAGTTATAACCCTGTACTTTATTAATGCCGATGCTTGTCCAAGGCGAAGAACTGGAACCTGAACCAATAGTCACAGTCGCCTGCGTGGGACTGTTTATAAAAAGTCCACAGCCCGGCGGCACCCTGTTCGTCCCTTGAAGTCCCCATCCGCTCCGCGGCGCCCTTGCAAAAGTTCTCCAGCCTTGAACATCTGTGGACCAAAGTCGGACGTATGTACCGATAACAACATTCGGAAATATATTAGAAATCTCCTCGAATGCTGAGTAATAAGCGGGTGAAACAGGTACCCACTGGTTCGCAGGAAGAGTGATGCTCGCTCCTGCGACAATGAGAGGAGTAAAAAACAGCAACAGCCCGGCAATCTTTATCCGTGTTTTCATTGGCGATTTCCCTTCCATAAAATTGCGCTGAAGGTATCACCCCCCCCCTCTTTTGGACAGCCGTTTTCGATTAATTTACGGCTTGAGAGCGGGATTGTATTGAACACCGCATGCCGCTAGTCTGTCTGCCTGTAAAACTCGGGAGCCTTATGAAAAAACTGTTTTTGACTGCTTTGCTTATTTTGAGTGCCGGTCTGGCCTTTGCGCAGATTGATCTGTCAGCTGAACTGATTGCCCGCGAAACACTTGCGGGCGAGGCGCGCTCCGCCGAAACGTATCCGGATGCCGATATTCTGCTGGTCGAAAATCAAACGCGCGTCCGGTACGAAACCAACGGCACCTCCCGCTATATCACCGACACGGCCTGCAAAATTCTGACCGAAAAAGGCCGGCAGGACGAATCGAGCATCAGCATCGGCTACAGCACAGATTACGGCACCATGCGTTTTGTGCGCGCTGAGGTCATCAAGCCGGACGGACGCACCATTCCGGTTGACCTCGCAACCCAAAGTCGCGAAGCCATCAATCAGGGACAGATGGATGCCAATATCTATGATCCCGCTCAAAAAGATATCAAGCTGACGATCCCCGACCTCGGCATCGGCGATATTCTTCGTTACACCATTTCCGGCGAACAAACAAAAACCGTTGTCCCCGACACATGGAGCGAACTTTTCACGCTCGAAGAACCTTATCCGATCCGCCATGCGGTTTATACGGTTGACGCCCCCGCCGCCCTGCCGCTGGCGCGCATCGAACTGAAGGCCGGGATTCCCGGCACCGTCACCAGCCGGACAGAGAAAACCGGCGACCGCATTCTCTATACGTGGGAAGTGCACGACGTGCCGCAGATGTTTGATGAACCGAAAATGCCCGAACGTTATACGGTCGTGCAACGCCTCCTGCTCAGCACCATCCCCGACTGGGAAACGCTCTCCAAATGGTACTGGGAACTTTCTATACCTCGCCTTGACGCCGTCAACCCGGCCATGAAAAGTAAAGTGCGCGAGCTGACGGAAGGTCTCACCGGTCGGCAGGAAAAGATCGATGCCATCTTCCGCTTCGTCTCGCAGGATGTGCGTTATATGGGCATCACCATCGAAAACGAAGCACCCGGCTACGAACCGCACGATGTTTCGCTCACCTTTGACAACCGTTACGGCGTCTGCCGCGACAAGGCCGCCCTGCTCGTCGCCATGCTGCGCCTCGCCGGGTTCGACGCCCGCCCCGTTCTGATATATGTCGGCCCGAAAAAAGATCCGGAAGTGCCTCAGCCGTGGTTCAACCACGCCATCACCGCCGTTCGCAATGATGATGGAACATGGCAGCTGATGGATGCCACCAACGAAAATACACGGGACATCCTCCCAGCCTATCTTTCCTATCGCAGTTATCTGGTCGCCACTCCGCAGGGCGAAACGCTGCAAACCTCACCCGTTGTGCCGCCCGAAAAAAATCTGCTCACCATTGATGTTAATGCCGAACTCGATGATTCGCGGCTCATCACCGCTAAGGCGGTGCTCTCGTTCAACGGCATCAACGACACCTCCTATCGCGGGCGCCTCGCCGCGCTTAAACCGGAAGAGCGGATTCCTTATTTTGAAGAGCGCCTCAAACAGGCCTGCGGCGGCGCCCGCCTGCTGAAACTGACCGTTAAACCCGAAGAGGTCCGCAACACCACCGTGCCGCTTTCTGTCACCCTCGACTTCGAAATTGAAAACGCGCTGGCGACCGGACCGGAAAATTCTCTACTGCAGGTGCCGACGCTCATCAACCAGTTCGGGCTTTTCGGGCGCGTGATCGGCGAAGGCATCGGTCTGGATAAGCGTCGCTATCCACTCAACACCGGCTTCACCTGCGGCATCGCCGAAACCGTCCGGCTCGACCTCAGCCGCAGCGGACTGCGGCCAGCCGCGCTGCCCGCCTACGAAACCATCGACACGCCGGAGCTTTATATCACCCGCTCTGTTACGGCGACGAATGCCCTGCTCGTCAGCCGCGCCAACATTCTTCTGCGCACGGTCGAGTTCAGCCCCGCGCAATATCTAACGCTCAAGCAGAACCTGAAAGCTTCTGAACGCAATGCCCGCAAACGGGTGATTCTTGAACGTGGCGGCTTTCCGGCGAAAGCCGACCTCGCCACCCTCAGCGAAACCGTTCAGTACACGCTCCGCGATTCCAATAATTGGAAAGAAGAGCGCACCGTCCGGCAAAAAGTCCTCACCTATGCAGGCAAGAAACAGCTGTCCGATCTCAAATTCATTTATAACCCCGCCATGCAGCAGATCGTGCTGGAAAGTGCCACGGTCACCTCACCGGACGGAAAAGTGCAGAGCATTGACCCCGGTAAAGAGGTCAATGTCATGGATGCCAAGTGGGCCGGAGAAGCCCCGCGTTATCCGGCGGAAAAAATCATGGTGGCCAACCTGCCCGGCGTTGAAGTCGGCAGTATCATCGAATACCGCGTCAGCAGCGTTTGTCGCGGACTGCCTTTCTTTTCGGCGGCGGAATATTTTTCAGAACTCAACCCGCTGGTCAGCAAAACCGTCCGCATCGAGGTGCCCTATAAACTGGATCTGAAGATCAACAACACCGATCCGCTCACCATCGTGCGGCGCACCCGAACCGGCAACGGAACGGTCATTCACGAGTGGTCCACGAAGAACCGTGACATGGTTAAAAAAGAAGAACGTCTGCCGCCGGACTGGGTCTATAAACCGGCCGTACTGCTCTCCTGCGGCGATGCTGCCAGCTATGCCTCGCTGGTTGAAAAAGCGCTGACCGCCGCGGCCGGAAAAGACAAAACTGTGAAGGTTAAAGCGCGGGAGCTCACAAAAGGAATCAAAACCCGTCTTGAGAAAATCACTGTCCTGCGCGACTTTGTTGACCGCACCGTCCGAGAAGCCGGTCCGGGCTTCGCCGCCCTGCCATTGTCTGCGATCACGCCCGCCGATCAGGTGCTGACCGAAGGCTACGGCAACACCGCCGACCGCGCCGTTCTGCTCTATGCTCTGCTCGACGCCGCCGGACTCAAGCCCCGTTTCATACTCTCCTCCAGTCTGCCGCGCGCTGAAGGCTTTGGCACGCCGGTTGTGAATGTTCTGCAACGCAACTTCTTCGACACCGTTCTCGTCGCGACGACCGGCGATGATAAAAAAACCGTCTATCTGGGCGACGGCGGTCAATACGCCCAGCCGGGTGTTTTGGCTCATGACGGTCAGCCCGCCATTGATCTGAACAGCGGAAAAATCGAAATCCCGAAAACGGGATTTTTCGACGCTGTTGAAACCGGGATTGCGCTCAAACTTTCTGAGACCGGCGATGTGGAGTTGACCCAAAAAACAATGCTCTCCGGAACGGAATTTGAAAAATTTCACAAAGAGTTCGCCCAGTTCACGCCCGAAGAACGGCGGCGTGCGCATCAAAGTCTGCTCAGCCAGATTTCACAATCCGCCGAAGCCGCCGGAGAACTTCAGACATCCTTCGCCTACCCGGGGCAAATCCAGCTTGCCGCCCGCCTGCCCGCCTACGCGGTGCGTGACGGCGACCGGATGTATCTGAACCTGCCGGAAGGACTCGGCGACCTGTTAAACCTAAGAGCCAGCCGCCGCGAAAATCCTTTTTACATTGAAAAACCGATCCGCAGATCCTTTGTCTACGAGATCGCCCTTCCCGAAGGATGGTCGCCGGCGCTCATGCCCGAAACATTCCGTACCGAACTGCCCGCCGGTGCCGGGTTTGTTGAAGTGAAGGTTTCGACAGCGCCTGGACGGATTTTCATCTCCCAGCAGGCGCAGCTCAACGCCGCCATTATTCTTCCCGGCGACTATGACAAACTGCTGGCGCTCAACAACCGCCTGACCGCGCCGTCGGCAAAAGCCGTTCTGCTGCGGAAGAAGTAGAGTTTCCGAAGATCGGAAACTTCAGGCTTACCGGCCCTGCTCGAGAAAACCCTCGAGCTTCCGGATACGGGTCGGGTGACGCATCTTGCGGAGCGCTTTGGCTTCGATCTGACGAATGCGCTCGCGGGTTACGTTAAACTGGCGCCCCACTTCTTCGAGAGTGCGCGGATAGCCGTCGGCCAGACCAAAGCGCAGGGTGAGCACTTCCTGCTCGCGGGCGGTGAGCGTTTCGAGCACGTCGCCGATTTTTTCGCGCAGGAGGCTGAAGGCGGTCATTTCGGCCGGGTTTTCGGCCGATTTGTCTTCAATGAAGTCGCCGAAGCTGGTGTCGTCGCTGTCGCCGATCGGAGCCTGAAGAGAGATCGGCTGCTGCGCGATTTTTAGAATGGCGCGTACGCGTTCGACCGGCAGTTCCATTTCGTCGGCCAGCTCTTCCGCCGTGGCTTCGCGGCCGAACTCCTGCAACAGCGTTTTCTGAACGCGCAGCAATTTATTGATGGTCTCAATCATGTGCACCGGAATACGAATGGTGCGGGCCTGGTCGGCGATGGAACGGGTGATGGCCTGGCGGATCCACCAGGTGGCATAAGTGCTGAACTTGTAGCCGCGGCGATATTCGAATTTTTCGACGGCTTTCATCAGGCCCATGTTGCCTTCCTGAATGAGGTCGAGGAAAGAAAGGCCGCGGTTGGTGTATTTCTTGGCAATACTGATGACGAGACGCAGGTTGGCTTCGATCATTTCGGTCTTGGCCTGCAAACCTTTACGAAGCCAGGTGCGCAGCAGGCGGTGGTGCTCGACGAAAACCGCGGCCTCCATGTGAACAATTTCTTCGAGTTCACGCAGGCGTTTGCGAGTATCGCGGATTTTTTCGTTGGCGGTTTTTGAGCGGCTCTTTTCGAGCTTTGCCAGTTCGGTCAGCAGGTCGTGGACTTCTTTATGGTACGGATCGACCTGCGGAACGATGTCTTCAATCGCCTTCTGTTTGAAATGCAGCTGGCCGAAATATTCGGCAAGACGCGTCTGCGCGCCTTCGAACAGTTTATGGCTTTTCTCGCGGGCGGCCTTGCCCTTTTTGTGAATGGATTCAAGGAAATATTTTCCGGCCAGTTCCTGATTCCGGTGGATGCCCTGAAGGACTTTCGGCAGCTCGCCGAAATAATCTTCGCGGCATTCAACGTGTTTATCGCTGACGACCCGGTCAAAGCGCTGCTTGCCGGTCTCAATCTTTTCGATAACGCCCAGATAGGCTTCGGTCGCGCAACCGATCCGGTTGAACAGACTGGTGGTGTTCAGTTCAGCCTCCTCGATGCGCTTGGAAATTTCCACTTCCTGTTCGCGGGTGAGCAGCGGCACCTGGCCCATCTGCTTGAGATACATGCGAACCGGGTCATCGAGCACATCGCTGCGGGCGCTCTGTTTTTCGCGCTCCTCTTTTTCCATGCGCGCTTTGAACTCCTCGACATCGTCCGAGCGGATGATTTCCACTTCCATGCTTTTCAGCAGGGCGACGACTTTTTCCGCGTCTTCCGGAACCACCAGGTCTTCCGGCAGAGCCTCTTCGATATCCTCATGCGTCAGAAAGCCGTGTTCGGAAGCGAGAGCGATCAGCTCTTTGATTTTTTCGTTACGCTCTTCGCGCAGCATCACCGAAACCGGAATATCCCCCTGTTGCGGCGTCATGGCATCCAGCTCCGGATGTTCCGTTGTCTCCTCATTCGGTATTGAGATTTTAGGAAGGCGAACTTTTTTGGGCGGGATTTTCGAAGCTTCTGCCGCAGATTTTTGAATCAGTTCTTTTTTCGCCGGCTCTTTTTTGGCCACCTCTTTTTTGGCTGGTGTTTTTTTGACCGCGGCCGTCTTGTCGGCCGGAGCTTTTTTGGCCACCGCCTTTTTGATTACCGCCTTTTTAGCCGGAGCTTTTTTGGCGGCCGGAGCCGGTTTTTTCTTTACCGATTTCTTTACAGCAACTGCTTTCTTCTTGACCATGTAACACTCCGATTTCTGAGGAAGATACAAAAATTCCAATCTACGCGAAAGGCAAGCATTAATAAGCAAAGAGGCTTTGCCGTCAAGGTTTTACCTCTTTTTAAAATAGCAGTTTTTGATACTGTTTTGGAATGCATCCTGCTATTTTACAGGCTGTCAAAATGGATCGTCACGCAACCAGGAGCATAATGTGCACGCACTTGATGAACTACTGAAATTGGCCGTAGAGCGCCGCGCCAGCGATCTACACCTTTCCGCCGGACATCACCCCTGTATCCGCGTCGACGGTGAAATGCGTTTTCTTACCGATCTGCCGGTTGTCGCCCCCGAAGACGCGGAAGCCATGATGAAAGAAATCATGCCGGAGAAAAGTCGTCAGGAACTCGACAGCATCTTCGACACCGACTTCGGCTACACGCTGGAGGGCGCCGGACGGTTTCGCGTTAATGCGTTTCGCGACACCCATGGAGCGGGCGGAGTCTTCCGTTCCGTTCCCACCCGGGTGCCCACGCTCGAAGACCTTGGCCTCAGCTTTTCGGGTGTATTGCGCGAGCTATGCATGCACACCAAAGGACTGGTTATCGTCACCGGCCCAACCGGAAGCGGAAAATCCACCACTCTCGCTGCGATGATTGACCTCATTAACCGAACGCGCACCGAACATATCATCACCGTCGAAGACCCGATCGAATTTGTACACCAGTCTAAAAGCTGCCTGATCAATCAGCGGGAAGTGCACCGCCACACCCGAAGTTTCTCGGCTGCGCTGCGTGCCGCGTTGCGAGAAGACCCGGATATTGTACTGCTCGGTGAAATGCGCGATCTGGAAACCACTGAAATTGCGCTCGAAACGGCCGAGACCGGTCATTTGGTCTTTGCCACACTGCACACCAACACCGCCACGTCTACGGTCGACCGCATCATTGATAAGTTTCCCGGCGACCGGCAGAATCAGATCCGCACCCTGCTGGCCAACACGCTGACGGGAGTTGTAGCCCAGACCCTCTGCAAACGGATAGACGGCGGGCGGATTGCCGCAGCCGAAATTCTGCTGGCGACCTCCGGTGTGCGCGCCAACATTCGCGACCAGAAAACCCACCATCTGCCCACCGCCATCCAGACCGGCTATAACATCGGCATGCGCTCCTTCACCGACAGCCTCTTCCATCTGGTTCAGGACGGCATCATTTCCCCTCGCGAGGCCTATCTCAAAGCTGTCGATAAAGTTTCTATCGAGCAGAAATTCTCTGCGGCAGGAATTGAGCTTGATAAAACATTGACGGAACTGCCGGGTGCCGCTCTGGAACTAAACGCCGACGAGCTGAACTCGCCTGAAACCCTCAAGGGAATCGCCTGGAGGCTGGCGACCGACCGTAACATGAAGTCACGCGATGGTGTTGAAGCTCTGGAACTGATTGAGAGAGCCATCAAGCTGGGCGCCAGCGATGCGGAAACTTTTATGACTTTGGCCGCCGCACAGGCAGAAACCGGCAACTTCAAATCCGCAATGGAAACGGTCGAAAAAGCGATACCTATTGCCAAACAGGAAAATAACGCCGAGTGTCTGTACGAACTGGAACAGCAGTTCGGCTATTACAAAAAGTCTCGGCCCCACCCCGGCCTCTTCGCCTGATTTAAGAAAAGTTTCCAAGGGCTGGAAATGTGCGAAATGATTTTTCCAATGTCTGGAAAATTTCCTTCCTTGGGATCCTGTAGCCGCGTCCTTTGGGCGCGGCAACGGCGCAGTCACCGCCCGGCACCCGCACAGGGGAGTTTTCTATTGCGGCAAAGAGACGCGGTAAAAGCGTTTGCGATAATTGGTGCAGGCCTCCGGGTCTCTGAATTGAACCGAACCGCCAACCAGTGTATTGGTTTCAACGGGAACCCAAACACCACGAACCAAGTTGGTGCAGGCTTCAACCACGACAACAAGGTCGTTGGGACTCGTAATGTTAAATCCAAACCGATTCGACCGCACACCAAAGTCGGTATCGCCGATTTGAATTTTCGGATCCCACAGTACCGTCGTAAGACCGCCTAACGTCGCCTCCCAGCCCGTAGTGTTCGGCAGGTAATAGATGGACGGACTGCTGCCTTCTAATGCTTCAACTGCGGAGGGGGCGTTGCCCAGAAAATAGATTCCTGTCAGACTGGCGCAGTCATAGAACGCCGCCCATCCGATACTGGTGATGCCGTTACCGATCGTGACTCTGGTCAGACTGGTGCAGTTAAAGAACGCCCCCCATCCGATGCTGGTGACGCTATCGGGGATCGTGACACTGGTCAGACTAAAGCAGCTAACAAATGCCCAAATCCCGATACTGGTGACGCCTTTACCGATCGTGACTCTGGTCAGGCTGACGCAATCCTGAAACGCATAATCCCCGATGCTGATGACGCTGCCGGGGATCGTGACGCCGGACAGGCCGGAGCAGCTCTGGAACGCATAGCTCCCGATGTTGGTAACGCCATTACCGATCATGACGCTGGTCAGTCCGGCGCAGTTCTGAAACGCATAGCCCCCGATGCTGGTGACGCTGCCAGGGATCATAATGCCGGTCAGGCCGGAGCAGTTCTGGAACGCATAGCCCCCAATGCTGGTGACGCTGTCGGGGATCGTGACGCCGGTCAGGCCGGAGCAGTTCTGGAACGCATTATCCCCGATGCTGGTGACGCTGTCGGGGATCGTGACGCCGACCAGACTGATGTCGTTATAGAACGCATAGCCCCCGATGTTGGTAATGCCAGT
>CAIKWE010000045.1 GCA_903831085.1 uncultured Verrucomicrobiota bacterium | reverse complement strand
TGCCGCGACGAAGGAGCAAGCACGAAACCGTGACAGCTTTGGGGAAAAGGGGTGAGGCGTATTCGCCGAAGGGGGAAGCGGGCCGCTTGCGGGGGGCTTCCCCCTGGGAAAGGAGTGAGGCTTTTGCTGAGCAAACGCCGAGAGGAAAACCCGCCCAGAGGGTGGGTTTGCTTCTTCGGTGGAGCGGGACAAGTGAAAACGTTGAGGCCATCGAAGCCCGTTGCCGTGCGAGAGCGCGAGCCGGTGCGGGCTGAGCCCTGCGAAGACGGAACGGCTGAACAACAGCCGGACGGATGAGCGCGAGGCGGCCCAGACAGAACGAGTTCTGTTGAGCGCAAGGGTTGAAGCAAAGGCCCACGTTGCATAATTGATCAATTATGCGATGTTGGCCGTTTCCGCAACGCTCATGGGCAAAACAGGCAGGAGTTATGAAGCGGAGACGGAGACTTTTCCGGCGCCGCAAAAATCCTGTTTTGCCCACCCGAAGGGCGAATTGAAAACGGGGCATCTTTTTCGTTGCGGGCGACAGGCGGTAGATTGCTACAGCTCTGCCGCCCGTCGTCTCAAATCTGCCCCGTTTTGAATTCGTGAGCGCAAGCGGATTGCAAGACCCGTGAGCGTGGCCGCCGAGTCATTCTCCGGGAGCAGGCCGGTGAATTCCGGTGATTGTCCGGAACTGAACCGGACTGCGTTCAAGCATACCACCCCACGGAGTGTCGTCTGCAACAGCAGACAGCCCGAGGGAGTCCGCCCCCACGGCAGCAGAGCGCAGCTCGCTACGTGGTGCAGCGCCACATGATGAGTGAAGGCCGGAACGATTCAGAGGTCGGAGGACAGAGGACGGAGACCGAAGGACGCTGATCGGGACGGGCAAGCTCATGATGTGCGGGATCAGCGGACTGCCGAGGTAAACAGCCCGTGAACCAGGCACGGAGACAACCGATAGGTTGGTGACGGGACGGGTTGACGGGATGAAGTGGCGTATGTCCCGCCACCCGACCGTCAAAAGAGTGACATCATCGGCTGGAAAACAGATAACGTCACTATAATGTCACTCGCGGAAGGCCTGTGTTTATTGGTTGGTGACACCAGTGACACTAGTGACATTGAAATAGAATAATAGATAGAAAGGTACTTTCCAGTGTGCAGAAATACTACAGCGGGAAAAGCTCCCGTTTTTATTTCAATGTCACTTGTCACTACGTCACGGAGTATACCTCCGGCGATGAAACAGGATGAACGCCGGGTGGGGTCACCCGGCCTACAGTAGAGAGAGACCGCGGTCAACAGGCCGGTGCAGTTTGAAGTTGATGGTTGGTAGTTGTCAGGAAGACCGCGACCAACGTTCGCAGCCACAGAATACAAAAAATACCAAAGGACGGCTCGGAGATCCGTCCCTACCTTGAGATCGGCTCTGAGAGCCGACTCTACATTTTAGAACGGAGCGAGATCGTCAGCGGTTCCGGTTGAGAGCTGCTTAATGTTGATCGTCCAAATCCGTTTCACATTCTGACGGTTTTGGGTTAGCGGGTAGCCTTGCGCCGATAGTTTGGATAATTCACGTCCAACCTGCCGAGTAGTATACTTGGCAACAATCGCGGCAAGGCCGTCGGTATCGTTCAACATCGCGCTGTGCAGATCGGTGGCTGAACCGGTCCAGACCTCGGGGGTATGCCCCTCGAAAAATTTCAATAAAACCTCAAGGAACGAATAGGCACTGGAGGAATGACGGGCGGCATCAAGTAAAGAATCCTCGCAGTAGGTTTTAACGCCGTAGCGCGAATCGCCAAGAACATGATCCGGCGGTGTCCAGTCGAGAATCCAGCGGAGGAAAAACGGCAACTCAGACAAAATGATTTCTTCGACATTGCGGGGAAACGTAAAGGTATCCCGATCAGCCACACGGAAGAGATTGATTTTATCCCGGTTCGATAAATCCACATCGGGCAGGATGCGGATAGACTCCGGATCGGTGTTGCAGGTGATGACTATCCGCCCGTTCCATTCGATTGTTTTGTCGATTTTGAATTTTTCCCTGACAGAGAACGTACGATTGGCCGCCATCTTTTTAATGAGTGCTGAAAACCGCAGGTGGGTTCTGTGGTCGGTAAGCGGTACGACGTCATCTACGGACCAGACCGCACTGTTGAACAGGTGGCTGTTGAAGTTGTCTTCGCCGCACAGAAAGTTGCTGGCATCGGTGTGCCCGCCAAAGATACGGGAAAGGATAACGGTAGATAGAAGTGTTTTTCCAGTGTTCGGAACTCCGGCAAAGAAAGAGGCCTGACCGGGAAGCATACGACCGTCCCGCGCCGAAATATACCAGCGGCGGAGCCAGGCGTAGAAATAATCCAACTGCTCAACCGGATCGAAGAAGGTGGAGAAATAGGATTCCAACCAAGGGAAGCCGGGAGAAGTATCGGAGTGATGGAGTATGGGAGTGGTGGAGTTTTGGGAACCCACCCCGCCCTTCGGGCACCCCTCCAGTGGAGGGGATCCCGGCTCCGTCGGAGACTTCGCCCCACCTTGAGAACAGCCGTCTTCGCTGAAAGCTTCGCCGGGCCGCGGGAGGTCATCCACCTTCGCCGAGGCTACGGCGGACAAGGAAGAAAGACCGCGGCCAGCGTCCGCAGCTACAGAAAGACCGAGGTCATGGCCCTCGGCTACAGGATTCGGATCGGCGGGATGGAGAACTTCGACGGCTGACGTATTCAAAACACGTAGACCGTTGACGATGACGATGCCTTTGGGGCGGTGAATTAACGGCGCGGCACAGGAGATGAACTGCTGATTCTGAATGCGATAGAGAGCCTGATCGACTTCGCTACAGTTTGCGTTGCGGGGTGTGGATGCGTGGAGCCCTTTCGATACTTTGAGGTAAAGAGTGATGTCGGATTTATTCAGCGCCTGCCACTGGCGGCTGGGAAGCTGTGTCCAGTATTCATAACCGTCAAAATAGACGTCATTGACCGCGCCGCCGATACGATCGGCTTCAAACTTTTTCACAAACTGCCGCCCGAGAATTGCCGACCACGGAACGAATGCCTGTCCGCCGGTGAAACATTGCATACCGGAATCACGTATGATTGCCGCTGTCTCGTTGTCCGCTGAAGAATCCCAAAAGCGAACGCCGCGTCTGCCGATGTCAAAATCGCCAGCCCAACGGCCGGGGTATTGCCGTTCCACTTCGGCGGCGATGGTTTCGATAGGGATGACAGGGCCCAGTTTGTTCCAGTCGTATTGATGGGAGGATTCAACAGCCCACTGCATCATAAAGTTCGCGGGGATCACGCCGCCGGAAAGCTGAACCCAGTCCGTGCCGACTTCGTAGTATTTGCAGGGATCGTCAAAGGCGGCGGTGTCCAGCCCGACCAAGACCTTTGAGAGTCTCAACTTTTTGCGGACTTGCCGCATGAGCCGGGAAGTCAGGTCGTTGCTATGGAGCAGGAAAGGTGCTTCGAGCCGCCAAAGCAGCCGGGCACCGCCAGAAATGGTTTTGCAGATATACTGCGGACGGAAATCAACGCAGTGGTCGAGAACGGTATCGCGTGCGTGTTGGTCGATCATGCCATCATAGTCGGCCACGATCCAGTGGAGAGCAATGGCGGGATTATTTTTTGAATCAATCCGGGCTCCAGAAATCAACCCCTCGAAACCGGAATAGAAGCAGTGATCGAGTGCCGGATTATTCCAGTCGGTCTTGGGCGGGTTGCCGACAGTTACAGTCCACGGCGTGCAGGGTTGGGTTTTTAACGACGACAGGTTTTTGATGGCGTACAGCATATGATTCGGCTCTGGTTAAATGTTGAAACTCTCACCCTAAGGGGAGAAATCAAACGGGCGCGCCGGAGCCAAAAGCTGGTTGCGACTTAAAAACTAATCCATCTTGTTGGTTATGAGTAGATTAACAAGAAAGCCCCCTTTTCATTTCCTTATTAAGGTAAGGGGCAAAATAAACGGGAGCGCCATAGCCGCAGGATAGATTGCGCATTCAAATGCTTATAGCTTGTTGGCTATGAAGTAATTAACGCAAACGTCCCTTTGGCGTTAAAAAAAATAAAAATTTTTCTGCGCCAAGGGGTAAAAATCAAACGGGAGGATCGTATAGGTGACTCGGACGTTATTTCCGCAGAGCGTCGAGTTTGACCCATTTACCCGAAGCATCTTTGAAGCGCCAGAACCCCCACCCGTTCATTGGGCGGTTGGTGACGGCAACGGCCGCAAGAGACGGTGAAGTGAAGATCTCACCGTTGTAGCGAATAGTCCCGTCGGCAAGCACGAACGCCTTATAGGTTTTTTCCTTATAAACCCGTTTCAGTTCAAAACGTTTCCCGGCGTACGGTGCTAAAGACGGTTGGCGACCTTTACCTGACCTGACCCCCTTAAACGAAACCACTCGCAGAGTTAGTATTCTGCGGGTAAAAACGAATAAGGAGGACACATGTCGATCAGGAAAAAGTACAATGCCGAACAGATTATCCGGATGCTCCGGGACGCTGAGATATTGCT